>NZ_BAJW01000236.1 GCF_000613905.1 Acetobacter persici JCM 25330
GGGGAAGGGCAGGAGGACGCCATCAAGGCGCGTGTCGGGCAGATCCGGGCGCAGATCGCTGACACCACGTCTGATTATGACCGTGAGAAGCTTCAGGAACGTCTGGCCAAGATCGCCGGGGGTGTTGCGATTATCCGTGTCGGAGGGGCAACCGAGACAGAAGTCAAAGAACGGCGTGACCGTGTGGATGATGCCCTGAACGCAACCCGCGCTGCGGTTGAGGAAGGTATTGTGCCCGGTGGCGGGACGGCTCTGGCGCGTGCGACAGAGGTGGTGGCGCATTTGCACTTCCATAATGACGATCAGCGCGTTGGCGGAGATATTGTGCGCAAAGCACTTCAGGCCCCGCTGCGCCAGATTGCAGCCAACGCGGGTGAAGACGGAGCTGTGGTTGCGGGAAAGGTTCTGGAAAATTCCGACTACAATTATGGGTTTGATGCGCAGCTTGGTGAATATAAGGACCTTGTTGCTGCCGGGATTATCGACCCGACCAAGGTTGTCCGGAC
>NZ_BAJW01000235.1 GCF_000613905.1 Acetobacter persici JCM 25330
GGCGCGATGCACCGGGGCGGTGAAGCCGGGAATGCTGTCAGGCTCCATCAGATCAGCGCCCCGCCCGAGAAGGAGAAGAAGGACAGGAAAAAGCTGGACGCGGCAAAAGCGATGGACAGGCCGAAGACGATCTGGATCAGGCGGCGGAAGCCGCCCGAGGTCTCGCCGAAGGCCAGGGTCAGGCCGGTCACGGTGATGATGATCACCGAGATGATCTTGGCCACCGGCCCCTGCACGGATTCCAGGATCTCGTTGAGCGGGGTTTCCCAGGGCATGCTGGAGCCCGAGGCGTAGGCCGGCGCCGACAGCAGAGCGAGCGAGAGGGTGGCGCCAGCTACGGCAAAGCGGCGGCGCAGGGCAATCATGCTTGTCATGACGGGTCTCCGGCGGGGGTGAGGATGTAGTTCCAATCCGGGGTCAGGCCCTGGACGGTGGCGAGTTCGGCCAGCCGGCGCGCGCTGCCGCGCCCGGACAGTACCGCGATCATGTCGATGGTCTCGGCGATCAGGCGCGCGGCACG
>NZ_BAJW01000234.1 GCF_000613905.1 Acetobacter persici JCM 25330
TTCGGTGTCGATTACGATGTTGTTGGACGTGGCAGCGGGCAGCCAGTATTTGATGAGCAATCAGACGTAAGGGACATGCTGCGCAATCAATCTGCGACCCGATGGATAATTGTTTCGACAGGAATCTTCACCAGCTTTCTGTTTGAACCAGCTTTCGGTTTGGTGGACCTTCAGGGTGCCAAGGTTCGCGCACTCGGCAGTTGGGATAACCGTCTGACGGTGACCACTTCCGAAGATATAGGGCGACTCACAGCGAGTATCCTCGCCCATAAACCGCCGATCCAGGACGAGGTGGTTTACGTTGCCGGGGATACGTTTTCCTACGCTCAACTCGCCGAAAAGATGGAGCACTATCTTGGCCGCCCTGTCATTCGGGAACTGTGGGATATGGATAGGCTACGCGCAGAAGTCGCCGCACACCCTGATGACGGAATACGGAAATATCTTCTTGCGTTCGCACGCGATACTGGCGTGGCATGGGACAAGAAACAGACTTTCAACGCTTTACAGGGCATTGAAGTAACT
>NZ_BAJW01000233.1 GCF_000613905.1 Acetobacter persici JCM 25330
TTTGGTGTCGATTACGATGTTGTTGGACGTGGCAGCGGGCAGCCAGTATTTGATGAGCAATCAGACGTAAGGGACATGCTGCGCAATCAATCTGCGACCCAATGGATAATCATTTCGACAGGAATCTTCACCAGCTTTCTGTTTGAGCCAGCTTTCGGTTTGGTGGATCTTCAGGGCGCCAAGGTTCGCGCACTCGGCGGTTGGGATAACCGTCTGACGGTGACCACTTCCGAAGATATAGGACGACTTACAGCGAGCATCCTCGCCCATAAACCGCCGATCCAGAACGAGGTGGTTTACGTTGCCGGGGATACGTTCTCCTACGCTCAACTCGCCGAAAAGATGGAGCACTATCTTGGCCGCCCTGTCATTCGGGAACTGTGGGATATGGATAGGCTACGCGCAGAAGTCGCCGCACACCCTGATGACGGAATACGGAAATATCGTCTTGCGTTCGCACGCGATACTGGCGTGGCATGGGACAAGAAACAGACTTTCAACGCTTTACAGGGCATTGAAGTAACC
>NZ_BAJW01000232.1 GCF_000613905.1 Acetobacter persici JCM 25330
CTACGGCATGTCGTCAGTTAAGCAGGATAATGATTGAGGCGAACTGCACGGCTGCGAGGAAGGTCGATTTCAGTTTATCGTAGCGGGCTGCGATAGCGCGAAACTGCTTGAGTTTATTGAAGAACCTCTCAACAAGGTTCCGTTCGCGGTAGAGAAAAAAATCGGTTTTCCGTCGTGTCGTTCTGTTGCGTTTTGGCGGGATGACCAGAGTAATCCCGCGCTGTATCAACCAATCGATCAACCTGTCCGCGTCATACGCCTGTCAGCAAGGAAAGCATCCGAGTCGATGTTTTCCAGAAGCGGTTCCGTCTGGGTGATATCGGCATCTTGTCTCGGTGTGATGCCGAGTTTCACCGGATTGCCCAGAGCGTCGCAGATGGCATGGATCTTTGTCGTCAACCCGCCTCGTGATCATCCGATGGCCTGATCCGTGCCCCTTTTTTGAGCGCTCCGGCACTATGCTGATGCGCCCGGACAATGGTGCTGTCGATCATCATGTATTCGTTGTCGTGATCAGCGGCCAGATAACGAAATA
>NZ_BAJW01000231.1 GCF_000613905.1 Acetobacter persici JCM 25330
ATTCGGCCCGACAGCGGGCGCCTGACCCGCAACACCGGTGCCGGTGCCTGCATCAACAACACCAGCACCAGCGGGTAGCTTATTTTCGAGCATTGCTGGACCCGAACTTCCCCCTGCTCCCGCAGGAGTGGCAGCCGGAGCAGGAGTAACACCACCCGCAGGGGCGCTCTGCGTGGTTCCAGCCAGAGAACCATCTTTGACGGCCTCAGGGGTCAGAACCAGCTTTCTGCGCACCGCTCCATTTTTACCCAGAGGCTGCGTGGTGACAGCACCTGCGCTGAGCACGACCCCACCGGCATTCCCAACGGTCAGACTATATGGCCCACCGTCCACAGGCACCGCCCACTGGTCCCCCACCTGCATGATATGGTCATATGCGACCTTACCGCTGGCATCCCTCACCTGCACCCAACTGGGCGCAATAGCTTTCAGGGTTATCTGATTATCAGGCAAAGTCGGCACTGGCTGGGGGGTTCTGCCCCGGCGGCGCGGTCGTGCCTGCGCATTAGCAGCCCAGCGCGGCATCTCCTGCCGG
>NZ_BAJW01000230.1 GCF_000613905.1 Acetobacter persici JCM 25330
GATTGCCATTGAGGGTTGATGGCCCCCAGGCTCCTGAAAGCGGCCCGCGAAGACCTTCTGCGTTCAAGGCGAGAGCTATGGCTTTGGGAGCCTTGCCGTTAGCGTAATCTTGAAAAATCCGGTGGACGATCTGGGCCTGCTCGTTATTGATAGCGCGTTCGCCGCAAATGCGTTCACCCTCTGCATCGCGGAGCTTGAGAACATCGTAGCCATAACATAGCCCACCTCCTGATTTACCGTCCTTAATACGACCGTAGAGGCCGCGATGGGTGTTTTTTGAGAGTTTCTCGATGTATTCCGCGTTCATTGTGCCGGTCAGACCAATATGCAGAGCAGTGATCCTGCCCTCACTGAGCGTCTCGATTCGCACGTCCGCAAACTTCATGCGCTTGTAAAAACCCGCCACGTCTTCCTGATCACGGGACAGGCGGTCCAGACCCTCTGCCAGCACGATGTCAAACTGTCCGATCCGCGCCTGTGCCATCAGGTCCTGAATTCCGGGGCGGAGCAGGGTTGTGCCGGAGATCGCCCGGTCACTGTAGCAGGCAACGAT
>NZ_BAJW01000229.1 GCF_000613905.1 Acetobacter persici JCM 25330
CTTGCGGAGGCGGTGGCATGAACACGCGCCGGTCATCCGCAGCATCGTCCGCAGCGCCTTCGGCGCTGCTGGGCGACATTCGGGGCACTGATCGAGGCGGCGCGCAAGCGCGCCGCCTCGACGGTGAATAGCGAGCTGACAATGCTCTACTGGCGCATCGGCCAGCGCATCCGCTCGCAGGTCTTGGACGGGCGCCGGGGCGCCTATGGAAAGGAAGTGCTGCCCAATTTGGGCGCGCAGTTGGTGAAGGAGTACGGCGGCAGCTTTGCCGAGCAGACCCGCGCCAGCGACACGTCTTTCAACGTGCGCTGGACGGAGCAGCGTTTCGTCAACGGCGCCGCTGCCGGCACCGAACGCTGGAACGCGGTGATTTCCATCGTGCAGCAGACCCCACGCACCGAGCAGCGCCTGCGCAAGAACCCCCTGGGCATCTACGTCAACGGCCTGTCCTGGGCGCGCGAACTGGATTCTTCTGAAGGAGCAAAACCATGAACCCGTCTTTCCGTTTTTACGCTTTGCCGTTGATGCTGCTGGCCTTGGCCGGCTGCGCCACGCA
>NZ_BAJW01000228.1 GCF_000613905.1 Acetobacter persici JCM 25330
GGCCGGGGCCTTCCACCAGATAAGCGCCGCGTGCCATCTCCGGCGTGGGGAACGGGCGTTCCGCCGATTTGCGTGCGGCGTCCGGTGAGGGCGCGAAGACCCAGCGCCACACCGCCAGCGGGAAGCGCATGGAAAGGGGCCATGGAATACTGTTAGGCCGCACGGCCTGCGCGACAGGCTGCACCCCCTGCATGAAATAGACATACAGCGCATGCAGGTCCGCGTCCGTCATGCGGGCATAGGAGGGGAAGGGCATGGCCGGGTAAAGCGAGGCACCATCGGGCCGCACGCCTTCCCGGATGGCGCGGACAAATTGCGCTTCCGTCCAGCGGCCGATGCCATGGGTTTTATCCGGTGTGATGTTGGAGGAATACAGCGTGCCGATAGGAAGCTGAAAGGCATAGCCCCCGGCATAGGGGGCCGAGCCGGGCATGCTGTGGCAGGCCGCGCAGTCCGCTGCGGCGGCAATGTAGCGGCCTTTGGCAATCAGCGCCTGTGCAGGCGTGGCCTTACCATCAGACGCAGAGTGAGAGGCCGGGGGGCTCGCGCCTGAT
>NZ_BAJW01000227.1 GCF_000613905.1 Acetobacter persici JCM 25330
ATTATTCGCCATGATTACGGTGAGGTCCCGCCACGGGTGGATTATACTCTCACTCCGTTGGGAAAGGGGCTGCTCGTAGGAATGATGCCTCTTTGGCGGTGGATTATTGACAACGCTGCGGCATTCAGAACGGCACGCGATCGGTTCGACAGTGAGAGGAATAGCACTTTCGTTGAGCCTCGTGACGGTCTGAATTAGCAACAGTGTTTAAGCGGCGGAGCTAATGCGCCATGGCACTCCGCTTTTGAGGATAGCGTTGGTGATTGTGACGAGAGGCCGCTCAAACACAGTTGCTAGCCGCCCCGGACGCCATCGCCCTGGAAAGCCATCTGGTCGAGTGCCCTGCAACGCCGACATCCAGTTGGACCTGACCTCTTGCTGAACTACGCCTCCAACGTGGTCATGTACCTGCAATTCCAAGCCTACTTGCACCGGTGGCGCGGACCTCCGTCGAATGGCGCAGCAAAGCACCCAGCAAGTGCGGTGCTACGACTGCCCCAGTCCTCCGGCGATACTCGCCAGAATTTCGGCCAGGGAACACGGCGTGCCTCCGGTCAAACGCACGATGTCACCGCTGACGATG
>NZ_BAJW01000226.1 GCF_000613905.1 Acetobacter persici JCM 25330
CGCCGGAAAGCGCTGCACGCGGGGGGCAGGCGGTGTGGCGCGGAGCAGCCACCAGACGAGCGGGAGGGTGAGCAAGCCGAACAGGGCCAGCGGGGCAAGAAAGATCATGATCGCCTCCCACCCTTACCGGACAGACCCGTGTGCCCAGACAGAAGAGTATGGAGCGCCAGCAGCGCAGGCATGGGCGACTGATCCGTGCTGTGCAGAACAAGGTCATGCCCATAACGGGTGGCGAGGGCTGTAAGCTGCGCCGTCCGGGCTTCAATCAGACGCCTGTAATCCTGTTGCAGGGTTTGCACGTTTGGCAGGTCAATCTCCGCTTCGCCTTCCAGCCCTTCAAAACGCACGCGGCCCTGATAGGGGAGTGTGCGTTCCGCCGGGTCCGTCACCTGCACCAGATGGCTGCGGACCGGGCGACCGGCCAGATGATGCAGGCAGGTCTGGAACGCCTCCTCGGCGCATAGAAAATCACTCACAACCAGAAGATGTGCGTAACGCGGCAGAACGGAGGAGGAAGGAAGGGCGTGGCGCGTGGCTGCCGGAGACGCTGCAAGCTGGGCCAGCCCGAGCGCCAGACGCTCCAGCGCG
>NZ_BAJW01000225.1 GCF_000613905.1 Acetobacter persici JCM 25330
GCTCGGCGCACCCGTTGCGCAGGCGGCGCTGACACCGCAGGGCCGGGTGGACCTCGCCGGGTTCTGGAGCCATGTGGATGAGATTCTGAACGCCCTCCTGTTTGTTATTATCGGGCTTCAGCTTGTGGCCCTCAGCTTTGCCCTGCCGGTGGTGGCGGCCGCCTGTATCGCGCTGCCGCTGGCTGTGCTGGTGCGCGGGGCCAGCGTGCTTCTGGCCACACTCCCCCTGTATGTTCTGCGCAGGGAGCGTCTGGGCGTGCTGGCGGTGCTGACGGGCGGCGGCCTGCGGGGTGGTATTTCTCTGGCGCTGGCTCTCAGCCTGCCCGGGAGGCCGGAGCGGGAACTGCTTTTGTGTGTCAGCTATAGTGTTGTTGTCTTCACCATTCTTGTACAGGGCATGACCATTCAGCCACTGGTGCGGAAATTTTATCCGGTCGGCCAGACCGGAGCAGAGAAAGGATAAACCTGATGCGGGTGTGCGCTCACGCACGGCAGATCTTGCTGGCCACTGTTGTTGTCTCGGGCGTGGTGCCCGTTGCCGCCCGTGCGCAGGGGGCAGGGCAAGGAGAAGCGCAGGGTGCGGCGCATGGCGCTGCGGAGGGAACGCAGGCCCGCAGTCCGGTTGCGGAACGTGGTGTGCATCAAAACCCTCCGGCCA
>NZ_BAJW01000224.1 GCF_000613905.1 Acetobacter persici JCM 25330
TTCGACGCGGATATCTCACACGAGAGTTGTACATCGGGTTAGATTATGAAAAAGTCTGTTTTGCAGAAAAGAAGTTCTCATAATCAATAAACGAACCCGATGCAGACAGAGTGTAGCGTGAGCGCATATGAATTTCCAGCCTCCTGTGGACGGCGTGTTGTGACCCGTTTTGACGGGGGTCGGATGAGTTCGGATGGCGGTGCCATTCTGCTCAAGCAGGTTGATGATCGTCTGGGGTTCAGCCGCCGTTTTGCGGCATGTTTTCGCGATGAGCGGCATCCTGCCTATGTGGAATACCGGGTTGAAGACCTTGTCCGTCAGCGGATCATGGGGCTGGCTCTGGGTTACGAAGATCTTAATGACCATGATACGTTGCGCCATGATCCTGTTCTGGGTCTGGTGTCTGGCCGTCTGTCGGGAGGCCGGGCGAACTGCGCGGCACTGGCCGGAAAATCCACGCTGAACCGCCTGGAGTGCAGTGGGCAGCAGGCCGATCGTTACTGTCGGATCATTGCGGATCATGATGCGCTCGCAGCCCTGTTTGTGAGCGTGTTCATGGATCAGCATGAGCGCGCACCCACCCGGATCATTCTGGATGTGGACGCCACGGATGACCGTATCCATGGCCATCAGGAAGGCCGGGCCTTTCATGGGTATTACGGCCATACC
>NZ_BAJW01000223.1 GCF_000613905.1 Acetobacter persici JCM 25330
CACCGGGCTGGATGCCCCCGGCGTGGCGCATAAAGCGCGCGTGATTGATGCCGCTCTGGCGCACCATAAGGCAGAAATGGCAACGGCACAGGGGGCCTCTGCGGCGGAGGGCGAACGCGCAAAGCAGTTGGGCACTGTAACGCCCGTATATGACCCGCTGGAAATAGCCCGCAGGCTCGGCGGGTATGAACTCGCGGCTTTGCTGGGGGCGACACTGGCGGCGCGACATTCCGGTATCCCGGTGCTGCTGGATGGATTTGTCTGTACGGCGGCGGTCGCTCCGTTGGCGCGGCTGGCCGCAGGTAACGCCGAAGCCAAAGCTGAG
Organism: Acetobacter persici JCM 25330; assembly: GCF_000613905.1. Taxonomy (GTDB): domain Bacteria; phylum Pseudomonadota; class Alphaproteobacteria; order Acetobacterales; family Acetobacteraceae; genus Acetobacter; species Acetobacter persici. The sequence goes on from NZ_BAJW01000223.1 coordinate 326, forward strand.
CTGGTAATGAGACTGGCGCCGGGCTTGAAGATCAGGCTCGGAGCGGGGCTGCAACGGGGGGACTGGCTCATACACGCCTTTCCCATTGTTCCGCCGAGGCAGGCCACGCGCGGCTCGCGGAAAAGCTAGGGCTGGTGCCGTTGCTGGACCTTGGTTTGCGGCTGGGGGAAGCCTCTGGCGCGGCACTGGCGATCCCGCTGCTTCGGGCGGCGGTGGCGTGCCATAATGGCATGGCGACTTTTGCGCAGGCTGCGGTTTCAGGCCGCACGGGATGAACCTGCTCCGGCTGAATCCTGTGTGGACCGGGTGCGGCTGGATGTCGCCTGTGGGCTGAGTGTATTGACGCGCCTGCCGGTCAACTGGCTGCTGTCCCCCGCG
>NZ_BAJW01000222.1 GCF_000613905.1 Acetobacter persici JCM 25330
CCATGACGGCATAGGCCAGCATGACCAGAGAGACATGCCGATGCCAACCATGCCAGGAGCGGGTCTCGTTATGATCAAGACCAAATTCGTTTTTGGCCGTCTCGAACCCTTCTTCGATCCTCCAGCGCGTCCCTTCAACGTTCACCAGTTCCTGCGTGGTTGTCCCTTTCGGGCTCCAGGTCGTAAAATAGGCAAGGTCCCCGTCAGCGATGTTTCGGCGGATCAACAGGCCACGTGTCCATGGTCCGGCTATAGGGCAGTCAAATTCTTCAGCATCCAGATCAGCAAGCGGAAGATACGCCCAGTCATAAAGTCGCTCACCTTTTGTGCCGTGCCCCGCTGACAGACGACGCCAGGCCTGGTCTGGCAGTCCTGCTGCAATATCTTTCGCCTCTCCGGCAATCAGCGGTTCCGTTGCCCATGATCCGAACCAGTGATTGCCCTTGACCCCAAGCACATATCCAATTCCTGCCCGGCGAAGCGTGCGTTCTACGTCGCCCACGCCATACACGCTGTCTGCTGCAACCCAGCGGAACGGCACACCGGCCTCAATACTTCGCTCAATCATCATCGAGGCTAACGCCGGTTTGGTTGCAAACACCACGTCATCGGGAACGTGGGCCCGCTTCAGACGCTCAGGCTTTGATGTCCAGTCTTTCGGGAGATACAGGGCGCGGTCAATAAAGGCATGCCCCCGTTCCGAAACATAA
>NZ_BAJW01000221.1 GCF_000613905.1 Acetobacter persici JCM 25330
ATAGCAACGACCATAAGTACACCAAAGGAAATAGCTGTTTTCTGCCATTTCCTTGATCTCGGGCTTTCTCGCATCTGTTGCCATCTTCTCAGTGACAGCAGTCATGACACGAGCATGACAGCATGTTTCTGATGTCATGACGCCACTTTTCAGACAGTGACACCCACACTCAGGCGTCATCATAGCGTCATTCGGCAAGCACCCCCGTCAGGCAGCGGTTCGCAGCCCGTCCTCCGCGACTGCCGCAATTGCCTGCCTGAGGGCGGCAGTCACCTGGTGAGGATCACAGACCATGTCCTTGAAAATAAGGATCGGGCGCTGACTGGATGGATAGCGATGCAGTCGCCTTAAGGTCTCGTCCTTTCGCTCCTTCTGCGTGGAAGAGTAAGCTGTAAATGTCCGGTCAAACAGACCGACCACTTCGATAAAACAGCTTTTGCCGGACTGGGTCGAACTCACTTTGAAGTCGGCAAAAGCCTCTTCCTGAAAAAGGCATCCTTTCACAACAGGATGAATGTCGAGCTTTAACGTCGAAGGCAGGGTAGACTTGATCCGCCGATACACAGCCAATTCGTAAAGGGAGTCAAACTCATGACCATCCTGTACGAGCTTTTCTTCCACCGGCAGATGCGGATGGCACTGGTGCACAGCCTCACGAAAGGCCGTCCATGCCCCCTCCCCTGGCTGCCAGTATTTCTTACGCAGATCCCAGGCCTTTCGCCCAAGATCTGCC
>NZ_BAJW01000220.1 GCF_000613905.1 Acetobacter persici JCM 25330
CGCGGGCGGCTGGATGTGCTGCCCACCGGGCGGAACCTCTTCACGCTGGACCCGCGTGCGCTGCCAACGCCCTCTGCCATGGTGCTGGCGGAAAAAATGGAAAAACTGCTGCTCACCCGGCATATGCAGGAGCAGGGGGAACCGCTGACCCATCTGGTCATGGATTTGTGGGGCTCAGCCAGCATGCGCACCGGTGGGGAGGATATGGCCCTCGCACTCCGGCTGATGGGCGTTACGGTGCAGCGCGCCGCAGGCACCGGGCATGTCAGCGGGTTTGAAATCATTCCGCTGCCCGTGCTCAACCGCCCGCGTGTGGATGTCACGCTGCGTATTTCCGGCCTGTTCCGGGATGCCTTTCCGGACCAGATCGCCCTGTTTGATCAGGTGGTGCAGGCCGTTGCCAGCCGTCGGGAAGCCGCGGAGTGGAACCCTCTGGCCGCCAGCGTACAGGGGCTGGAGGGCGCGGCCCGAACCCGTGCGACCGCCCGCATTTTGGTGCGGCGTCCGGTTCTTACGGCACGGGGCTGGAGGACGCTCTGCAAACCGGCACGGGGGCGGATCAGGCGGCTCTTGGTCAGGCATGGCTTGAAAATTCCGCATGGACTTACGGCGGCGGGCGGGATGGCGGGCAGGATACCGCGACCCTCGCCCGGTTACTGGGGCAGGCGGATGCCGTGCTGCATGTGCAGGATCATGCGGAAACCGACATGCTGGAAAGCCCGGAAAATGCCGCGCATGACGGGCGGGCTA
>NZ_BAJW01000219.1 GCF_000613905.1 Acetobacter persici JCM 25330
ACTTTGGCTAACCTGGTTCGCGAAACTATTTCTGTCGGAACTATAAGTCGTCTGGCCCGCGGGACGCGTAAGGGCAGAGGATCGACTTAATCCCGTTACAAGAATCTGTTCTGTTTTGACGGGATTTTTTTGGTTCTGGACGCAGGAAGAACACGGTTGCTCAAAGGTGGGCGAGGCTTCTCTGTGCCGACGGCAGCGTAGGTAGTGGTAGCCGAGAAAATGGCGGCAGCGACCATTGTCCCGTAAAACGGGAGTGAAAAATAAACAATACGAAACATGTGAAGGGACCTGAAGAGACAGCACAAAATGCTCACCTGCATGGCAGGTCAGCGGCTCTTTCAATTCAGATCAGGCAGGAGGTCCCTGCGGGCAGAGAGAAGTCCGTTTTGGTGTTGGCGGCCCCCGGATGAATGTGAACATCCATGACTGACGAATGGCAGCAACACATAATCCCACAAAAAGACAGAAAACGATGCCTACAACGAGCAGGTCCAATGCTTCGGACAGAAGAAAGCCGTCATCATCGGGGGCAGTTGAGCGATGGTGCTGTCCGTCTGGATCAGACGAAGTGCTTAGATCGTCGCAAAGAATGCTCAGCTTTGTAAGGGTGTTGAGGGGATCGTCGATTAGTGTCGCAGGGGAAGCAATTCCGCCAAATGTCAGGCGTGCAATCAGTGCAAGCAATACGAGAGGCCAGAAGGCCAGCAGGTAAGTTGGACTGTGAGCACGTGGAGTCATGTGTCACCGTTAC
>NZ_BAJW01000218.1 GCF_000613905.1 Acetobacter persici JCM 25330
CAGGTGTGGTTGCCTGCGGGGTATCCGGCTGGGTAGATGGCAGGCTATCCGGCCGGGGCGTTTGGGCGCTGCTCTGCGCGCGCAGCGGCACGGGCTGAGAGATCAGAATGATTGCTATCAGGAGGCCGGGGAGCGCACGATGCAACGGAACAGGCAGGAGGCGGCGGGCCGTACTAGCTGGCATGGCGGGCGGAAACAGGAGCCAGAGTGAGGGTGCCCTGAGCCGGGCTGGTTGCGTTCAGAACGACGGACAGCACTCCGCTGTTCGGGAAGCGGGTTCCTGAACTGAGGTCTGAGCGCAGTGGTCGCGAGTCGTCATGCATCCCTGAATCATCCGGCAAGGCAAGGAAGGAAAGGAAAGACGGAGTTCCCGTTTTCGTCAATGTCACGGCAAGGCCAGACCGGGTGGCCGAAGTGATGTGTGCCTCCAGAGTGTGCCCGATCAGTGGGGTGAGAAAAATGGCAGCAAGTCTGTCCTGACAAGCCTGAACGGCAGAAGCGGCCCGGCGTTCCGTCATCTGAAGATGTTCTGCAAGCGCGGGCAGGTCCGTGCCATCCGGCTGGCGGGATGCTGGATTGCGTGCGTTCTGCTCAAGGGTGGCCAGTAGTGCGCGGTGTGTCACAAGATCCGCATAGCGCCGGATGGGGCTGGTAAAGTGCGTATAATGTTCCAGCGCCAGCCGTGGTGCTGCCCCGGCAGAGCCGCATAGCGGGCCTGCATGCGGGCAGGCAGCCGCAGGCCGCCTGTGCGGGTGGCTGA
>NZ_BAJW01000217.1 GCF_000613905.1 Acetobacter persici JCM 25330
CATGGATCATTGCCTCCGAGACGTCGATCCTCTGCTCGTAATCCCGAACGAGACGCTTCCAGCGCATCATCCAACCGAAAGTGCGCTCGACGACCCATCGCCGGGGCAACAGCTTGAAGCCCGGTTCCTTGTCGGAGCGGCGAATGATCTCGAGGACGAAATCCTGATAGGTCGCGGCATCCATAAGACGGGTACGGTCGTAGGCACCGTCAGCGAACAGATGCTTGAGCCAGGGCTATCGCTTGCGAATGGCCACGACGATTGCTTGAGCACCAGCACTGTCGGAGATATCGGCGGTGGTCAGATTGACCATGAGCAGTCGGCCATCTGTATCGACGGCAATGTGTCGTTTACGACCGACAACCTTCTTGCCAGCATCAAAGCCCCGCTTTTCCGCGGCTGGTGCCTTGATGGACTGGCTATCAACCACGGCGGCCGTCGGGCTCTGCTCGCGCCCTACGCGTTCACGGTCGAGCATCAGTGCAACGTCGTGGATCGTGCGGAACAGGAGCCGGCGTATGAAGCGGCGGAACCACCAATACACTGTCTGCCAGGGCGGGAAGTCGTTCGGCAGCATACGCCATCCACCGCCTGTTCGTGCCAGATAGCGAAGCGCATCAAGCACATCGCGCAGGTTGGTCGCAGGCTTGCGACCGCGCTTGGCCGCTGACGGCAGAAACGGCTGAATGAACAGCCATTCCTCATCCGTCAGATCGGTCGGGTAGCGCTTTAATCGCTTCTCAAATCCAGCCATCCGGCCACGG
>NZ_BAJW01000216.1 GCF_000613905.1 Acetobacter persici JCM 25330
CCGCTCCGGGCGGGAGATCCTCCGTCACGAGGGACCGGAGCACGTGCTGGCGTTTGCGCCCACCCGCTCCGGCAAGGGCGTCGGGCTGGTGGTGCCGACCCTGCTGTCCTGGTGCGAGAGCGTCATCGTCCATGACATCAAGGGCGAGAACTGGACCCTGCGCTACTACGACGACCGCGCCTTTGCCGGGCGCGTGCAGCCGCCACCGGTGCTGTCGGAGATCGGCTATGCCGACCGGCCGCCGGGGCTGCGGGACGACTGGACCGGACTGGCGCCAGTCGCACCACCCGCGGATGGGACAGGGAATACCGCCGCTTCCCCACCGGGTGGCAACGGCGGTCTGCGCCAGGAACCGGAGCTGCCGGAACATGAGGCAGTCACGCCCAGGCCCGAACCCGCCAACGAATTCGCCTTCGTCGAGGACGAACCCGACGACGACGCTCAGCGCGCCCGCTTCGCACGGCAGACCACGCGCACGGCGGCGATGGACCGTGACGACGGGCTCGGGATGGAGATGACACCATGAAATCCCGCTTCAATTGCTATTTCGATCCCAAGCTTGCCGATCGGCTCACCGAGCTGTCGTTGCGCCAGGGCGTGCATCGCTCGCAGATCGTCGAGGCTGCCGTGGCGTCGTTCCTGTCGCCGGACGCGCTGGACCGCCAGGAGGCCGCCTATGTGCGGCGGCTGGACCGGCTGTCGCGACAGCTGGAGCGGATCGAGCGTGATCTCACCATCGCCATCGAGGCGCAGGCGCTGTTCGTGCGCTTCTGG
>NZ_BAJW01000215.1 GCF_000613905.1 Acetobacter persici JCM 25330
CGCAGCCCGGCCGGTCCCGCCGTCATTCGCCCCCCTCTCTCCCGCGCGGTCGCCCGCCTCCGGGAAGCACGCGCGGGTGCTTCCCAAGCGAGTTTACCGAGAGGGAACCGGACCATGACCACCACGACCGCCCAGACCGTCCGCAACACCATCCTCCACGGCGATAGCGTCGCGCTGATGCGCCGTCTGCCGCGCCATTCGGTGGATTTCATCCTCACCGACCCGCCCTATCTGGTGCGGTATCAGGGCCGGGACGGCCGCACGGTCCGCAACGATGACAACGCCCAATGGCTCAAGCCGTCGGTGAACCAGATGCACCGGGTGCTTAAGCCGGGCGGGTTCTGCATCTCGTTCTACGGCTGGAACCGGATCGCCCTGTTTGCCGATGCGTGGGAACAGGCTGGGTTCCGCATGGTCGGGCACATCGTCTTCCGCAAGAAATATGCCTCGTCGTCCCGGTTCCTACGCTACGCCCATGAAAGCGCCTATCTTCTGGCAAAGGGCGACGTGCAGGTGCCGCGCCATCCCATCCCCGACGTGCTGGATTTCGACTACACCGGCAACCGGCTGCATCCGACGCAAAAACCAGTATCGGCTCTGCTACCACTGGTCGAAACGTTCTGCCCGCCGGGTGGTCTGGTGCTGGATCCGTTCTGCGGCTCGGGATCTTCGTTGGTTGCAGCCCAAAGCCTCGGGCGGGACTGGTTGGGCATGGAACTGGACGTCGGCCATGTCGCCACCGCGACGCGCCGGTTGGCGGCGGGCGAGGGAAGGGCGGCC
>NZ_BAJW01000214.1 GCF_000613905.1 Acetobacter persici JCM 25330
TGACGGTTCCGCCGCCGCCGTATATTCCTCCGCCGAAGATACAGCTGCCGCCGCCGCCTAAACCGCCGATCAAGCATGTGGCCCGGACGCCGCCCAAACAGGCGACGCCCCCGCAGACGACAACGGCTCCGGCACCACCCGTGTCGAGCGAGCCTGCCTCAACTGCGGCACCGACCAACTCGCCGGACACATCGGCTGGTACATCGCCGCTGAACAACGCCCGGCCCGTCTATCCGCCTGATATGGAGGAAGACAATATTGAAGGTCGTGTGACGGTTGCATGTGACGTGGAGACAACGGGGATGACGAGCAACTGTTCTGTTCAGTCCGTGCAGGGGGGACAATCCTTCGCGCAGGCTGCTCTGGATTACGTTCACAAGGCCCGGTATCGCCCGGCCATGAAGAACGGTGTGCCCGTCAAGGAGCTTCACAAGGTGTATGTGATCAGGTTCAGACTGGATGACTGATCCCGGCATTGAGCCGAACTCTGCAGAAAACTGCCTGGTGCCGGGAGGCTCCGTCACCAGGCCGACAAAGATAAGGATTTTTAGGTACATGATCAGACTGTCTCGTCTTCCAGTGTCGGGTCTCGCGGTTCCGGCCCTTGCGGTCATGCTGGGCACGGCGACACCGGTTCTGGCTCTGGCTCAGGATGCTCCGGCTCCTGCTGCATCAGCGCCTGCTGCTCCTGCTGCTACGGATAACACCGCAGCGCCTGCCGCTCCTGCTCCCGATGCAGCAGCTCCGGCCCCGGCTGACACGGCTGCTCCTGCTGCCCCGACGCCTG
>NZ_BAJW01000213.1 GCF_000613905.1 Acetobacter persici JCM 25330
AAACGCTACCCGTCTGACATGACGGACGAGGAATGGGATCGGATTGCGCCGTTGATGCCGAACCCTGGGCGTCGTGGCCGGCCACGCGAGATCGAGTTTCGTGAGGTCATCAACGCGGTGCGCTATCTGGTGCGTTCGGGCTGCGGCTGGCGGATGCTGCCGATCCATTTCGGGCACTGGCGCACGGTCTATGGCTGGTTCCGCGAACTGGCACGGCGCTTCCTGTTCCAGACCATCCATGACGTGGAACTGATGCTGGACCGGGCTCAGGCAGGTCGCGACGCCAGCCCTACGGCAGCGGTGATCGACAGCCAGAGCATCAAGGCGCCTCATGCAAAAACAAGAGGTTATGACGCGGGAAAGAAAGTTGTCGGTCGTAAGCGTCACATCGCCGTCGATACGGACGGGCGTCTACTGATGATCAATCTGACGACCGCCGACATCTCGGACAGCGCCGGGGCCCAGATGATCCTTGATGCCATCCGCAAGCGTTGGCCATGGGTGAAGCATCTGTTTGCTGATGGCGCTTATGACCGACTCAAACTTATGGACAAGGCGGCCTATCTCGACTTCGTTCTTGAGATAATCCATCGTCGCGACGGCGCGAAAGGTTTCGAGGTGCTACCTCGCCGATGGGTTGTGGAACGAACATTCGGCTGGATGACCAGATGGCGACGTCTCGTGCGCGATTACGAGCGTCGTATCGACGTGTCAAAGGCCATGATTCTCGTCGCCATGGGGGCCAATCTCATGCGCAGAAACGCTCATCCGTGATTTTCCAAACAGGCTCT
>NZ_BAJW01000212.1 GCF_000613905.1 Acetobacter persici JCM 25330
GCCCGCAGCCTGTGTGTCCGCCGCGTGGGCCGCAACCGGCATCGCGGTCAGGCTGCCCGCTACGGCAAGCAGGCTGACGCCTAAAGAAAGCCGCTGGGCACAGGGAGGAACCGGTCGGCAGGCACGGCGGAAAAGAGAAACGAAACGGGAAGGCAAAAAAAACCAGTCTGGCAGCATAACGACCAAGGCCCATCCTATAAAAACATCAGGAGCAACATGAACATCCCTGTTCGGCCGCCACCACAGCATCCAAACGAAGCATATCTATGTCATACGCCAGCGGAAAATATGTTTTCTTAGAAAAACATTTTTTCTGCCTGATCGGTTTTACAGTTTTTTGAAAAAACATAGACCACACGCTTCTGCATGGCCTGCATGTTCAGCATGCAGAAAAGAAAACCGCCTGCCTTTTCGGGCAGGCGGCACGTCAAACATCATGACAATACTGGTTTTTTACAGAACTATGTCAGTTATGACATGAATTTTCAGGCTGTCTGGTAGCGGAAAATATTCAGGTCTTCATAGGCAATATCGGGTTTCTTGCCGGACATAATATCTGCCAGAACCCGGCCAGAACCACAGGCCATAGTCCAGCCCAGTGTGCCATGCCCGGTATTCAGGAACAGGTTTTCCAGCCCGGTACGGCCGATAATAGGTGTGCCATCCGGCGTCATGGGCCGCAGGCCTGTCCAGAAGGATGCACCCGGCACATCACAGCAGTCCGGGAACAGGTCCGTCACGGAATGTTCCAGCGTGGCGCGGCGTGGGGCCCGCAGGCGGCGGCTGAACCCGGCCAGTTCCGCC
>NZ_BAJW01000211.1 GCF_000613905.1 Acetobacter persici JCM 25330
CGGATTATACTCAGTCTATCCGGATGGATTTAACCCTTATGAGACGATGAAGGAGAACGATTTCTCTGCCACCGGCGGCATAAAATGGAAGACCGGGAAATGGGACTGGGATCTGAGTGGTACATATGGGGAGGATGACATAGATGTTGGTGTTACCCATTCAGCAAACTATTCTCTTTCTTATCCCGGTTCACAGACAGCGTTCCATGTTGGAAACCGTAATTATGGGCGTTTTACGGGGGATCTGGATGTAAGACGGTCTTTTAATGTTCCATTTTTTGCCAAACCTCTCGATTTCAGCAGTGGTTTCGAATTTCAGAATGAAACCCAGTCTTTGGGGGCTGGTGAATATAATTCTTATGTCGGGTCTGGATCTTCTGGTCTGGTCGGGTATTTGCCAGTTGATGCGAACAGTTCATCGCGCCATAGCTTTGCGGGATATGTCGGGCTGGCAAGTAAAGTTACAAAAAACTGGACTGTTGACCTGGCAGGAAGAATAGAGAGTTACTCGGATTTCGGGAAAAATTTCTCGGGGAGATTTTCAACCCGTTACGACATAACGAATAATTTTGCGTTCCGGGCGACAGTTAGTAATGGCTTCCATGCTCCCAGTCTGGTGACTGAGTCTTACTCAAATACATCTGACCACAACGGTACGTCCTATATGCTGGCGCAACCCACATCGGCTGTGGCGCGGGCATTAGGAGCGTCTCCGTTAAAACCGGAGACGTCTCGTGATTTCACGGCGGGTCTTGTTTATAGCCCAGAAAAATCAGTCAATCTTAGTCTGGACGTTTATGAAATTGATGTGGCCAATCGTATTGGCACGTCTGCCGAT
>NZ_BAJW01000210.1 GCF_000613905.1 Acetobacter persici JCM 25330
GTCGGCAGAGGTTCCAATACGGTTAGCCACATCAATTTCATAAACATCCAGACTGAGATTGACTGATTTTTCTGGCTATAAACAAGACCCGCCGTGAAATCACGAGACGTCTCCGGTTTTAACGGAGACGCTCCTAACGCCCGCGCCACTGCCGATGTGGGTTGCGCCAGCATATAGGACGTACCGTTATGGTCAGATGTATTTGAGTAAGACTCAGTCACCAGACTGGGAGCATGAAAGCCATTGCTGACTGTCGCCCGGAACGCAAAATTATTCGTTATGTCGTAACGGGTTGAAAATCTTCCCGAGAAATTTTTTCCAAAATCTGAGTAACTCTCTATTCTTCCTGCCAGGTCAACAGTCCAGTTTTTTGTAACTTTACTCGCCAGCCCGACATATCCCGCAAAGCTATGGCGCGATGAACTGTTCGCATCAACCGGCAAATACCCAACCAGACCAGAAGAACCAGACCCGACATAGGAATTATATTCACCAGCCCCAAGAGACTGGGTTTCATTCTGAAATTCGAAACCGCTACTGAAATCGAGAGGTTTGGCAAAAAATGGAACATTAAAAGACCGTCTTACATCCAGATCACCCGTAAAACGCCCATAATTACGGTTTCCAACATGGAACGCTGTCTGTGAGCCGGGATAAGAAAGAGAATAGTTTGCTGAATGGGTAACACCAACATCTATGTCGTCCTCCCCATATGTACCACTCAGATCCCAGTCCCATTTCCCGGTCTTCCATTTAATGCCTCCGGTGGCAGAGAAATCGTTCTCCTTCATCGTCTCATACGGGTTAAATCCATCCGGATAGACAGAGTATAATCCC
>NZ_BAJW01000209.1 GCF_000613905.1 Acetobacter persici JCM 25330
CTAGGCTCAGGACTCATTCTTTGAGATAGAAGATGAAGGTTGCTGCGATATGGATTGCAGACATGAATGTATGGGCGCAGCGATCATATCTGGTCGCAACACGTCGCCAGTCTTTCAGTTTTGCAAACATGTTTTCGATGAGGTGGCGCTTTTTATATAGGTGCCAGTTGTAAGGCAGCTTTGACTTCCGGTTTTTCTTTGGAGGAATACAAGCTGTAATATGGCGTTCTGCAAGCAATAACCGGATCCGGTTGCTGTCATAGCCTCTATCCCCGATAACTTCTTCTGTCTCATCGGGGAGGTCTGCCAGAAGCACGTCTGCGCCTCTGAAGTCACTGACCTGTCCAGCAGTCAGATGCAGGCGAACAGGCCGCCCCTGACTATCGCACAAGGCATGGAGTTTTGAGTTCAGACTGCCTTTGGTTCGCCCGATATGGCGGGGAAAAGCCCCCTTTTGAGCAGGGAGGCGGCTGTCAGGTGAGCCTTGAGATGTGTCGCATCGATCATAAGACGCTTCGAACGGCCAGCCTGTTCTGTCAGAGCGACGAAGATCCGGTCAAAGACACCGAGGCGGCTCCACCGGATGAAGCGATTATACAAAGTCTTGTGCGGACCATACGCTTTCGGAGCGTCTTTCCACTGAAGGCCGTTGCGGATCACATAAACGATCCCGCTCAGAACACGCCGGTCATCCACGCGTGGAACCCCATGAGCCAGAGGGAAAAACGGCCTGATCCGTTCCATCTGGCTCTCAGATAGCAAAAACACCTCACTCATAGCCTCACCTCCATCAGTAAGCCTCTGAATCACAGTGCCCTGCTCAATTCAATAAATTAATAGGTCCTGAGCCTAG
>NZ_BAJW01000208.1 GCF_000613905.1 Acetobacter persici JCM 25330
CCCGCGCACCTCGCCGATCGGAATGCGGTCCGGGCGCAGCCGCAGCGCCGAGCGCACCAGGTCGGACAGAGTGACGACGCCATCCTTGGTCCGCATGGCGACGACATTGGGCACGGTGCAGCGCAGCTCACGAGTATCCTCGATCACGATCACCCGGTCGCCGGTGCCGGCGATCTCGGCCAGCAGCGCGTTGGCGAGCGTGGTCTTGCCGGTCGAGGTGCCGCCGGCGATCAGGATGTTGCGGTGCTCGTGAACGGCGGTGCGCAGCAGGTCCGCCTGTTCGCCGGTCATGACACCGCGCGCGACGTAATCGGCGAGGGTGAACACCGCGACCGCCGGCTTGCGGATGGCAAAGGCCGGAGCGATGACCACCGGCGGCAGCAATCCCTCGAACCGCTCGCCCAGTTCCGGCAGTTCGGCGGAGATGCGGGGGCTGGCGGCATGCACCTCGGCGCCGACATGGGAGGCGACCAGGCGGATGATCCGCTCGCCATCGGCCGGGGACAGGCGATGGCCGGTATCGGCCAAGCCACTGCCGAGGCGATCGACCCAGATCCTGCCATCGGGATTGAGCATCACCTCGACGATGTCGGGATCATCGAGATAGTCGCCCACGGCCGGGCCGATCGCAGTGCGCAGCATGCGGACGGTGCGAGAGGTCTGTGCGGAGAAACGGTCAGGTCCGGTCATGCCGTCTCCCCTCATCACCGGAAGGGTCCGGATCGTCCGGTGTGAAATCGGCTGTCGGCGTAGAGGCCGCCTGACGCCGTTCCGGCCAGATTTCCTCGCTGATTTCCCGCACCAGGCTGTCGCCGCGTTGCAGGCGGCGGCCGAGCGTCTCGATATAGGATTGGTAACGCTGCGCGCCCTGGGCCTTGGCGGCGGCCTGCTGACTGG
>NZ_BAJW01000207.1 GCF_000613905.1 Acetobacter persici JCM 25330
TGCCGGGCGGCGGAAGCGGGCGAGAAAGCTGCGCGGTGCGGCAGCGGGGGAGGGAGCGTGTGGCGTCATGGTGCAAAACCGTTCAGGCAAAACAGGAAGCAAGTCCTGATATGAGTGCAGGCGCAGGAGGCAGGATGCAAGAGGGCAGAATGGCTGCTTGCAGGGAACGCCCGCCGCACCCCTGCGTTTACGTGATCTCGCCCTGCAACGCTCTGAACGGCATGGTGGCATAAAAGTTCGCCCGAGTAAGAGGGATGCTGGTGTGATTTTTTGCAGTCATGGTTTGCGGTGAGATCAATTTTTCTGGAATAAATTCTTTAAAAAAGAAATTTCTTTCGGTTTTTATCGAAAAACCGTTCTATTGTTTGGCGGTATCAGGATATGTTCTTCATTAAGAAAAAATAAAAACCGATTTTTTCTCAGATGCCTTGCAATCAGTTAATATTTTTTCTGGGAGGTGGAACGCCTGTGCCGGATTTTTCTGGAAAAAAGTGAATTTATCTTATACGGTTTCCGTCCTTCTTCGCATGTTCTGACAATATTGGTTGACCTGAATGACGCCACCCTCATCCCGGCCCCCTGTGCCGCTTCTGATTACAACAGTCCTTGTGGCAGTGCTTGGCCTGTTCCTGACCGGAGGCGGCGCGTGGCTCGCCGTGCTGGGCGGGTCCTGTTTTTATGTGCTGGCCGGGCTGGTCCTGCTGGTTACGGCGGGCCTGCTCTGGCGGCGTCGGCAGGAAGCCCTGTGGCTCTATGCCCTGCTGGTTTTTGCAACGCTTGTCTGGTCCGTAGGGGAAGTCGGGTTTGACTTCTGGGCGCTCGCACCGCGGGGTGACGTGCTGCTGCCGCTGGGCCTGTGGATGCTTCTGCCGTTTGTCAGCCGTGGTCTGGCCCCGCAGTCCCGCTGGG
>NZ_BAJW01000206.1 GCF_000613905.1 Acetobacter persici JCM 25330
TGAATCCTGCATCAAGAACTTATTAAGAACGCCAGCATCCGGATGATGCTCGGCGTTCTTCTTGTTTGATGCAAAACTCAGCATCGCAGCTAAATCACCCTCAAGGAAAATCCCAAGCGTACCATTCTCCGGAATGAGGCGGATCCGTGTGATCAGAGAGCGAATGGCTTCGACCGTCTGTGTTCCGCTAGCCTCGTCCTGGAGGCTTTCGTGGAGTGTCGCAATCTTCTGGCGATACAGTTCTGCCATGTTCGGATGAAGGAGGGGAGGCGGAGAAGGGGCCTCGGCCAGTCGTCCCTCAATCTCCGCCTTACGCGCTTCAAGTTGCTCCATGCGTGTCTTGAGCGCAGAGCTGGCAAAACCATCGAGAATTGCCTGAACGGCCTTATCCAGTTCGCGCTCTATTTTGGGAAGTTCGGATTTCAGAGCGACCAGATTGGCCCCTTTGTCCATCCGCAGTCGGTTGACCTCACGAGTAAACTCGTCACAGAATTCTTTGAAGAGGGCGGGATCCATCATTTGCGTCTGCAAGCCATTGAGCACGGATTTTTCCAGAACGTCCCGCCGGATTGTCAGGCGATTGTCGCAGGTGCCTTGTTGCGGGCGGTTGAGCAGCCAAGGTGATGTTTCGAGATCATCGAAAACCCACCGCCGCAGCAACCGCATTTGCTCAGACCGGTCAGGAGATGGGTCGGACGTTGCAGGGCGTTGAGAGGGTGAACGCCGGTTCCGCGGGATTTCTGCGACCAGGTCGTTTTGCTCTGACGGGCTTTGACCGCATCCCACAGATCCTGCTCGATAATCCGCAGTTCAGGAACGTCCTGGATGACCCACTCTGAGTCAGGGTTCAGGCGCGAGACGCGTTTGCCGGTGCTCGGGTTCTTGATATAGCGCAGGCGGTTCCACACGAGGCGCCCAATATAGAGTTCGTTATTCAGAATACCCGTGCCGCGTTCAC
>NZ_BAJW01000205.1 GCF_000613905.1 Acetobacter persici JCM 25330
GGGAACGGGGCACGGGCATTCTCAATAACGAGCTTTATATCGGTCGCCTCGTGTGGAACCGCCTGCGCTACCTCAAGGATCCCGTTACCAAGAAGCGTGTTTCACGCCTGAACCCTGAATCCGAGTGGGTCATCCAGGACGTTCCTGATCTGCGGATTATCGAGCGGGATCTCTGGGATGCGGTCAAAGCCCGTCAGAGCAAAACGACCTGGTCCCAAAAATCCCGCGGCACTGGCACTCATCCGCTCAACGCCCTGCAGCGTCCGACCCACCTTCTGACAGGTCTGATCAAATGCGGCTGTTGTAGCGGTGGCTTCTCGATGATCTCCAAAAACCATCTTGGCTGCTCAACTGCCCGCAACAAGGGCACCTGTGACAACCGTCTGACAATCCGGCGGGACGTTCTGGAAAAATCGGTTCTGAATGGCCTGCAAACCCAGATGATGGATCCCGCCCTCTTTAAGGAATTTTGTGACGAGTTTACCCGTGAGGTCAACCGCCTGCGAATGGAAAAAGGGGCCGATCTGGTCGCTCTGAAATCCGAACTTCCCAAAATCGAGCGCGAACTGGATAAGGCCGTTCAGGCAATTCTCGATGGCTTTGCCAGCTCTGCACTCAAGACACGCATGGAGCAACTTGAAGCGCGCAAGGCGGAGATTGAGGAACGGCTGGCCGAGGCCCCTTCCCCGCCGCCCCTGCTTCATCCGAACATGGCGGAGTTGTATCGCCAGAAGATTGCGACGCTTCACGACAGCCTGCAGAACGAGACCACCGGGACACAGGCCAAAGAAGCGATCCGGTCTCTGATCACACGGATCCGCCTCATTCCGGAGAATGGTGTTCTTGGGATTTTTCTTGAGGGTGATTTAGCTGCGATGCTGAGTTTTGCATCAAACAAGAAGAACGCCGAGCATCACCCTGATGCTGGCGTTCTTAATAAGTTCTTAGTGCAGGATTCA
>NZ_BAJW01000204.1 GCF_000613905.1 Acetobacter persici JCM 25330
AATCTTGGATCATTTTCTGTTTTTCAGGACTTCCTGGGCGTCTGATCTGGGCTACCGACGGTTTTCTGTTTTTGCGGGCAGATTCTGAACGCAGTGAGGGTGTCACCGCGTGAGAAGGCAGTGTTGGTGGGAGCTATGTGGTCTATGCGCTGTCTGTTTCGTCAGGACGCGAGGTAAAGTCTTCGCAATCGTGCATGAGCAAGAGCGAATTCATGCTGGCAGGGAAACATGTCTGGCATGGACAGAACGATCCGACGGACGCTGACCTTTACGACTGTCGCGATTTTAAGCAGTCGTGACCGGATTGTGCCACAGGTCGCCGTCTCCAGAGAAGTCTGCCCAAGGGCCATGTGCTGCAGAGCTGTGAGCAGGACATAGGCTGCGGCCGAGAACCACAGCCGGAGCTGGTTGGCCCGGATGGTGTGGGATGAGGTTCTGTCGGAGAACAGATCCAGCTGACATTCCTTGATCCGGTTTTCCATATCCCCACGGGCGCAGTAGACCTGTTCGTAAAGATGACGCGGTTCGGACGTTCCCTGCGGCAGAGTGGTGACGATAAAGCGATGATAGCGGTTGCCGTGCCGCCATTCGGCCTTGGCCACCACCCGCCTGCGGCGTGTCCAGCTGTCCTTTGTGATCCAGTCAAAGGAGGCAAAGCCGCGCGCCGCCTTGCCTGTGCTGGTGGCTTCGTCACGAACCTCAGCGGACAGGGAGGCAATCCGGTCATACAGGCGGCTGTTGCCTGCAAGCCCGAACAGGAAGTCAACGTGGTTCTCTTCGCACCAGCTCATCAGAGTGTCCCGGGCGAAGCCACTGTCCCCGCGCACCAGAAGACGCACCCTGGGCCAGCGGTTCCTGATCTGTTTCACGATCCGACTGATATCTGCCAGCGCTTCCGTCCCCGGGTCCCGGTCTGCCGTGCGCAGGGTCGCGCTGAGAAGGTGATCCCCGCAGAAGATGTATAACGGCAGATAGCA
>NZ_BAJW01000203.1 GCF_000613905.1 Acetobacter persici JCM 25330
ATTGGAATTGACCGGAGTACGGGGGTCGCGCTGGATGGGAGTGGTAATGAATTAACAGCTTCTCAGGTGAATCAAATTGAGACTTTGCTGAACAGCGCAGGCATATCAGCCGGAAATGGTCTGATTGCGCATTATTTTACAAATATTGGCAATACCAGAACGCGCGGTCTGGATTTTACGGCTGATGGTCATCATGCTATCGGCGGTGGCACATTCCGATGGACTGCGGGTGTGAATGTTAATGACACTGTCGTCACCAAAAGAAATGCCATTCCATCTGTGCTTCAGGGGTTACCTAACATTGGTATTCTCTCTAAATCGACAGAATATACATTACGATATCGCTCTCCGCCCGATAAAGAAATTGTTTCCTTAAGCTATCAATATGGAAAGTTCTCCATATTTGTAAGGGAAACTCATTACGGTGCTCTTAAACGCTATAATGATGTGACTGGCGGAAGCTATAATATTACGCCGTCTTTCGTAACGGACCTCAATATTGGGTATGATGTAACAAAGCGGGTCAATGTTACTGTGGGTGCTAATAATCTTCTGAATCAGTATCCAAGTCAGATCCCTAAAAGTGCAATCCCAGCCTACAATTCGCAATTTACTGGCCTGTATGACAATAGCGGGCCGCTGGGTGTGCTTGGTGGCTACTACTACGGACGCGTATCCGTAAAACTCTGAAAAATTCTCTGATTTTTGAAGGAAAAACTGATGTCAAAGCATGATCAGACTCAGGCAGAAAGCGTGTCCCCGACAGCTATCGACGATATTGATCGCGAATGGGCTAATCTGCTCTCGCCGGGACGGCGGCAATTATTGGGGCGTGGAGGGCTGCTTGCTGGTGGTGGGCTTCTCGCGTCAGCGCTGGGTGCAGGAAAAGCATTGGCTCAGGCGGTTCATGGAGAGGGTGCCGCGCCGCCGCCCGGACCTTTTGAGGTTCCGCATTTGCCGGGGCATAGTCCGTGGGGTGAACATCCTGAGCTGGAAGCGACCAC
>NZ_BAJW01000202.1 GCF_000613905.1 Acetobacter persici JCM 25330
GGCGGGGGTTGCTGTGCCGGGTGGGGAAGGAGGAACCAGTCGCGGTTCCTGCCCATCCCGCCTGCGCGAAGAAGGGCTGAGCTTCGCCGTCATAAAGTGCCGGATCTCTCCTCCGCAAGAACCGCGCCAGAAGCTGACCGGTTGAAGCGGCTATTTTGCCATTGCTTCTGCATTGTTGCCACCCTGAATCCGAATTTGCCTTACATAGCAGGGTGCGCAGTTTCCTGCGAGGGATCCTGTGCGGCCCGCTGCGGGACGGCATCGGCCGGACGGGAGCCGGGTCTACCGGGGTTGGCGGCGCGCTTTGAATCGTGTCGGGCGTTAGGGTCTTGCGCAGATGCGCGACGTCTGTGTCCGTCACAGCCGGAGCCGTATTGCCCCATGCCTGACGGATAAAGGTGACAACAGTGGCTACCTGCGCATCTGTCAGCCGCGCGCCAAAGCCGGGCATGGTGAAGGCAGAAGGCGCTGCGGCCGTGCCGTGCAGGGTCGCGCCCGTCAGTACAATATGAATGAGGGAGTCGGCGGACCTGTTCTGCACCACCGGATTACCGGCCAGCGGCGGGAAGGCCGGGGCGTAGCCCGCGCCGTTGCTGCGGTGGCAGGCCGCGCAGTTATCCAGATAAAGCTGCTGCCCCGGTGTCAGCCTGCCACCGGCCTGAAGGGCATGGGTGGCGGCAGGGTCTGGCTCCCAGCCAGCTTGCGTGGCGTCCGCCGGGGGTAGGCTTTTCAGGTAGCGCGCCATGGCTGTCAGATCCTCATCCGTCAGATATTGCGTGCCGTGGTGCACAGCGGTGTCCATGTTGCCAAAGGCGCTGCCGCGTTTATTCCGCCCTGAGCGCAGGAAGGCGGTGAGGTCTGCCACACTCCATGCGCCCAGACCCGTGCGGGGTTCCCCGCGCAGGGAGGGCGGGGTCCAGCCATCAACTGCCGCCCCCCCGGCCAGATAGTGCCGGGCCGTCCTGCGCCGTCAGGGCGGTTTCCTGCATGGCGAGGCCGCGTCTGGTATGGCACGCGCCGC
>NZ_BAJW01000201.1 GCF_000613905.1 Acetobacter persici JCM 25330
CCTGCCCACCCTGCCACCCTGCCACCCTGCCACCCTGCCACCCTTGCCAGTCTGCCGTCGGTCAGTCTGTTCTGGTGCGTCTCAGCGGTCCGTCAGGCGGAATTCAATGCGGCGGTTGCGGGCATAGGCGGCGGCACTGCTTTCTGTATCCAGCGGCTGATAATCTGCAAAGCCGGTGGCCGCCAGATGGTGTGGGTCAATCCCTTCCGCCACCAGCAGCTTGACCACCGTAATGGCGCGGGCGCTGGACAGCTCCCAGTTGCTGGGGAAGGCGGTGTGAATGGGCTGGCGGTCCGCATGGCCGTCCACACGCAAAATCCAAGGGATATCTGCCGGGATGTGACTGGTTACGCTTTTCAGGGTCTGGGCCAGCGTATGGATTTCTGACCGGCCTTCTGGCGAGAGGTCCGCGCTCCCCACCGGGAAGAGCACTTCGCTCTGGAATACAAAGCGATCCCCCACCACATGCACGCCCTTCTGGTTGTGCAGAATGTCCCTCAGGCGGCCAAAAAATTCGGAACGGTACCGGCTGAGCTGTCCCACCTTGTCCGCCAGAGCGGTGTTTAGTCTGGCGGACAGGTCCCCAATGGTGGCGTCTTTGCTCTGCACGGTTTTCTGCGTCACATCCAGCGCCTGAGCGAGTGCCGCAAGGCGGGCGTTCAGATCTGTCAGCTCATCATTTAGTTGTGTCACCCGTGTCTGGTCGGCAACGCTCAGGGCGCTGGCGGCCTGTGCGGCGCTGCGGGCGGCTTCAGCCTCCGCAGTGCGGGCAGAAAGGGCCTCGGTATCCTGCGTATGCTGGGCTTGAAGGCCGGTGACGCTGCTTTCCAGCGCATGCGCGCGGGCATGTTCCGTATCAAGCTGTCGGGAGAGTTCGGCAGTCTGGCCTTCCAGCTTTTCCAGCACATGTTCACGCCGGTTGAGGGCTGCGGAGAGCAGGGTCTGGCCCATGACAAACACCAGCAGCACAAAAATGACGACCATGAGCAATGTGGACAGCGCATCCACATAGCCGGGCCAGGCATCCAGCCCGGCGTGCAGCTTTCTGCGGCGGCGGGCCATGCTCAGGGTGCTTTCCGGTCGGCGA
>NZ_BAJW01000200.1 GCF_000613905.1 Acetobacter persici JCM 25330
GACGCCATGACCTGGCTAAAACACCAGCAACGTCATGTAGCTTAAACCACTCACTGTTTGCGACATCTGAATTCCGGGAGGCACAAGGTCAGCATCAATCCTAGCCATCAGCCCTTGGTTTACTTGCAGAGCGTGGTCGGACCATGGCGCGCTGCTAGCCTCTGATGGAAGTCGGCATGAAGTGCTGCAAGTGTAATCTGACCAAAACACGCCAGAAATTGGGCCTTAACATCGGCCAGGACGCTACTCATGGCGTGGTTAACGGCTTCTTCGACTAGGCACTCAGTCTCCTCACTCCGGTTCCCTATGGCGAATAATCGTGGAGCATCAAGAGCCTCGTAAATATCCCGCAGCGTTACCTGATCCAACTGGCATGAAAGCGTCCACCCCCCGCCATGCCCTTTCTCGGAGTGCACATATCCATGCTCACGCAGACCGCCCATAAGACGTCGCACAACCACGGGGTTGGTGTTAAGGGCGCGAGCCAGGGCTTCTGACGTCATGGGACCACCTGCTTCTGCCATATGCAGGAGTAAGTGGAGCACACAGGATAATCTGTTATCTTGTCTCATGTAACTTCATGTGTTGCTAGAGTGCGATTTCGTCAGTATATCATGAAACTCGAAAAGTGACATGAAAGTGTGCGCGAACATTCTGACTTCGAGGACATGCTGTATGAATTTGCTCGAAATTCTGACAGTCGGCGTCGTGGCGACTGCTGCATCCGATATCTGGCAACAAGCCCAGAAACCATTGACTGGAATTCCTGCAGCCAACTGGTCTGTCACCGGCCGCTGGGTCATAGGGTGGCGTGACGGCAGGATCTATGACCCAATGATTGGAAAAAGACCCTCCCTGAAAGGAGAGGCGCCTGTCGGCTGGGTATTTCATTACCTAATTGGTGCTGTTTATGCCGCACTGTACCTCAGTTTTGTGGCGGTCATAGTAAAGACAGTCCCCACACTGCTAAATGGTCTACTCTTCGGACTTGTTACCCTTTTAGCGCCTTTTCTGTTTATGAAACCTGCTCTGGGCGGCGGTTTTTTCGGGCTTAGGGCTCCCAATCCTGGAAAAGGACTATTCCTCAGTAT
>NZ_BAJW01000199.1 GCF_000613905.1 Acetobacter persici JCM 25330
TTGGCGACGCTGCAGACAAACCCTTGATGCTCTGAACGGCGCGGACACCCTGCTGGTCGAGCCCCATGATCCTTTCCCGACCGGCTATCAGCCCCCGCCTCCCCCCGGAAAGCGGTCCCGTAATTTAGGCCATAAACGTAAGCGGTTTTTTGCACTCAAAAAACAGTTCGCAGGCGTTATACCCCTTTTGGCGGCCATGGATGTCATCTGGTGCACCCACTATCTTCCTTCCCATAATGCTGAGGACCGACGTAAGTCCGGCACTTGCGATATCCGACCATTGCGCCCCCGTCACAGTTTTATGGACGATGATCGTGACCGGGAACTGACAGCCGCAACCCTCGCCTACACTCTGTGGTTCCAGAGATGGGGGCTGGAACAGAAACTTCTTCAGAGCAATAGTCCCTGCTTCCAGTCCTCTGACTGTCCCGAGGCAACAGCAATTTCCGCCCCGGAATTCGATCCAGACTCATGGCTGGCCCAGACCACTCCGTTCATACGGATCAGGAGTGGCATAACAGGCCAGATCTATAAGACGTACCGTGCTTTTTATGGGCAGTGCACCACACCACCTTCGTTTCTCGAGCCTGCCAGAGCGTCAGGGTCGCCCTTTTTCCTGCCATTGCCGGCCCTCCCCGAACGTCTTGTGCAGGAACTGGCCAAACAGGAAAGCCCTGAGTCAAAGCCCCGCAAATCATGACCTTCATCCCGGTACACTCTCTTGCCACCCGGTGTTATTTGGAGAGTCCCCTTCAAAGGGAACGTTTCAGACCTCTTTTTTATCGCGAGGATCGTGCTTGCAATTCCGGAGGCACAGCGCGATGGTCGATCCCGTCACCCCTATTCCGTCGCCCCAGCAGGTGTGTTCAACACCTCAGTCCGTACACACTCTCAGGTCGCTGGTTCGACTTCTGGCCCGGCAGGCCGCCAGAGACTGGTATGCAGAGCAAAGATCACGGCATCCTCTGAACGAGGACGCACCAGAGAACTGACAGGATCAAACCGTCATGAGAGTTGCGCTTTACGCCCGTTATTCCTCGGACAACCAGCGGGATGCCTCCATCGAGGACCAGTTCCGAATTTGCCGTGCACACGCAGAAAAAAATGGCTGGCAG
>NZ_BAJW01000198.1 GCF_000613905.1 Acetobacter persici JCM 25330
CTGGCGACGCTGCAGACAAACCCTTGATGCTCTGAACGGCGCGGACACCCTGCTGGTCGAGCCCCATGATCCTTTCCCGACCGGCTATCAGCCCCCGCCTCCCCCCGGAAAGCGGTCCCGTAATTTAGGCCATAAACGTAAGCGGTTTTTGCACTCAAAAAACGGTTCGCAAGCGTTATTCCCCTTCTGGCAGCCATGGATGTCATCTGGTGCACCCACTATCTTCCCTCCCATAATGCTGAGGACCGGCGTAAGGCCGGCACTTGCGATATCCGACCATTGCGCCCCCGTCACAGTTTCATGGACGATGATCGTGACCGGGAACTGACAGCTGCAACCCTCGCCTACGCCCTGTGGTTCCAGAGATGGGGGCTGGAACAGAAGCTTCTGCAGAGCAATAGTCCCCGCTTCCAGTCTTCTGACTGTCCCGAGGCGACAGCAATTTCCACCCCGGAATTCGATCCAGACTCATGGCTGGCCCAGACCGCTCCGTTCATACGGATCAGGAGTGGCATAACAGGCCAGATCTATCAGACGCGCCGTGCTTTTTATGAGCAGTGCACCACACCCCCTTCGTTTCTCGAGCCTGACAGAGCGTCAGGGTCGCCCTTTTTCCTGCCATTGCCGGCCCTCCCCGAACGTCTTGTGCAGGAACTGACCAGACAGGAAAGCCCTGAGTCAAAGCCCCGCCAATCATAAACATCAGCCCGGCACACTCTCTTGCCACCCAGTATTATTTGGAGTGTCCCCTTCAAAGGGAACGTTTCAGACCTCTTTTTTATCGCGAGGATCGTGCTTGCAATTCCGGAGGCACAGCGCGATGGTCGACCCCGTCACCCCTATTCCGTCGCCCCAGCAGGTGTGTTCAACACCTCAGTCCGTACACACTCTCAGGTCGCTGGTTCGACTTCTGGCACGGCAGGCGGCCAGAGACTGGTATGCAGAGCAAAGATCACGGCATCCTCTGAACGAGGACGCACCAGAGAACTGACAGGATCAAACCGTCATGAGAGTTGCGCTTTACGCCCGTTATTCCTCGGACAACCAGCGGGATGCCTCCATCGAGGACCAGTTCCGGATCTGCCGCGCCCACGCAGAAAAAACGGCTGGCAA
>NZ_BAJW01000197.1 GCF_000613905.1 Acetobacter persici JCM 25330
GATGGTGACGCGCGCCCAGCAGGGCCGTGCCCTGGCGATTGCCATGGTCGGCACGCCGATTGCACTGTCGCTGGGGGTGCCCGCCGGGACATGGCTGGGCGCTACCGTCGGCTGGCGTCTGGCCTTCTGGATCATGTCGGGCCTAACCGTTCTGCTGATCGTGTGGGTGCTGGCGAAGGTTCCTGATTTTCCGGGGACAGCGCATCACGAGCGCCTGCCATTCCGGCATGTTCTGGACATGCCGGGCGTGCGGTCTGTTCTGGGCGTGGTGATGGCCTGGATGCTCGCGCACAATGTTCTCTACACCTATATCGTGCCGTTCGTCACACTTGCCGGACTGGCGGGAAAGGCAGATCGTATCCTGCTGCTGTTCGGGGTCGCCGCCCTGTTTGGCATCTGGCTGACCAGCCGCACGGTCGATCGCGCCTGCGCCTGTCCGTCCTGCTCAGTCTGGCCATATTCGTGGTCGTGGCAGGGGGTCTCGTCATCGGATCAGCGTCACCTGCGGTGACTATGATTGGTGTGACCATATGGGGGCTGACATTCGGTGGGGCCGCGACGTTGCTCCAGACAGCGCTCGCTGATGCAGCTGGCGATGGCGCGGATGTCGCGTTGTCAATGAATGTCGTGGCGTGGAACAGTGCCATAGCCGGTGGTGGCCTTTTGGGTGGCTCGCTGCTTGACATATGGGGTGCAGCATCATTGCCCTGGGCGGTAACGGCGCTCGCAGCTACTGGCTTCCTGATCGCATGGAAAGCCCGGTCTCACGGATTTCGATCTGGGCACCGGCTCGGGCATGGGAACGGGAAGTAGGAATTTGATGTGATAGCTTCTGGAGTTACCGTGCGATTTTTAGGTAAGGATATTCAGAGCCATTGACGGAGTATGACGTCACAATGACGCCATTTCCCGTCATGTCATCGTTCCTGACGATGTCATGACGCTTCAAAAGTGCTGAAATGATGCTGTCATGACTGGCGTCATATGATGTGCAACTGATGAGCTGCACTGTCAGGGCCGTAAATATGGCCGCCTTTTTCCCTTTTCTGTCCCGTTTTTGTCTCTTTTCCGACCTTTCGAAGGGCGTTTGAAGGCACGCTACCTCAATTTCATATGCATGCTGCGCAAGC
>NZ_BAJW01000196.1 GCF_000613905.1 Acetobacter persici JCM 25330
GGCGCAGGCACTCCGCGCTGACCGTGCCGAGAATGCCGGTAAGGCCCCCTGCCCTGACAAGAACCGGCGCACCGCAACGGGCAATGTGGCCACGGACCGCAGAGCAGCCCGCCAACGGCACATCTGCCCGATGATGCGGCAGGCAAGGCGCTGCCAGTGGCACCACCGCACACAGCGCACCGCGAACGGCCACCACAAGAACCGGCCATTTTCCGCGCAGCACAACGGCCCCACGGCAGACGCGCTGCTCATGATGGCTCATGCTTCTTCACTTTTCTGGAGACATAAAAAAAGCCGTGGGCCCGATTGGACACACGACTTCGAAGATTTTGACTGTTTACTGTGAGTTAGGGGTAAGCGTCAAGAAGGGATTGTTATAGCCTTCAAACGGTTAAAGCCTCCTTTAGCCCATTTCCATTCAACGTTAATGTCCAGTTATTTGGATCAGAAGCATTAGAAATTAATTCTAATTTTTGTAAATAAAGTAAACTTATTCTAAAATCTGTGGATTTAATATCTAGCCCATAATGAGAATCTATAATTTCTGATAGTTGGCCCATTTGTGCGGTGGTAAATGTGCTTGCCGACCCGTTTCTTCTTAGTCCTACTATATTTTTTCGAAGAATATCGTCCATTATCATATTTAATGTTAGAACATCATATGGATTGAGCTTAGATAGAATATCAAAATATTCTCTGCGTATGGAGTTTTTACCTTGCATGGCATTTGCCAGTAACGAAGCCCATAAATCCAGTAATTTATCGTCTGTCTGCAATTTTGTCTTTTCTAAAATCTCGTCAACAAACTCTAAATTTGGATCTTGTTCAATTGTCTTGCCTTTTAATTTTTCATTCGTTTTATTGAAAAGCTTTTTCCAAGCGCCATTTGTGACATAATCTGCCGCAGTCTCAAATCTATGCTTTGCATAGCTGCTTAGAGCGTTATTTGTTTGATCATCTATATAATTAAAAGCGGCTACTGTACCCGCTATAGTTAGAGCTACCATTTCATCTCTCAATCAAATCAACCAAAATCAAAACAACCATTATCATCAGTGCCCGTACGGCGCGGCGCACGCTCAAACTGCTGTGCTATCCGCACCCAGTCGGCATAAACCTCGAACATGAGTTGGGTTAG
>NZ_BAJW01000195.1 GCF_000613905.1 Acetobacter persici JCM 25330
AGCCATCGGTAAAACGTGGCGTTGCTGATCCCGTGCTCCCGGCACAGGTCAGGAACAGAGACGCCGCCCTCAGCCTGGCGGATCACGCCCATAATCTGGGCGTCAGTAAAGCGATCACTCTTCATCAGAATCTCCTCATCCTCACGCTGAGAAAATTCTCATTCAAAAGCCACTCTTTTTATGGGGGGATTACCCTACCAGCCCGGCTGTTAGGTAGGTTGCGCCATAAGCAATGCCGGACCACTGGGCAATATCTGCCTGTCCGGTAATGCCGAGCTGCTGCACATATAATGGAAGGAACGGCAACATCAGGGTCATTGCAATTAAGGTGGCGAACGAACCAAACAGGCAGACGACCAGATTATGCCGCCAGTAAGGTTCCTGATGTTCAGAATGAGTGTGAGGAGGCATGCGGCACAGTCAATTCTTAAAAGCCTCGTAATTTTGAGGAACAAGGCCAAAATTTTCTTAGAAGGTGAAATAATTCACGGTCAAGCGAAAAAAAAGAGGTCTGGCCGGTAGCCTCCATGCCAGAGGGGGCATGTCAAAGGGGGCATCAGCATCGGGGCTGAATGGTTTTGATATGATGGTATTCCGATATCGCAACGAATTGGAGTTTGTGGTGAGTATTGTTAATACGGTTTTTGCGTTTCTTCTCAACTGTAGCGGTGGGGTGATCCTGGTGGTTTACTCCCTTATCATGACGGCCTATATCGCCATCCGCAATCAGGCGAGTGAGCAGGAACGAAAAGCTTTTTTCCATCTTCCTCTTTTCCCGTTCATCAATATTGCCTGCCTTGGTTTTGTCGTCCTGATTTTTGTAGCCATGCTCAGCGACCCTGTTCAACGCACGACAGGAATAGCCAGCCTTGGAACATGCCTGCTGTTCATGATTATTTATTGGACCTGCTGCATAACACACCGCTCAGCCCGCCACTCCTGACGCTCAAAGGCTGATACGCCCTGCCCTACCACCCGGACCATGCGCTATAGCCCGGATTATAAAGTCTCACTTCACTCAGAAGTGGGCTTGTGTGTCCCAATATGGCGCAAGATACCTTTCTTTCGGCTCATCATGCTGCACACCAGTAGTTTGCAATGGAAAAAATCATTGTTGATTTTCACTGAGAACTGGGTT
>NZ_BAJW01000194.1 GCF_000613905.1 Acetobacter persici JCM 25330
TAATACTAATTTGTTGAGGCTGTGACTCATGGGGTACCCATTGGTTTAAAAATGTGATTCACAGGATGCCATTGTTGAAGGAAGGTATCTCTGATGAGCAAGGCAGTCGCACTCCGCGAGGATTATGACGCAGCGAGGGTGCGCAGTCAGGCCCGAGGAAGCAGACATGCCGCCCAGTCCCGGCGCCTTCTGGCGCTTGCCGCGATTTATGACGGGGCGACACGTGGTGAAGCGGCCCGTCTTGCGGGAACAGATCGACAGATCGTTCGGGACTGGGTTTTGCGCTTTAACGCTCAAGGGCCTGCGGGGCTGATTGATCGTCATGGTGGGGGCACTCCTCGTCGCATCACACCTTCCGTCATGGAAGCTCTGGCGCAGCGGATCGAAGATGGCCCCATTCCCGCGGCTCATGGTGTGGTGCGCTGGCGATTGCGTGATCTGTGCGCCTGGCTCCATGAAGAGCACGGGGTCAGCCTGTCTGTATCGTGGTTGAGCAGGATTGTCCGCAATGAGAATTTTCGCCTGCTGACGGCCCGCCCACGGCATTATGCCCAGAACCCGGATGCCCAGGACATTTTTAAAAAGACTTCCCTGATGCCCTTGCAGCAATCAGCGCCTGTCATCCCGGAGAAGACATCGAACTGTGGTGGACGGATGAAGCGAGGATCGGCCAGAAAACAAAGCTGACACGGCGGTGGACGAAGCGGGGAACCCGCCCTCGCGCGACAGCGACCTACGGACCCGATCCGCCTGGATTTTCGGAGCGATCTGCCCCGCTCAGGGAAAAGGGGCCGCCCTCGTGCTTCCTTCGTGCAACATCCATGCGATGAATTTCCATCTCAAGGAAATCGCCCAGGCCGTTGCACCGCAAAGCCACGCCGTCCTCATCCTGGATCAGGCAGCATGGCATACCAGTCTGAAACTGACGGTTCCCCCCAACATCACTCTCCTACCGCTTCCACCACGGTCACCTGAACTGAACCCGGTGGAAAACGTCTGGCAGTTCATGCGTAATACATGGCTCTCAAACAGAATCTTCAAAACCTATGACGATATCGTCGATATCGCCTGCCATGCGTGGAACCAGCTCACCGACCAGCCATGGCGCATTATGTCTCTCGGATTGCGCGACTGGGCTCATGGGTCATAGCAAAAGCAAATTGGTATAA
>NZ_BAJW01000193.1 GCF_000613905.1 Acetobacter persici JCM 25330
GCCGGGGAGCCGGATGGCACCCGGAACAGGCCTACGGCATGATGCCGGATCAGTTCTCCCGCCGCAAAACGGTTTGCGGCAATCATGAACGCCGCTACCAGATCATGCGCGGGCAGGCGTTCACGCAGCGTGAAATCGGCAGGCTGTCCGTCCGCGTTGAGGGTAACGCGATAGTCTTCTTCCGGCTGAGTCTGCACGCCACGGGCCGTTGCATCCGCCTGCAATGCCAGAGCGGCCGCCTGTAAGGTCAGAATCAGCTCTTGCAAATGGGGGGCAAGGAGGCCGCCTGTCTGTGTCTGTGTCTGCGGCAGGGCCGTGGCGGGGGCTTGAACCGGGCTGCGGGGCGGGGCTGCGGGCTGGGCCGGACTGGTGGTATGGTTTTCCAGAACCTGCTGCACATCCTGATAGGTCAGGCGGGCAGCGCTCCGCATAAGGCCCCGGCCCAGCGTGCCCGTGCGGATCTGTCCGGTGGGGGTTATCTGAAGATCGGCAAACAGGCAGAGCCGGTCTTCCCCCGGTTTGAGGGAGCAGATCCCGGCAGAGAGGGCAGGCGGGAGCATGGGCACAACGCGACCCGGCAGATAGACCGAATTGCCCCGCAACCGGGCCTCGGTATCCAGCGCAGAGCCGGGGGCGACATAATGGGCAACGTCCGCAATGGCGATAATCAGCCGAAATCCGTCCGGGGTCTGCTCTGCCCAGATGGCATCATCAAAGTCCTGCGCTGTGGCGTCATCAATCGTGACAAGCGGCAGGGAGCGGAGGTCGGTGCGCTTCACGGTGCCTGTCGTTCCCGCAACGGCGCAGGATGCGTCAGAGGCTCCAGAGTCCGCAGGGTGCTGCGCCACCCGGAGTGCCTCTTGCTCTGTTTCTGCTGAAAATTCTGTCGGGATGTTGTGGGTCAGCAGGCTGAGGGTCGCGGGCATGCCCGGTGCCGTGACCGGACCCAGAACCGTGCGGATACGGGCCTGTGGCGGCTGGCCGTCCTGTGTAGGGAGCAGGTCCGCCAGCACACCATCATCCGCCACAGCGTGCGGGGCGGCTGCATCGGGTGCGCTGTCCAGCACAAAAGTCAGCCTGCGGTCACACGGGATCAGCCGGTCAGGCGCGGTCTGAAAAACAGCGGCAAGCTGGCGGGGGGCTGAGGAGAGCAGCCGGATTGGGCGACCTTCCCGCCGGGTGCGGCCTGCGGCGG
>NZ_BAJW01000192.1 GCF_000613905.1 Acetobacter persici JCM 25330
CCGCTCCAGCCGGGCGGTGCAGGCGCATCTCGCGGCGCGCGGCGTTGAGGCGGATGTGCGGGACGCCGCCTTGCAGGAGGTGGTGGAAGGGTTTTCTCCTGCCGAGGTCGAGCTATCCTCCGCTCTTGTGCTGGCGCGTAAGCGTAGGCTCGGGCCGTTTGCCGGGGGTGCCGTCTCTCAGGCCCCCGCGTGTTGCGCCACAGGAGGGAGAGGGCGGATATGGCCTGAGCCCGGAAGCGGCTGAAGAGCGGCGGGCTATGGGTATTCTGGCTCGCGCCGGCTTTGGGCGGGATGTGGCGCAGCGGGTTCTGGAAATGGCCCCGGCGGAGGCGCAGGAATGGATGGAGCGTTTGAGGGCCGAGTCGTGAAGCGTTGGAGTGTTCTTTTTCTGCCCCTGCTGCTGGCGGCCTGTGCTGGCCATGGCGGATGGGGTGGTCCGTACAGTGTGCCCCGTATGCGCGGGAGCATTCCGGGGTGCAGTTGCGCGGGGCCGCAGCAAGCTGGTGGCGGCAGGCCGGAGGGCGCTATACCCGCACCTCCACGCCGGAGCCGGGGGAGGTGCTTGTGTTCCGCTCCACCCGGCGGCTGCCATCCGGGCATGTCTCTGTGGTGCGGGCCGTGAAAAATTCGCGCCTTGTGCTGGTGGACCATGCCAACTGGGAGCCGGGGCGGGTGACGCGCCGTGCGCCGGTGGAGGATGTCTCACCGGGGAATAACTGGACGCAGGTGCGGGTGTGGTGGACGCCTATTCACGGCATGGGGAAAACCGTCTACCCTGCGTATGGATTTATAGAACCTGTGCTGGAGGGTGGCAGCTCATAGGCTGGCATCCGCCGGGGGACTGGTCCGCAGGGTAATATGAAGGTGGTTTGCCCCGTTTTTCAGGCCCGGCCGAGAGATCGGGCTTGCATGATGGGGGAAGCACCGCCATGTGGTTCAGAACAGAAACAGGGAATTTGGGCCGTTCGCAGTGCGCCGGCCTGTTAAACAGAGGGCTGTTGAATGGGTAGCTTAAGCATCTGGCACTGGCTGATTGTGCTTGCGGTTGTGCTGGTGGTTTTTGGCGGTGGCGGCAAGATCAGCTCCATGATGGGTGATTTCGCGAAGGGGATTAAATCCTTCAAGAAGCACATGGCGGATGATGAACCGATGGACGAACCGGCTCCGCGCGCCGGTGGCCATATTTCCCCGCCGCCTGCGGCAAACCCGGCAGACCCCGCCGCCGTGCAGCCTGAAAAAACGCG
>NZ_BAJW01000191.1 GCF_000613905.1 Acetobacter persici JCM 25330
TCCGCAGCCCGGCACGGACGCCGCTCCCGGCGGCCACGCTCCACAGCCTCCATCACAACCCGGCAGCCCACAACCCGCTGGCCGGCAGGGAAGTCCCGCATGATCAACCGCGCGCGCCCGTCCTTTTCGCTCAACTCTGACGCTCCGTCCCGTTTGCGCAAGAAAGCCGGTACACCCTCCTCTTCATCCAGCCTGCGGATGAGCGGGGATGACACCATTCTCCCCCTGCCGCCGTCCGAGACCAACAAGCGCCCACGCACCTGGCGCAATGGTTATTCAGCCGTGCTGGATATCGGCTCCACCAAAATCACCTGCCTGATTGGCAAAGGCGAGCCAAATGGCAGCCTGAAAGTGATCGGCTGTGGCTGGCGGCGGTCCGCCGGGGTGCGTAACGGAGCGATTACGGACCTGCACGCTGCGGAAGCCGCCATCCGGGCGACTGTCGGGCAGGCAGAACTGATGGCTGAACGCACGATTGACCGCGTGGTGGTCAATCTCTCCTGCGGGCATCCGGCCAGCCGGCTGTTCAACGTGCGCTGGCCTGTAGGCGGCCGCGTGGTGACGGAAGCTGACATCCGTCGGGTTGTCACGGAAGGCCGTGTGCAGGCCACAGTCGAGGGGCGGGACGTTGTTCATACCCTGCCGATTGATTTTACGGTGGATGATACGGAAGGTGTGGCCGACCCGCGCGGGCACCTTTGCGAAACCCTGAAGGCGCGCCTGCATATTATTGACGCCGCCTCCACCGCGCTGCTCAACCTTGAAACCGTACTGAGCCGTGCGGAACTCAAGGTGGAAGCACTGGTATCCTCCCCCCTCGCCTCTGGCCTGTCCGTTCTGGATGCGGATGAACGTGAACTTGGCACGACCGTTGTGGAAATGGGCGGCGGCACGACCTCTCTGGCTGTTTTTGGAGAAGGCCAGATCCTGCATACCGCGCAGATCAGCGTCGGCGGCCTGCACGTCACACGCGATATTGCACGCGGCCTCAGCACTTCTCTGGAAAATGCGGAACGACTCAAAACAGTTTACGGCAGCGCGGATCTTTCGTCTGACGTGGAAGATGAAATTCTGACGGTTGAACTGCTGGGGAATGACGTTCCTCATTTTGAACAGATTTCACGTGCACAGCTTGGGCGTATCATCCGCCCCCGCATGGAGGAAACTCTTGAACTGGTGCGTGAAAAACTGGACGGCGCAGGGCTGGGCAATGCCGCCAGCGGCCGGATTGTGCTGACAGGCGGCGCCTCTCTGCTGGACGGGATGCGCCCGCTGGCCGAACGTATTCTTG
>NZ_BAJW01000190.1 GCF_000613905.1 Acetobacter persici JCM 25330
TGGAGGGTTCGAAAAACCCCTTGGTATTGAGGCCTGCGCTGTGATTCCATTTTTCCGGTTCTGGTTGGAGGAATGACGATATGAAACAGGCGGGATTTTTTGACGTTGAAGAGCGGCTTGCTCGGTTAAGCGGTCTTGGCGACCAGCTTGAAGCGTTTTCCCGGACTGTGGATTTTGAGGTGTTCCGGCCGGATCTGGACAAGGCACTGGCCTATTCAGACGGGAGCAAAGGCGGGCGTCCGCCGTTTGATCCGGTGCTAATGTTCAAGATCCTGGTGATCCAGACGTTGAACAATCTGTCCGATGAACGGACGGAATACCTGATTAACGACCGTCTCTCCTTCATGCGCTTTTTAGGTCTGGGCCTGTCGGATCGCGTGCCCGATGCTAAAACGGTCTGGCTGTGTCAAAAGCGCCTGACCCAGGCGGGTGCGATTGAATGGCTGTTCAATCGCTTTGACGCGACCCTGCGGAACGCTGGTTATTTCCCGATGTCGGGCCAGATACTGGATGCCACACTTGTGGCCGCGCCAAAGCAGCGCAATCCCAACGCTGAGAAGGCAGATCTCCGGGCAGGGCGTATTCCTGAAAACTGGCAGGACAAGCCGGCAAAGCTGTCCCACAAGGACAGGCATGCACGCTGGACCCTGAAGTTCACCAAAGCGAAGCGGCAGGAGGATGGAACGATCCCGTCAACGGATCTCGCTATCCCATTCGTTGGCTATAAATCGCATATTTCTATCGACCGGAAATTCCGGCTGATCCGTAAATGGAAGACGACCGATGCAGCGGCCAGCGATGGTGCCAGACTACGCGAGGGCCTGCTGGATAAAACCAATATGGCATCAGCAGTCTGGGCAGATACGGCCTACCGTTCAAAAGCCAATGAGGACTTCATGGAAAAGCATGGCTTTGTCTCCAGGGTTCACAGGAAAAAGCCACATCTCAAACCCATGCGTCGCCATATCCAGCGCTCCAACGCTGGGAAGTCGGTGATCCGGTCGCGTGTCGAACATGTCTTTGCTGATCAGAAATCACAGACGGGGATGTTCGTCCGAACAGTCGGTATCGCTCGAGCCACCATGAGGATCGGGCTGGCCAATATCATCTATAATATGCGCCGCTTTCTCCTTCTGGAGCGGATTAACGCCGCCGCGTAGCAATCCAGCGGGTGACAGCCCCAGATCTGCCCAAAACGCAGATCGAATGCTACCCCAGAAACCGTTAATCAACCCGCCAGAAACCTGAAATCAGGCGCAAAATGCAGTCAATAAAAGGTTTTTCGAACCCTCCA
>NZ_BAJW01000189.1 GCF_000613905.1 Acetobacter persici JCM 25330
TGGCTGCTGCATGTGGCTGCCGGAGGCAGTCTGAGTCGGGGCCCCATGACAGAGGGACCCGTGCCCGTTGCAACGGACTGCTGTTCAGCCTGACCTTCGTTTTCAACCGGCACCAGATGCAGGCGGTCATTGGCCTGCGTGCCGATATCAATCCCCGTAGCCACAACGGACACGCGGATCTTGCCATTCATGTTTTCATCAATAATGGAGCCGAAGATCATGTTTGCGTCTTCCGCCACTTCACGGCGGATGCGGTTACAGGCTTCATCCACTTCAAAAAACGTCATGTCTTCACCGCCGGTCACGTTGACCAGCAGGCCCTGCGCGCCGGACATGCAGGTATCTTCCAGCAGCGGGTTGGCAATAGCGGCCTCGGCGGCTTCAACAGCGCGGTTTTCACCTTCGCCTTCACCCGTGCCCATCATGGCCTTACCCATTTCCGCCATCACGCTGCGGATATCGGCGAAGTCGAGGTTGATGTAGCCCGGAGCCATCATCAGGTCGGTCACGCCACGCACACCCATGTAGAGAACATGGTCAGCCATCTTGTAGGCTTCACGCAGAGTTGTCCGTTCACTCGCGACGCGGAACAGGTTCTGGTTCGGAATGACAATCAGCGTATCAACATACTGCTGAAGTTCCTTGATGCCTTCTTCCGCAATACGCGCCCGGCGCTTGCCTTCATAATCAAAAGGCTTGCTGACAACACCAACCGTCAGAATATTCCGCTCACGCGCCATGCGGGCAATAACAGGAGCAGCCCCGGTGCCCGTGCCGCCACCCATACCCGTGGTGATGAACACCATGTGGCAGCCATCCAGATACCGCGCCAGTTCATCAGCCGCTTCTTCCGCAGCGCCCCGGCCCACTTCCGGCTTTGCACCGGCACCCAGCCCATGGGTCAGGTGCGGGCCAAGCTGCACGCGGCGGTCCGCCCGGCTTTTGGCAAGGCTCTGTGCATCCGTATTGGCAACAACAAATTCCACACCCTGAAGGCTGGACGCAATCATGTTATCAACTGCGTTTGTGCCACCGCCCCCAACACCGAAAACCGTAATTTTCGGCGAAAAATCAGCATGTGTCTGAGGTGGAACGGTCAGGTTCAGTGTCATGAGGCTCTCCCGGGCAAGTGGGGCAAACTAACGAAATTTTTAGGTTGAGGCTAGAGTGAATCTACCAATATTTCTCTGACTGTATCAAACTCTGTCACGAATAAAAGCGACGAGTTTTTGTAACATCCCCGAGGGTGGGGCTGCACGGAATTCAACATCTCCAAACGGGCGTTCCGCACTGGCGGCCCATGAGAGCAGGCCCGCGGCTGTTGCAAATCCTGCCGCTGCCGCCGTGTTTTCCGGCAAACCCAGAATATGTTTGGGCCGCCCGAGCCGGACGGAGCGCGTAAAGGCCGGG
>NZ_BAJW01000188.1 GCF_000613905.1 Acetobacter persici JCM 25330
GAGGTCTGGCTGGTCGGCGCGGGCCCCGGAGACCCGAACCTGCTGACCCTCGCCGCCCTGCGTCTGATGCAGGATGCAGATACGGTTTTGTATGACAACCTGATTGGCCCGGACATCCTCAACTATGTGCGGCGCGATGCTGAGCTGATTTTTGTCGGCAAACAACGCAACCGGCACACACTGCCGCAGGAAGGCATCAATGCCGAACTGGTACGCCGCGCCAAAGCCGGGGAGCGCGTGCTGCGCCTGAAAGGCGGGGACCCGTTTATTTTTGGCCGTGGCGGGGAAGAAATTGAAACGCTGACACAGGCTGGCGTCCCGTTCCGTATTATTCCGGGCATTTCCGCCGCCAATGGCTGCGCGGCCTATGCCGGTATTCCGCTCACCCACCGGGATTGCGCACAGGCCTGCCTGTTTATTACCGGCCACGCCAAAACCGATGGCACGCTTGATCTGGCGTGGGAAACCATCGCCCTGCGCAGCCAGACCGTGGTGATTTACATGGGTCTGACCATGCTGCCGCAGCTTTGCGCACAACTGACAACACACGGCCTGCCCGCTGATTGGCCCGCAGCACTTGTGGAACGCGGCACGACGCCCCGGCAGCGCGTTATTACCGGCACACTCACAACCCTGCCCGAACAGGCTGTTACTGAAAAAGTGACCAGCCCGGCCCTGATCATTATTGGCGAAGTTGTGCGGCACCGGGTCTGCCCGACGCCCACAGAGCCATAACAACTGCGTGACTTCGGAACTATTCTTTCAGGTTTTTCCGTTATAACAGAAGGACATTTCCGCCCTCCGGAGGGTGGACAAGCCTTATTCCCACATAGCTCCATTCTGCCAGAAGCAGACGGAGGGCAGCGCGTTACAGATTTTGTTGCGGTCTGAGTTTATTATCACAGCCGGAACATTATGTCGTAACGCACTGACAACAAACAAGAATCCCGGAAAATGACAAATTCCGACCCGCTTGCTGCGCATAAGAGCCCCTCGTAACGCTCAGGGCTACAGCCCCCGCGCCCCGATTACGCATGCTTTATCCCCTCCCCGTTTCAGAGCCGTTCCGACCTGCCGGGCGAAAAAATACCGCCTTTGCCGGGTGTTGACGGAGGGAAGGCCAATCTCTCAGAGATAACAAACGACGTGAGGGAGCAGACTTTTATGGCATCGAGAAAACGGGCACTTCTTTTACCTGTTATGGCAACATCCGTTGCCTGTGCGCCATTCATGACCGCGCCCTCCGCTCTGGCTGATGATTATAGCGACCTGCTGGATATCCTTCAGCTTAAAGGCAGCCTGACCAAGCACGAGCACGATACGCTTCTGGCCAAACATCTGAGCCACACAGCCGCCGCCTCACACGCGGAGCCCGCACGGGCTGCATCCCGCCCGGTGCGGACAGCCAGCGCCA
>NZ_BAJW01000187.1 GCF_000613905.1 Acetobacter persici JCM 25330
ATAGTGTTGAAAAACTCATGGTGAAGAGTGAAAGTGTTGCCAAGCTACTTCGACATAAGTGCAGCTTTCTTGCCTCAGGTGGATAAGGCAGGCGCTCCGGGAGGTATCAGTTTCGCCATTTTGCGGAGATTTTGGGCAGTTGCGGCGAGATGGAACTCATCACGGGCACCGTTTGGTCCTCTGAGCCTCAACCGATCGATCTTCAAAATGCGCTTGAGGTGAGCAAACAGCATTTCGACCTTCTTTCGTTCTCGTCTGGAGATAATATAGGCGTCGGTTAAAGCAATGTCGCGGGCCATATCACGAGCGCCTTCATGAATAGAGCGCAGAACCTTACGATTGGGCTGATTGGGGCAGCATTTTGGTTTGAGAGTGCATACGTCGCACGCCAGTTTCGACGAACGGTATCGAAGTAGGTTGTCGGGAGAGGCATTTGGTTGATCCGAGTTGATCTTGCGCCACTGCTGCTTCAGTTCCTGTCCTCCAGGACAGATGTAAAGATCGTGCACGTGGTCATATGTGAAATCTCGACGTTCGAAAGTCCCGTCCTGCCGGGCAGATTTGTCGAAGACCGGAATGTGAGGTTCGATGCCACGCTCATGAACCAGCCACGCAAGATTTTCAGCGGATCCATAAGCTGTATCCGCAGCAAGCCTTTCGGGCCATATTCCAAATGTTTCCTGCGTACGCTCTATCATTCTGCGTTGCGCCGTAACCTCGGCCTGCCGGATGGCTGTCGTGGTTTCTACATCCATGATGACAGCCGATTTAAGGTCGATGAGGTAATTTGTGCAGTAGGCATAATAAGCAAGGCCACCGCTTGCAGCGTTCCAACGTGCCGCAGGATCGACCGGAGAGATATATTTTGGTTGCACGGGCGTAGCAGACCCAAATGCAGCATCGTCCAGCACCGAGAAATACTCACGCACAGCACGTTGGGCTGCCTCGATCGGCAGTTTATCAGGGCTCGGAACACTGCGCTGCCGATTGGCGTCGGCCTTGATCGTGCTGGCATCGACCGCAAAGCCTTCACCGCCCACCAGTCCCTTGGCGATGCACTGCCGGACGGTCATTTCGAACATTTGGCGAAGCAGATCACTCTCCCGGAAGCGTCCGTGCCGGTTTTTCGAGAATGTCGAATGATCAGGCACAGGGCCGTTGAGACCAAGGCCACAGAACCACCGGTAGGCCAGGTTAAGATGGACTTCTTCACATAGCCGTCGCTCGGACCGAATACCCATCACGTAGCCAACGATTAACATCCTGATGATCAGCTCGGGATCAATTGAAGGCCGCCCCGTGCCGCTGTAAAATGGGCGAAGATGCTCACGCAGGCCGTCCAGATCGACAAAGCGATCAATTGAACGCAAAAGGTGGCCAGCTGGCACATGATCTTCAAGACGGAACTCGTAGAACAGTGCCTCCTGTATTTTCGTTCGATCACCCATCATTTGCAGGTTCCTCCTGCGAAGAGTGAATCAGTGCTTCACTCTCAAAGCAAGCGCGACTTTTTCAACACTATC
>NZ_BAJW01000186.1 GCF_000613905.1 Acetobacter persici JCM 25330
ATCCGCATCCCGTCCGGCCACCACACCGGATGCGCTGCTGGCCAGTGGCAAGGCTGCCTTGCAGAAGCGCGATTATGATACGGCGCATGACAATGCGGAACAGGCGCTGAAAAACGCCAAAGGCGCCTTCAAGGTCGATGCGCAGTTCCTGCTGGCGCAGTCTCTGGCAGGGCAGAAGGAATACCGTCAGTCTGCCGTGGCCTATTATGATGCTTACCGTCAGTCTCCGAAAAGTGCCCGTGCGCCGGATGCTCTGCTGGGGGTGAGTGCTTCTCTGCTGGCAATGGGTGATAAAAAGGCAGCCTGTCAGGCGCTTGGAAAGCTGAAGGCGGAGTTCCCGTCTCCTACGCAGCGCGTCTCTCATGCCGCGGAAATTTATTCCAGCCGGGGTGGCTGTCAGTAAGGGGCAGTCAGCAGCCCCCTGCCTTCAGCATTGACGACCTTGCCGGATCATCCCTTTTCTGACGCACCGGTTCCTCCGGCGGCTTTCCTTGCCCGGATAGACCAGCTTGGACCGTGGTTGCCGGATGATCCCGGTTTGCCGCCTGTTGGTCTGGCCGTTTCAGGCGGTGGAGATAGCCTGTGTCTGGCATGGCTGGCCCGGCACTGGCGGAAACATCTTCTCGCATTTGTGGTAGATCATGGGCTGCGGGCCGAGTCTGCTGAGGAAGCCCGGCTGACCGTTCAGCGGCTTGAGGCGATGGGTGTACCAGCCCGCCTTTTAACGCTTTCCGGCCTTACCAAAGGACCGGGGATAGCCGAGCGTGCCAGACAGGCGCGTTATGCCATTCTGGCGCAGGCCTGCCGCGAGCTGGCTGTCTGGACCTCCTGCTGGGCCATCAGGCGGATGATCAGGTCGAGACCATCCGGATGCGTCAGGAGTCTGGTAGCGGCCCGGACGGTCTGGCCGGAATGGGCTGGGTGACGGCGCTGCCGGATGTGCGCCTTGTGCGGCCCCTTCTCGGGTTTTCCCGGCAGGCTTTGCGCAACACCTTGCAGCAGGCTGGCCTTGTCTGGATTGATGATCCGTCCAATGAGGATCTTCGCGCCACGCGGGTACGGGTACGGCACGATCTGCAAGGGCAGGACACCCGGCAGACCTTATGGAAAATCGGGATTGAGGCCGGGATGGCCCGGATGCAGCGGGACGCCGCGCGGGCGGAGAGTCTTGCGCGCCGTGTGAGTCTCCGGCCTGAAGGCTGGGCGTGTCTGGGGCCAGAGTTGCCTGATGCAGAGATCCTGTCTGGCCTGATCCGGGCTGTCGGCGGCCTGATCTATCCCCCGCCCCCCGCGGCGGTGGCCCGGTTGCTCACAGCCGGACAGGATGCCACGCTGGCGGGTGTGCATCTGGTGCGCTGGCGGGCTGAGTGGTTTCTTGTGCGGGAAGTAGCTGCCATGTCTGCTCCGGTTCCGGCGGAGGCCGGGGCGGTGTGGGATAACCGGTTTGAATGCTGGCTGCCCTCTGCCGTGTCCGGCGGTGGGATGCTGATTGGCGCGGCAGGACCGGGGCTTGAGCGGACGCTGCGGGGTG
>NZ_BAJW01000185.1 GCF_000613905.1 Acetobacter persici JCM 25330
CACGCACGCTGGCACTGGCACTGGCACTGGCACTGCTGCAACTCCAGCCGCTGGCCCTGTCAAACCCGCGCACCCGGCTCCTCCGGCAACCATTCCGCTGGCACCGCCTCCGGTGCCGCAACTCACGCCCGCCCCGCCGGATGTGGAACTCCACCCCTTCCCCATGCCCGCGCAGCCCGCCATTGATGAAAAAGCCACAGGCACCGTATCCACCATTCCGGGCGGCGTGCGGATTACCTTTGCCGCCGGAGCCGCGACGCTAAACCCGGAAACGCATCAGGCGCTTCTGGCCTTCGGGCAGGCTCTGAGCGAAAAGCCCCATGTCCGCGCTCTGATTGACGCCTACAGTTCCGGCGCGATGGATGATCCCTCCATGCCGCGCCGTATGGCGCTCTCCCGCGGGCTTGCGGCCCGCAGCGTGCTGATGAATGGCGGCATTGCCTCCACGCGCATTTATCTGCGCGTCATTGGCCTACCCAAGGCCCCTGCCACTAATGGCGGGCAGGATTATATAGATATTTATCAGTCAGACGCTGTACCCTGACGCCCTTCCCCTTCTAACCGGACCGGAACCCAATGACGCGCCCCACACAGTATCTCTTCAGAATGATCGGGTTTCTCGTGTGTGTGGCGCTTGTCGCTGCAACATTGTGGCGGCCGCTGCGGGACGCCTTTTTCAGCAACCCCCTGCTTGATGCTGATTCTGGGTCTTCTGGCCATCGGCATCCTGTGGAATATCCTGATGGTGCGCCGCCTTCTGCCGGAAGTGGGTGGGTAGACGCCATCCGTCAATCCCGCACGGGTCTGGCTGCTCTGCCGCCGCCACGGATGCTGGCCCCGCTGGCTACAGCGCTTGGCACCCGCCCGGACCAGCGCGGCAACCCGGCGGCACTCTCCACCCCCGCCATGCAGGCCGTGCTGGACTCCATTTCCGGACGGCTGGATGAAGGGCGGGAAGTCTCACGGTATCTCACCGGCCTGCTCATTTTTCTGGGTCTGCTCGGCACATTTTATGGTCTGCTGCTGACAGTCGCGGCCATTGCGGACGTGATCGCCAACATGTCTGTCGGTGCGGGGGATCTGGATGCCATGTTCGGGCAGCTTAAAACCGGGCTGGCCAAACCGCTGCATGGCATGAGCACGGCCTTTTCCGGCTCCCTGTTCGGCCTGGCCAGCGCGCTGGTGCTGGGCTTTCTGGATCTGACGGCCGGGCAGGCACAAAACCGCTTTTTTAACGAGCTGGAAGAATGGCTGGCCGAACAGACCCGTTTTGGTGCCCCCTCCGGCTCCGGAGTGGAAAGTTCTTCTTCCGTTCCGGCCTATATTCAGGCCCTGCTGGAACAGACGGCTGAAAATCTGGAATCCCTGCAAAATCTGGTGCGCACGAGTGAGGCCCGCCGCGAGCGGGAAAGTGCGATCCTCAGCAAACTGTCCGACAAGCTGGAGGCTTCCTCCGGCCAGACAGAAGCGCTGCATAATATTGAACGCCTGCTGCACACTCTGGTGCAGAACACTGAGGAAGGCCGCGCCCGCATGACGGCGGACCTGCGGAATGACCTCCGCCTGCTGGCCCGCACCGTTG
>NZ_BAJW01000184.1 GCF_000613905.1 Acetobacter persici JCM 25330
CCGCCCGCGCCGCCGCACGGCGTTCTGCCGGGGCGGCCAGAATCAGGCACAACGCGGCAAGGCGGGAGGCAGGCAGGTTCACCACATCATCCAGCTTCGCCGCAGCCCAGCCAAAGGCGGCATGGCGCGGAGTCAGGTGTCCAATCATGCTGTCCGCCGTGTTGACGGCCTTGTAAAAGACCGCTCCCGGCAGGCCGAACAGCGCCGTCCAGAACAGGGGGCTACCACGCCATCAGAAAAATTTTCGGCCAGACTTTCCAGTGCGGCCCGCACAACCCCGGCTTCATCCAGTGCGGCGGTGTCCCGCCCGACAATCTGCGCCACGGCCTGCCGCCCTCCGGCCAGACCCTCTTGCCGCAGGCCGGTGCCCACGGCCCGCACATGCTCCCACAGAGATTTCTGCGCAACGAACGTACAGGCCGCCACCGCCTGCACGCCCAGCATGAGGGGCGCAGGCAGAACACGAGAGCCCAGATCCAGCACGGCTTCCGTCACCCAGAGCGGCACGCCTATGATCAGGATCAGCGCCAGAATCCCCATCATCCGGCGTTTCGGCTCAGAAAAATCCGGGAGGTTGAGGGCGGTGTCCAGCATGTCTATCAAGGCGCCGATCCACATCACCGGGTGCCCGATGGCAGGCAGCAGGGCAGGCGGATACCCGTAGGCCGCTTCCAGAACGGCGGCAAGGGCTGCTACGGGAAACGTGACGGAAAGAGGAAACACCATGCGGGCAGCAGACTCACTCAGCGGGCAGGCCGGAGCAGAACCGGCCAGCACCATGCAGGAAAGCCGGCAGACTACCACGCCCGCCCATCCGGCGGCCATGCCTTCCCGGTTTTCTGCCGCACCCGCCGTCCGGCGGTCTTCTCCTGCATGCGCTCCCGCAGCCTCTCCGGCGCTTTCCGGAACCGGTACGCCGCCAGAGGCTGTGCCTTTTTTACGCATGGCGGGCAGATGCGGGCCGCCATGGCGCATTTCCCGGACGCGCCCCGGCCTGCTTATGACCTTTCAACCGGCATCAGCCCCTACGCTTATCCGTTGCGTCTGCCAGATATATCCGTGCTGGCCCGGCTACCGGAAGATGATGAAGAAGCCGATCTACAGGCCGCTGCGGCCGCTGCGTATGGTCTGGGTAGCCCTGCCATGGTCGTTGCGGGCGCGGGGAGCCAGAGCCTGATTGCCCTGTTACCGCGCCTGCTGCCCGCGCAGCGCGTGTGTCTGCTGGGGCCAACCTATTCCGGGCACGCCCAGGCCTGGCACATGCAGGGCGTGCTGGTGCAGCAGGTGACGGACCCGGCAGATCTTCCCCACGCGGCCCGCCACCCCGGCACCGTCTGCATTGTCTGTAATCCGAACAACCCTGACGGACGGCTGCTCTCCGCGGACTGGCTGCACACACTGGCAGACCAGTGTGCCGCCCATGGAAATTTCCTGATTGTTGATGAAGCCTTCGCGGATTTTGAGCAGGAGAGTATCGCCCCCCTTCTGCCCCATCCGGGGCTGCTGGTGCTGCGGTCTTTTGGAAAAACTTACGGACTACCCGGCGTGCGGCTAGGGTTTTTGCTGGCCAGCCCGGAGCGGGCCGCGCTGGCCCGTGCGTTTCTGGGGTCGTGGCCGGTCGG
>NZ_BAJW01000183.1 GCF_000613905.1 Acetobacter persici JCM 25330
TCCAGGTGGCGGGGGGAGGCATCGGCCTGTCTTGCTGTCCGGCTGCTGAGGCGGTGTTTGTGGCCCAGGTGTGTTCTGGTCTGTGCCCGGAGGCACGGGGAGGCCGAGCCTGCGCAGGAGTTCGGCGGTTGGCATGGAGCCGTAATCATCATCGCCGTCCTCATCCGCATCCATGCCATTCTGCTGACGGGACTGGGCGCGAAGGGTTTCATCCAGCCGGGATTGCGCGTGGTCCAGCAGAGAGGTCTGTTTGCCTGTCAGGTCCCGCAGGACGGCGGCCTGTTCGCGTGCTTTCTGCT
Organism: Acetobacter persici JCM 25330; assembly: GCF_000613905.1. GTDB lineage: Bacteria > Pseudomonadota > Alphaproteobacteria > Acetobacterales > Acetobacteraceae > Acetobacter > Acetobacter persici. The sequence goes on from NZ_BAJW01000183.1 coordinate 300, forward strand.
GCGCGACCATCTGCTGCGCCATGGCCGCCATATCCTGCGGTGTGGCGTTGCGCATGCGTTCAGTCGCGTCTTCCATCTGTTGCAGGCGCTGGAGTGCGTCGGCGGAGTGCCCGTTGGCGGCGTCCCGCTGTAGTTGCTGCATCAGGCGAGAGAAGGCTTTGTCGCCCGCTCTGGAAAAACCGGGCAGGTCCGGAATGGCGGTGTGGTCCCGCAGGGCCTGCGCGGCCAGAGCCTGCATCTTGCGGGCAATGGCGTCTTTCAGGCTTTTCAGCCGGGCTTCCAGTTCTTCCCGCGCCTGTGGGGACTGCTGGCCTTCCTCACGCATATGCTGCAACTGCTGCGCGACGGCGGCCTGCGCCGCGCGCACGTCAAGAGATGCCTGCGCGCTGGCATCATCGCCCTTGCGGCGGTCCTCAATATCCAGAGCCAGATCCCACAGCAGATTGGTGGCGCTGGTGCGGGCGGTTTCCGTATCGACGTCCTGGTTGTCCAGCATGGCGACAAGGCTGGTCAGGGTGAGGAACATCCCCGTGTGGTCATTGACCGGCCCGGGAGTTTCACCAAGGGCAGCGAGGTCTGTCGCGGTCTCGCTCCGGCTTTCACGCCCCAGCGCAAAACGCTTGCGCAGGTCCAGCACGGCCCGGGCGACGGGGGAGTGGAACACGCGGGCCCCAAGATGGAAGGTAACCGGTTTGCTTTGCCCCTTATGGCCGCTGACAGAGGTGGCGACCACGCGGCCGGTGACGTTCTCTCCCGCCCAGGGATCTTCTGAAAGATCAGGCGTGATGATGCCTTTGGCGGATTTGGGATGACCGCTGAGCGGAAGGGGGACTGTCAAGGTGCGCGCCGGGCCACGGCCGGGATGCGCCAGATGCAGTTCGACAGAAAGCGAGGCCAGACCATAAGCATGCGCGGCTTCATACGGCAGGCGGGTGCGCCAGTCTGTTTGACCTGCGCCGGGGTTAGGACCCCACGCAGCCGTGGGTGCTGCATCCGGCAGAACAGTGATGGGCCAGCGGGCCAGCGTACGCCCCCGCCCGGCAACCCGTACGAGGCCACTGTGCCGCAGCGTGACCTCCATTTTCCAGCTCTGCCGGTCCAGAGTCTGGCGTTTTTCATCCTGCATGATCAGCCCGCCCGCACTGCGCAGCGCGGGATGGGAGGACAGACCTGTGACAATCACCGTCAGCCGCGCCCCTTCGGGCACGGAGGGTGCTGGCGTATTGGGGTTGAGAAACACCGGTGCTTCAGGCGCATAAGCAGGAGGCGTAATCCAGGCTTCCACATGCGCCAGCGGCACGTCCGGGTCATCCCGCCCGGGGATGAAGGCGGCCAGAATACGACCGGGGGGCGGAGGGCCCGGCCATGATGCCGGTAAACGCCA
>NZ_BAJW01000182.1 GCF_000613905.1 Acetobacter persici JCM 25330
TATTCATTGTGCCATCATAGCAAACAGCATGCCGAACGACAGCAAGACATCTCCTTTCAATTTCCATGACCGCTTTTTATTGCCTTCAAACATAAAGCCGACCTTCCGTTCTCCCCCCCGATCTGCCTGTCTGCTCAATGAATGGCAGCAGACAGCCTGTAGCCGCCTTCATCCTCGACATACAAGGCGCGATAAAGATTTCCAAAACCGGACATGTGCGCGTGGCAAGTCCGACATACTCGCGTATGCCGTCACCGTTGTTCCCGTCTGCCAGTAATTTCCGCTCATGTGCCTCACGATGCTGCGCATATTGGTAATTATACTGTAGCAAAATGAACCTACATCTCTGGACAAACACCTGAGCGAGCGCATGGTTAAGTGGTTCAACTTGATGGAATGATGCCCCGCATGCGCCGCTGATTGACGGCGCGCTTCATCACACCTCAACGCCAGTTCAGTCCTGCGCGGCACGACGATCAAATGCGGCGCGGGCCTGTTCAAGGGCGGGACGGTTCTCGCGTGCCCAACTTGCCAGGGCTGCCAGAGGTCCTGTCAGGCTTTGCCCCAATGGGGTCAGACAGTACTCAACCTTCGGCGGGACGGTAGCATAGGCTTTGCGAGCCACCAGTCCATCGCGTTCGAGCCCGCGCAGAGTGATGGTCAGCATCCGGTGCGAGATGCCGGGGATGCGGTGCTTCAACGCATTGAAACGATGGGTGCCTTCTGAGAGATGGCCACAGACCATGACCGTCCACTTGTCGCCAATGCGTGCAATCACCTCTGCTAGGCCGCGACATTCAGCTTCTACATTTTCCATTGCTACTCCTTGGGGCGACAGGAACCTGGGTGTTCTTGACGCATGAATTCATGCGTACTTGTTAGCTTATAGGAACAAATTTATCCTAAAGAACCATAAATAACCATGGAATCTGATGATGAAAATAGGTGTGAGCGGTGCCAGCGGCCAGCTCGGTAGCGCAGTTGTTCAGGCGTTGGCGGAAACGGTTGCGGCCGAAAACTTGGTGGCGATTTCGCGCACCCCCAAGACCGATCGAACCTACGCAGGTCGCTTAGGCGACTACGACCAATCCGAGACATTGGTGGCGGCCTATCAGGCCTAGATCGCCTGTTGTTGATTCCGGGGGCTGATCTGCGGCCGGGGATTCGTTCGCGCCAGATGTTGGCGGCCGTGGATGCCGCTGCACAGGCCGAGGTCGGTCACGTCTTCCTGTTGTCGGCAACCGGGACGCAGCGTGAGGGGGAGTCCGCCGTTGGGGCGGCGTATTGGCACAGTGAGCAGGCGTTGATCAAGAGCGCGATCCCCGCATGGACGATACTGCGTATGAGCTATTTTTCCGAGACGCTGGTCGAAGAGGTGCGGATGTCTTTGACGGCAGGCGGGCTTGCGATGCTTGAGGACAGCCGCGTCAGTTTCGTTTCGCGCGGCGACGTGGCCAAAGCTGCCGCCGCCGCATTGACCAGCGAGGGCCACGAGGGCGCCATATATCAGCTGACAGGCTCTGAAGCCCTGCGTGGTGAAGCGGTCTGCAGACTGGTCGCACAGCAGATCCAGCGGCCCTTTGCCTTGAACGTTATGCCCGCCGAGGTGTTGCGAGCCGGGTTGCTCAAAACGGGTCTGCCTGACGTGGTTGCCGATGCCGTGGTATCGATGAAGGCGCGGCAGGCGCGTGGCGCCTACGA
>NZ_BAJW01000181.1 GCF_000613905.1 Acetobacter persici JCM 25330
AGCATAAATCCATGGACACAGACGCCAACACGGGCCGAAAGCTCAGCATAGAGGTCAATATCCCGGCGCGGAAAAAGACCGGCCCCGCCGGCCATCGGGAACTGAAGAGGGTCGAAACGATAATCCGGTGTCATGAGGAAGTCTCCTAAAAAAATGGCTCCGATCACGCAGCGTGATACGGAGCCAGGAAAAGATTGTCTGGGATAGAGATAGAGCGTGACTGAAGAGGTCAGGCTGCCTGCTTCATTGTCACTGGAGTCGCCAGAAGCTGTTCCAGGCGGCCATAGCGACGTTCCATGTCGCGATGCAATATGACCAGGCCCTCAAGAGCCTCAAAAGCAGCTTCGCTGCCTCCAAGGATCTCGAGTAGCAGAACACCCTCCAGAACATGAAGGGCTTTGAGTTCCATCGCTGCATGCACAACGTCATCGGTAACAGGAAACAGGTCGGAAAGCGGGTAATGAGACATGACTTTTGTCCTTGACGTCCAAAAAAGGGAGGAAAAGACCACACACATCGCTTCCCATGGGGCATTAGCAGATATGCGTAATCGTGAGGACAGACACAAAACCATCCATGAATTACCCTGCTCAGATAATATTTTTTAGAAAAACATTCCAAAACAACGGGTTAAGGGAGAGCATTTTTAAATGCGATAGAACGAGAGAAAAGAAGAAAAAACGCAGCGATTTCATATGCTTGCGCACCATGCATATGAAATTGAGGTAGCGTGCCTTCAAACGCCCTTCGAAAGGTCGGAAAAGAGACAAAAACGGGACAGAAAAGGGAAAAAGGCGGCCATATTTACGGCCCTGACAGTGCAGCTCATCAGTTGCACATCATATGACGCCAGTCATGACAGCATCATTTCAGCACTTTTGAAGCGTCATGACACCGTCAGGAACGATGACATGACGGGAAATGGCGTCACTGTGACGTCGTGCTTCCTTCAATAGCTTTGAATATCCTTACCTAAAAACTACGCGGTAACTCCAGAAGCTACCACATCAAATTCCTACTTCCCGTTCCCATGCCCGAGCCGGTGCCCAGATCGAAATCCGTGGGACCGGGCTTTCCATGCGATCAGGAAGCCAGTAGCTGCGAGCGCCGTTACCGCCCAGGGCAATGATGCTGCACCCCATATGTCAAGCAGCGAGCCACCCAAAAGGCCCCCACCGGCTATGGCACTGTTCCACGCCACGACGTTCATTGACAACGCAACATCCGCGCCATCGCCAGCTGCATCAGCGAGCGCTGTCTGGAGCAAAGTCGCGGCCCCACCGAATGTCAGCCCCCATATGGTCACACCAATCATAATCACCGCAGGTGACGCTGATCCGATGACGAAACCCCCTGCCACGACCACGAATATGGCCAGACTGAGCAGGACGGACAGGCGCAAGGCGCGATCGACCGTGCGGCTAGTCAGCCAGATGCCAAACAGGGCGGCGACCCCGAACAGCAGCAGGATGCGATCTGCCTGTCCCGCCAGTCCGGCAGGTGTGACGAACGGCACGATATAGGTGTAGAGAACATTGTGCGCGAGCATCCAAGCCATCACCACGCCAGAACAGACCGCACGCCCGGCATGCCCAGGACATGCCGGAACGGCAGGCGCTCGTGATGCGCGGCCCCCGGAAGTCAGGAACCTTTGCCAGAACCCATGCGATCAGCAGTATGGTCAGGCCTGACATGATCCAGAAGGTCAGACGCCAGCCGACGGCAGCGCCCAGCCATGTCCCGGCGGGCACCCCCAGCG
>NZ_BAJW01000180.1 GCF_000613905.1 Acetobacter persici JCM 25330
ATTCCCACCCTTGGCCGTTTTCCTGCGCTGGACCGGGTGAGTTACCCGTCTGACATGCGGAACCTTTCGGTTGAGCAGCTCAAGCAGGTTGCGGATGAACTGCGGGCCGAAACCATTGACGCCGTGTCCACCACCGGCGGCCATCTGGGCGCCTCTCTGGGCGTTGTGGAACTGACCGTGGCCCTCCATGCCGTGTTTGACACCCCGGCGGACAAGGTGATCTGGGATGTGGGCCATCAGGCCTATCCGCACAAGATCCTCACCGGCCGCCGGGACCGCATCCGCACCCTGCGCCAGCCTGGTGGACTTTCCGGCTTCACCCGCCGGTCCGAGAGTGAGTATGACCCGTTCGGCGCGGCGCATTCCTCCACCTCCATCTCCGCCGGTCTGGGCATGGCCGTGGCGCACCGCCTGCGCGCGGAGGAAGACCCGTCCTACCACGAACGCAGCGTGATCGCCGTGATCGGCGATGGCTCCATTTCCGCCGGGATGGCGTATGAGGCCATGAACAACGCCGCCGTGGCTGGTCCCGGCGCGGAACGTCTGATCGTCATTCTCAACGATAACGAGATGTCCATCGCCCCGCCGGTGGGCGCGATGTCCAACTATCTCTCCCGCCTGATGTCCTCCCGCAAGTTCATGGGCCTGCGCGAACTGGCCGGGAAAGTCGTCAAGAAGCTCCCGGCTCCGGTGGAACGCACCGCCCGCAAGGCGGATGAATATGCCCGCGGCATGATTACCGGCGGCACGCTGTTTGAAGAGCTGGGCTTTTACTATGTCGGCCCCGTGGACGGGCATGACCTGCCGCAGCTCGTCGCGATCCTGCGCAACCTGCGCGATACGGATAACGGCCCCATCCTGCTGCATGTGATGACCAAGAAGGGCCATGGCTACAACCCGGCGGAAAAAGCCGGGGACAAGTATCACGCCGTCGCCAAGTTCAACGTCGTCACCGGAGAGCAGAAAAAAGGCCCGGCTGGCCCGCCGTCCTATACGTCCGTGTTCGCCAAGGAACTGGTGCGCCGGGCCGCGACGGACGACAAAATTACGGCCATTACCGCCGCCATGCCGTCCGGCACGGGGCTGGATGCTTTTGCCAAAAACTATCCCGACCGCTTTTTTGACGTCGGCATTGCCGAACAGCATGCCGTGACGTTTGCCGCAGGCATGGCCACGGAAGGGCTGCGGCCGTTCTGCGCCATTTACTCCTCCTTCCTCCAGCGCGCCTATGATCAGGTGATGCATGACGTGGTGCTGCAGAAGCTGCCGGTCCGCTTCGCCATTGACCGCGCCGGTCTGGTGGGCGCCGATGGCGCGACGCATGCGGCTCCTTTGATATCGCCTATCTGGGCTGCCTGCCCGGCATCAGCATCATGGCGCCGTCTGACGAAGTTGAACTGCTGCACATGACGGCTACCGCCGCCGAGTTTGATGAAGGTCCGATTGCCCTGCGCTACCCGCGTGGCAGTGGTCTGGGGCTGGAGCTTCCGGCGGAAGGTCAGGTTCTGGAAATCGGCAAGGGCCGGATTATCCGCGAGATGGGCCGTCAGGCCGGGGCGGAGAAAGGCGGCATTGCCATCCTCTCGCTTGGCCCACGTCTGGCGGAAGCGCTGAAGGCAGCAGACATGCTGGCCGCACAGGGGCTTGCCCCGACCGTGGCGGATGCCCGCTTTGCCAAGCCGATTGATACGGCTCTGGTGGACAATCTGGCCCGCAACCATGCGGTGCTGATCACGCTGGAAGAAGGCTCCATTGGTGGCTTTGGCGCGCAGGTGGGCCAGCATCTGGCCCATACCGGCCTGCTGGACCATGT
>NZ_BAJW01000179.1 GCF_000613905.1 Acetobacter persici JCM 25330
GCCAAAAGCGCCTCCGGCTGCGTCCGGGGGTGACATTGGCATGGGCGGCCTTTATTGAGGCCGTTCGCAAACGCACGATTTATAAAGACCTGATGGAGAGACGGCCCGATGTCGGCTGAGACAGAAGCCTTAATGAACAGATCAAGCAGTCGGTGGCACTGCTGAGGAGGCATCTTTAACTGGGATGTCGCTCAGGCCCGACTTGCCGAACTGAACAACCGGGCAGAAGACCCGGACTTATGGAATGATTCCGAAGCAGCCCAGAAGCTGATGCGCGAACGCACCCTGCTGGCCGGGCAGGTTGACGGTGTGCAGAAGCTGGAGAGCAGCGTTCTGGATACCTGTGAACTGGTGGAACTGGCGGAAGCGGAAGGGGACGCGGAAGTGGTGGCGGAAGCCACGGCGGCCCTGAAAGCTCTGGCGGAAGAGGCCAAGCGGCGCGAGACGGAAAGCCTGTTGTCTGGCGAGGCGGATAGCAATGACTGCTATCTGGAAGTCAACGCCGGTGCCGGCGGGACGGAAGCGCAGGACTGGGCCGAGATGATGCTGCGGATGTACACCCGCTGGGCGGAAGCGCATGGCTATAAAGTCACGCTGATGGAAAGTTCGGAAGGCGAACAGGCAGGGCTGAAATCTGCCACCATGCTGGTTTCCGGCCCCAACGCTTATGGCTGGCTGAAGACGGAGGCCGGGGTGCACCGTCTGGTACGGATCTCCCCGTTTGATGCCGCGGCCCGCCGGCAGACGTCCTTTGCGTCCGTCTGGGTGTATCCGGTGATTGACGATTCGATTGAGATCGAAATCAATGATTCCGATCTTAAGGTGGATACCTTCCGGGCTTCCGGCGCGGGTGGCCAGCACGTCAACAAGACCGATTCGGCCATTCGTATTACCCATATCCCGACCGGGATTGTGGTGGCGTGTCAGACGGACCGCTCCCAGCACCGTAACCGTGCAACCGCCATGCAGATGCTGCGGGCGCGGATGTATGAGGTGGAACTGCAAAAGCGCGAGGCCGCTGCCGCCGCGACGGAAGCCGCCAAAACGGATATCGGCTGGGGGCACCAGATCCGCTCTTACGTTCTGGCTCCGTACCAGATGGTCAAGGATCTGCGGACCAATGTTGAAACCGGAAACCCTGCCGCTGTGCTGGACGGGGATCTGGATGCCTTCATGGCCGCCGCTCTGGCGGCGCGGGTCGGGGCGACCCGGTCTGAAGCGAGCGCAAACGCGCAATAAACTGCACGTTGGCAACAGGTTAAAAAACGGGCTCCTCTGGGGCCCGTTTTTTTATATTGCGTGGAGAACGGGAACCACGACAGATTCAGGAACGTTACAAAGAATTTTTTTTTAAATTCAAATGGGCTCAAAACAGGCATGCAGGAGCCTGATTTGGGTACATCTCAACAGAAAGTGGCTTTTTTCTGCGGATCTGGATGATATGCCTGTTTTGTGGGCCGTCTGCATTGAAAGAGGGCAGTGTTCATTTTCGATCAAGAACATTCTTGACATATTTGCTGTCAAATTGCCCAATCAGGGTCAGGAAGATGGCAGCCATGCAGCTCTGTCAGTCTATCCAGTGCTGAGGCACGAAATGTTGGTGCAGGGCCATCAGTTTTTGATGCCATAGATCAGGTGATGGCGCTGGCCAGTGTTTCTTTGGCTGGCGTGGAAGAAGGAGGATGTAGAAATATGAAGGACCACGCGCAACAGCAACAGAGTCCGGTGCGCTTTGTCGTCGGAACAGGAGCTGTTGTCGGTGTTGTTGCTCTGCTGGTTGTAATTCTGCTGCATCTCTTGGCGGTTATGGGACTGATGTTCGGTATGGGGACGTCTGCGAGCGTTCCGGTTTCGCATCCGCCGATCAAGACCAGAATTCTGCCACCGCCGCCACCACCACCGCCCCCACC
>NZ_BAJW01000178.1 GCF_000613905.1 Acetobacter persici JCM 25330
CGTCCTTCAGCAAATGATAGCCGGTCTCGGGTCATCCAGCGGGCACGGGCGAGATGGCTGTCATAGGCATGCCGCGCGCGTTCCGGCTCCCGGTCGGGGTCGATCCGCAGGATCTCGCGCGCGCAGTCGGCGCGTGACGCGCCATCCGTACCGCGTCCAGCAGCATCAGATAGGTGATGAGATGCAGTCGGTCGTAATCGGTCAGGGTCTCGCCGGCCGGCGCGAACTCCGCCGCCGGACCGGCATCGACCTTCGGGCGGATCATGCACTCTCATCTTCTGACCGATCGCATGCATCATGGTCTCCCGCTTTGTATGTCCGTGTCTCGCTGGGTAGCAGAAGAGGGAAAACAGCGGCAGGTTCCTGAGTCACGAGATGACATTGCGTAACGGCAGGGGGATGCCCTCGTCTGTCGCCATTAATGGTCAATATAACCATTAAGATGGTCGTATAGTCCATTCGTGTGGTCGTGTCCCACCCGGTTCGCGTCCAGTGCCGCCATGATAACGGCGCGACAGATCAGAGCGGGGCGGGCCTTGCTGGGCTGGTCCCAGCAGCAACTGGCCGACAGGGCCATTCTGTCCCGCAACGCGGTGGCGAAGCTGGAGCGCGGCGAGGTCGATCCCCGCGCCAGCACCATCGAGGCGGTGCGTCGCATCCTGGAACAGCATGGCGTGATCTTCGTGCCGGCCAGCGGACGGATCGGCGAGGGCGTGCGCGCCGCCGCTCCAGCCGAGTAGCGATCCTCAATCGTCGCGTCATACGCGAAACGTATCGGCCGATATCCATCATCAAGCCGAGCAGCGTGCAGTTCATTGGCATTGCCCGGGAGGAGATCGCTGAGGCACTTGTCTACGCGCCCAGCTTCGCGCGCCATGACGATAACCGCTCCCAGATATAGGTCACCAACTCCAGCCGTTCCATACTCGTCGACGAAGCACAGAACCTTCTTGTTAAGTGTTCCCGCCATAGTCAGTTTTGTACCCTAATATTTTCTCCAGAAGCATCAGCCGCAGGTTTCTTTGGCTTGAACCCCGGTCGTGCTACCGCACGTTTGCGTTCGCGTGCCGTTTCAGCTGCTGCTCGGAATTCAGGTTCAAGTGCCTTCAGCTTGGTGACCAACCCAGAGAGATCATACTCATTCGAGATCTTGCCACGGTGAATTGCTCGGCGTTCAATGCGGGTTACAAAACCGGCGTCTTCGAGATCAGCGATATGACGCTGGACTTGGCGTTCGCTCAGATTGAGACGCTCGGCAAGATCTGCTTTTTGGGGAAAGGCTTTCGTCCCGCGTCCCACCAGAAATCCGCCAATTGCAGGAGGACGGCAAGTTGCGTCGGATTGAGGCCGAGTCTCCGTTGAGCTCTGAATATCAAGGAGGGCAAGACACAGAAACCAAGGTCCATTACCTTCGCCGCCTACAATGCCGGCCCGGATCGTGTCGACGATTACCTGCTGCGCGGCCGTCCACTGCCGGCGGAGACGCGGCGCTATGTCGTGGCCCTGGCGCCGCAACTTGGTGACGCCGTGTCGACCCGCGTTGAGTCCCGTGCGCCCAGCGTGCAGCCGCGCGGTGTGTCCGCTGTCCATTCCGCTGCCGACGAAATGTTCGCCGCCGTGCCATCCCCCGGCTTGTTTGTGTCGCTCAATGGCCAGGAAGGCGGGTCATGACAGCCCACGCGGTCAGACGGCCGCTGCGCAGGGATGGCGGTGTTTGGCAAAGAAGGGGGCAGAATCGAAGAAGAGCAAAAGGGAGGGCAAGATCAAGGGCAGTGCCGTGGCCTGCCGTTTTGGGGTTGGGGAGCGCGGTTTTCCTCATGTTCCAACAGTGCCACCCGATGGGCGGCGTGCCGGACATCGACCAGACATCGCGGAAAACTGCCAATGTCGTGGCACTGTCCACTCCGGACGGCCGCTGAGATGCGCCGTCCGCGCGATCCGGCCGGCGAGG
>NZ_BAJW01000177.1 GCF_000613905.1 Acetobacter persici JCM 25330
GCCAGCAACGCCTCTGATGGCTGAAAGCTGATCTGCCCCTTATGCCCCCCCGCCGGGCCGGGGGCAGACGCAAGCGGGGCCGTGGCGGACCAGACATCATGATCCACCAGCGGACGCACATCCACCGCCCACATGGCTTCCGCCCCATACAGGTCATACGCCATGCGCTCATACACAGCAGAGACAGGCCGGGCGGGGGAAAGGGCTGGATAACGCCCATCTTCCAGCGCCAGCGTCGCAGCCAGCGGCTGGGTGGGAGAGGGCCTGAACAGCGCATGCACATCCGTCCCGTCACACCACAGCCCGGCAAAAGGCAGCGTATCCTGCCCAAGAGCCGTGACCATGTCCCGCCAGCCAAATTCATCCAGCCGGAAACGCCATGGGGTTTCCGTCTCCTTGCCAGCGTAGATCAGGCTTACAGCATCCATCAGAACGCTCCCAGCATCATGGCCAGCGGCACCAGAAACCCGGTCAGCACCAGCACGGAGCACGCGACCCGGCCCGCAGCATCGTCAGGCCAGAGATCCTGCGTGAACCCTTCCACCGGCACCGAGCGCACCACCGCACACACAATCCCGGCAACCGTCAGCACCGTGATACTCCATGACCAGTCACTCAGCATGGATAGCAGCAGCAGGCAGCCCACAAACGGCGCACCCGGCGGGAAACAGGCCAGTGCCCGCGCTGCCCATGCGCGACCAAACCGGTTGCCCCCGGCCAGACACCAGCCGCACAGAAACAGCAGGGCCGCCACATCCGCCCCGGCTCCCACCGCAATCAGCGCCAGAGCTGAGGGAAACGTGCGGAACAGGCGCTGCCCTTCATCAGACCGGCCAGCGCAGGCCGTCAGCCAGACAGAGACAAGACCTGCGGCAACCAGAGCCGTTTCAAACGCTTCCCCTCCATGCGCGCGCATCCGCATGGAGAGCAGCAGGGCCGCCCCGGCAAATGGCAGAAAAAGATAGGTGTCATTTTCCTCACGCCAAGACTGCCCGAACGGGGTGAGCCCCGCGAGCATGACAAGCCCGCACGCCATCATCAGCCCCGCCGGTGCGGAGCCTGACGGTAACAGCAGACCAGACAGAATAAGAAAAATCCCGACAGACCCGGTGCGCACCAGCGCCCAACCCGCCCGCGCCTGCCCGGCAGGGCGGCTGAACACAAACACGCCATATGCCAGTGCGGCCTCCAGAATCCCAAGCCCGATAATCGGGTCCGGCGTAACACAGGCAAGCCCCGTCAGAGCCGTGGAAATATGCGGCAGCCCCCGCAACAGGCGATCCTGCACAGTGCCGTTTTCCATCACCGTCAGCAGCAGACCAAACGCCAGCATCACCCGCCCGGCCCTCTGGACCGGATCATCATCCATCCTTCAGCAGCGGCGCTAGTCGCGGGGAACAGGAACACCGCCACAGCCAGCACGCAGCCAGCCCCGGCCATCCAGATGGCAATCTCGCGGCTGCGCGGCGTGGGGGCCGCCATGACAAGAGCAGCCCCCAGCAAGGGCCATACAAAGGCCAGAGCGGCCAGAAAAACAGGAACGGTCATGCGTCCCTCCCGCGCTCGGTCAGATAGCCTCTCAGCCAGACATCCCGCGCAATCATCTCTGGCGTACGCGGCACAGGGCTGGGCTCCCCGGACTCTGGTTGCTCAGACCCGGCGTCAGGCTCAGGCACAGTGTCAGAAGAGGGTGTTCCAGCCGCTTTTTCAGACGGGTCCGCAACAGGCCTACCGGGCTCTGCCGCTCCCTTCAGTTCATCCGCTTCATCGCCCGGAGAGACCGCTTTTAACAGACCTGTCTCTGCTTCGACCCGTTCTGCTGGTTCGGCGTGCGGTTTGAGGCTGATGGCCTGTGTATGCTCTCCATCCTGCGCCTCTTCAGGGGCAGCATCACGGCCGGAAAACGCCGCCTCTGCATCCAGAACCGCAGCGCTCTTTGTTACGGCCTCCGGCACACTCTCTGACACGCTCTGTGGCCGCTCTGTTGCTGGAAGGACGGCATCTGACTCTGATGCCGCCTCCGAAGAAGTTACGTTCCGGTCTGCGCGGGCAGGCCGGGGCAGAGGGTCTTCATCCTCAGCGGCGGCTTCCGCCTCGGTCCAAATGCGCGAAGCCACCACAGCTTCCGGGTCCAGCCCGCGCGGTTCCGGGC
>NZ_BAJW01000176.1 GCF_000613905.1 Acetobacter persici JCM 25330
CGCCGCCCCCGGCGGGAAGACTGCGCAGCTTGCCGCGACGGGTGCTGAGGTGACAGCCGTGGAGCAGAACCCCGCCCGCCTGCTCCGCTTGCAGGAAAACATGACCCGACTGGCCTACCCGGTGCAGATTGTGCAGGACGATGCCGCCGCATGGAAACCGGACGCCCTGTTTGACGCCATCCTGCTGGATGCCCCCTGCTCCGCCACCGGCACCGCCCGCCGCCACCCGGATGTGCTGTGGGTCAAACGCCCGCGAGACCTCAATGCGCTGACAGCCGGACAGGACCGCCTGCTGGCGGCCGCAAAAACCATGCTGCGCCCCGGCGGGCGGCTGATTTACGCTGTCTGCTCCCTTCAGGAAGAGGAAGGGCCGGCCCGCGCCCGCGCCGCACAGGCGATGGGGCTGATCCCCTCCCCCTTCACGCCGGAAGAAATCGCCTTTCTGCCTGAAGCACTGACGCCGGAAGGCTGGCTGCGCACCCATCCGGGCCTGTGGCTGGACAAAGGCAGCATGGACGGGTTTTTTGTGGCCCGCTTTACGGTACCTGCATAACAAGCGTGTAAAGCTTGGTTAACAGAGTTGCGTCTGGCGGCGGGATTGCGGATAACACATCATGCGCACTGTATCCCGCCCCCTTATTGCCCCCAGCATCCTCGCCGCCGACTTCGCCCGTCTGGGTGAGGAAGTTCAGGCCGTCGCCAGTGCGGGGGCAGACTGGATTCATCTGGACGTGATGGACGGGCATTTTGTGCCCAACATCTCCTTCGGCCCGCAGGTGGTCAAAGCCCTGCGCCCTTACAGCACGCTGCCGTTTGACGTGCATCTGATGATCCAGCCCGCCGACCCGTATCTGGAAGCCTTCGCCAAAGCAGGTGCGGATAATATTCTGATCCATATTGAGGCCGGGCCACACGCGCACCGCTCCCTCCAGCATATCCGCGCCCTTGGGGCCAAACCCGGCATTGTGCTTTGCCCGGCTACCCCGCCGGAAGCCGTGAGCGAGGTTCTGGATCTGGTGGATGTCGTTCTGGTGATGAGCGTCAATCCGGGTTTTGGCGGCCAGAAATTCCTGACCAGCCAACTCCCTAAAATCCGCCGCCTGCGGGAGATGATTACGGCCACCGGCCGCGAGATCCGTCTGGCCGTGGATGGCGGGATCGACGCGAAAACCGCGCCACTGGCCACGGAGGCCGGGGCCGATGTTCTGATTGCCGGAAGTGCGATTTATGCCCAACCCGACTACGCTGCGGCTATTGAAGCCCTGAAGGTGCCCGTGGCAGCATGATGCAGATCATTCCGCCATTGCACACAAGGCTTTATCACTCCTGACAGGCCCTTTTTCTTCCCTGCCCTCTCACTTCGGAGCACTGCCTGCCTGATGCCCCTGCGCCGCTGGACCCGTGATGCCCGTCTGACCTTTGCCATGCGAAACCCGCTGGGTGGTTTTAGCCGTGTGCCCGCCGCACCGGCCCTGACATTACGAGACCTGTGGCCGGGCAACCCTCTGGTCGGTGAACGGCTGGTGCGGAACCAGACGCTGTTTGAAGGAGTTGTGCGCAACCTCCAGCATTTGCAGTGGGATAACCCGGCATGGCCGGAAGCGTATCGCCGGTGGCTTCAGGGCTTTACCTGGCTGCGGGACCTGCGGGAACTTGGCGCGGAATCCGCCCGCATCAAGCGCGGAGCATGGTGGCGACATGGATTGGCCTGCCTGCCTCTGAACGCCCGATCGCGGACCCATCCATTACCGGGGCGCGTGTGGCGGCATGGCTGTCCTATTACGAATTTTTTGCCGCTGCCGCAGATGATGATTTCCGGCAGAACCTGATGGCCGCGCTGATTATGGAAGCCCGGTCCATCATGGCGCTGATGCCGGAGGAGGCGCGTGGCTGGCGGGCGCTGACGGCCCTGAAAGGCCTGCTGGCCGTTGCTGTCGCCATTCCGGACCATCAGGAATTTCTGTCCCGCTATCTCCGGCTGATTGATCAGGAAATCGACCGGCAGTTTCTGGCGGATGGCAGCCACATCACCCGCTGCCCGGAAGACCAGTTTCAGGCCGTGCGGGAACTGGCGGAAATGCTCAGCATCCTGCAAACCGCCCGCCTGCCTCTGCCCACCCGTCTGATAGAGGTGGCAGACCGCGCCGCCCCGGCCCTGCGCGCCATGCGGCACGGGAGATGGCGGCTGATGCTGTTTAA
>NZ_BAJW01000175.1 GCF_000613905.1 Acetobacter persici JCM 25330
CGAAGCCACCGGCGGCAAGTTCAGCAATTCCCCGTCATCCATGCCGACCCCCGCCAATGACGGTCCGCCCGCCTGGGCGCGCCGCATGAAACGTCAGCAGAGCCTGCAACACGGCACCGCCGTTGCCGCCCACGCCATCCGCTCCGGCGATGGCGGCGGCGCGGGCACTGCCATCAGCCTTTCGGAGAGATCATGAAATTCAAGAGAACCAGCGTGCGATACGCCAAGACCCCCGAACCCGTGACCCCTTACCGGAAGGCCGCCCAGGTCTGGGACGAGCGGATGGGTTCGGCCCGCGTCCAAGCCCGCAATTGGCGGCTCATGGCCATCGGGTGTCTCGCCACGACAGCGACCTTTGGCCTCGCGCTGGTTTGGCAATCCACCCAAGGCACAATCGTCCCTTATGTGGTCGAGGTCGATAGACTTGGGGCAGCCCAAGCCGTGGTACCGGCAACCGCCAACTACCGCCCAACCGATCCGCAGATCGCTTTCCACCTCGCACGCTTCATTGAGAACGTCCGCGAGGTTCCCGCCGATCCGATCGTGCTCCGCGAGAACTGGCTCCGCGCTTACGATTTCACCACCGATCGCGGGTCCGTCGCGCTCAACGACTTCGCCCGGGAAAACGATCCCTTCGCCCGCGTCGGCGAGGTCCAAGTCACCGCCGAAATCTCCAGTGTCATCCGGGCTTCTGACAACAGCTTCCGCGTGGCCTGGACCGAACGCCGCTACGTGAACGGGCAGCTCGCCGTCACCGAACGCTGGACCGGCATACTCAGCGTCGTCGTCCAACCACCCCGCGACGCCGACCGCCTCCGCAAAAACCCTCTCGGCGTCTTCGTCCACGCCATCAACTGGTCAAGGGAGAACGCCCAATGAATGATTGCATCATACGCAAAACCTGCATGCCCGCCAGACTTTCCATCACTACACTTCTCGCCGGTTCGATGCTGGCCGGGTGCGCCACCTTCAAACCGCCTGAGATCAGCTACGATGATCCGGTCGCCGCAACGCTGGTTGCTGAACCGGCGCGCCCAGTCCGGATCGTCGAGACACCCGAGCCTTTACCGCTGCCCGGCCAGCTCATGCGGGTCGATGCCGACGACCGTCCGGCAGAAGCTGCGGAACCGACCGAGCGCGTGACCAACGCCAATGCCGCCGCCCGGATCGAACCGGTGCGCGACGGCTTCATCAACGCCGTCCAGCTCTATCCCTACAGCTCCGGGGCGCTCTATCAGGTCTACACCTCACCCGGCCAGGTCACGGACATCGCGCTACAGACGGGTGAGAGTCTCGTCGGCGCCGGCCCGATCGCCGTGGGCGACACAGCACGCTGGATCATCGGCGATACCGAAAGTGGCTCCGGCGACAGCCGCCGCATCCATGTGCTCGTGAAACCGACCCGGCCCGATCTCGTGACCAATCTCGTCATCAACACCGACCGGCGCACCTATCACCTCGAACTGCGCGCGACGCCGCAGGCCTATATGGCCTCCGTATCCTGGCAATACCCCGAAGACGACCTGATCGCGCTTCGGCGCCAGAACGATCGTGCAGAGGCGAGCCTTCCCATCGGGCGCAATGTCGATCTCGACGATCTCAACTTCCGCTACCGGATCACCGGCGACCGCGCGCCCTGGCGGCCGCGCCGCGCCTTCGATGACGGGCGGCAGGTCTTCATCGAGTTCCCGCGCGGGATTGGCCAGGGCGAGATGCCGCCGCTCTTCGTGATCGGACCTGAAGGGGACGGTCAGCTCGTCAATTACCGTATCCGGCGCAACTACATGATCGTCGATCGGCTCTTCGCCGCCGCCGAACTGCGGCTTGGGGATCGCCAGCGGGTGGTGCGGATCGTGCGGACGGACGGGGTCCAGCGAAGCACCCAACGCGAAGAGCGCGTGGTGTCCGCCTGGCGTCCCGATGAGGACCGCTGACCCATGACCGGAACTGAAGATCAGCAACAAGACGACCGCGCCGAAGAGCCGCCACGCACCGAACAGGACATCGCGAAGGAACTCCGCCTACGGCCCGATCCGCCGCGTGTCATGCGGCTCTCGCGCAAGGCGATCACGGTTCTGGTCGTCGCCGGTGGGCTCGGCATCGGCGCGATCCTGATCGGAGCCTTGCAAGGCTCCGATCCAGGCGATGGACCTTCCGAACTGTTCTCGACCGAACGAGTCCAGGAGGCCGAGGGCCTTTTGGGGCTGCCGCGCGACTACGCGTCGATCCCACGGCTTGGCCCACCGCTACCGGGTGAGCTCGGGCGTCCGGTTCTGTCTGCGCAGCGGCGCGGTGAGCCCGTGCCCGTCGTTCCTGCGACCGGTCCTGCCGTCGATCCGGAAGAACAACTGCGCTTGCAAGAGGCCGAAGCCGCGCGGCTCGCGACGCTCTTTGCCGACG
>NZ_BAJW01000174.1 GCF_000613905.1 Acetobacter persici JCM 25330
GTGCTCTGCCGCATGCGGGAGGCAGCAGACCGCGCCTGCTCCTGCGCCAGCCAGGCGCGAAAATCCCTCAGGCTGATCCGTGCCAGCCCCGCCATGTCGGGCAGGCCATCCAGATGCTCAGACATAAAGCCCAGAAACCGGGCCAGATCAGCACGGTAGGCATCAATCGTCAGGGGGGAAGCCCGCTTTTCCGTCGCCATCCATTCCAGAAATTTCTGGACGGCTTCTTCCGCTGTCATGGCATCCCCTCACACAGATCCGCACCCGTCAGGATGCTCTGATGGCTGAGCAGACTTGTTCAGACTTTTTCGGGTTTCGCAAGCACTGTTCTTTAACCGGGCCTCCGCTTACATAGGACCTCATGGCGTCCACACCTCCCACTCTTTTTCAGTCTGCGCAGAGTCCGGCTTCCGCCGCCGGAAATACACGCCAGAGAGTGTCCGTGCTGCTGCCCATGCCCTTCCCCGGCCCGTTTGATTATGCGGCTCCGGCGGACATGCCCCTCCAGCCGGGCGATATTGTCACGGTGCCACTCGGACACCGCAGGCAGACTGGTGTAGTGTGGGACGCAGCCTCTTCTCTGCCGCCAGAATTTGCGCCCCCGCCTGCCCGCGCAGTGGACGCCGCCAAACTCCGTCCGGTCGCGGAGCGGCTGGATCTTCCACCGCTGACAGCAGAGTTGCGGCGCTTTGTCGACTGGGTGGCGGCATACACTCTCTCCGCCCCCGGCATGGTTCTGGCCATGACGCTGCGGCTGCATATGCGTGGCGTGCCTACGCCCACCACAGGCTGGCTGGCAGCGTCTCCTCCGCCAGATGGGCTGCGCCTCACCCCCCGCCCGCCAGAAAGTGCTGACTTTGCTGGCGGACGGCACGGCCCGCACCACCACAGACCTTGCCACAGCCGCTGGCGTTGGCCCCGGAGTTGTGAAAGGTCTGGCGGATGCTGGTGCGCTGACCTCCGTGGCGCTCGGGCCGGAACGCGCCTTTGCTGCCCCTGACCCACACCATAACCTGCCCGTGCTGGAAGGCGCGCAGGCTGAAGCCACAAACGCCCTCCGCCAGACCGTGACTGAAGGCGGGTTTTCCGTCACGCTGCTGGAAGGGGTAACAGGCTCAGGCAAGACCGAGATTTATCTGGAAGCCATTGCCGCCTGTCTGGAGCAAGGCAGGCAGGCACTGGTTCTGCTGCCGGAAATTGCGCTTTCAGCCCAGTGGATGGAACGCTTTACGCGCCGCTTTGGCACGCAGCCCGCCATCTGGCATTCCGAAGTGGGCCAGCGCGCCCGCCGTCTGACATGGCACGGAACGGCGGACGGCAACGCGACGGTGGTGGTAGGCGCACGCTCCGCCCTGTTCCTGCCGTTTAAAGACCTCGGTCTGATTATTGTGGATGAAGAACACGAGGCCCTCTTCAAACAGGAAGAAGGCGTGATCTACAGTGCGCGGGATATGGCGGTGGTACGGGCCCGATTGGCGGGATTCCCGATTGTGCTGGTTTCTGCCACGCCCAGTCTGGAATCTCTGGCTAATGTGGAGGCAGGGCGGTACCGGCATCTGATTCTGCCCTCCCGCCACGGCGGAGCGGCTCTACCGGAAACCCGGATTCTGGACATGCGGGACCACCCGCCACCCCGTGGCCTGTTTCTCTCCCCTGCCCTGACGGAGGAACTGACCGCGACGTTTGAGCGGAAGGAACAGGCCATGCTGTTCCTCAACCGGCGCGGCTATGCGCCGCTGACCCTCTGTCGCAGTTGCGGGCACCGGATGGAATGTCCGCACTGCACGGCATGGCTGGTCGAGCACCGGAATCGCAAAATACTCTCCTGCCATTTTTGCGACCATACCGAACCGATGCCCGAAACCTGCCCCTCCTGCGGCGCAGAGCAGAGCCTGACACCCATTGGCCCCGGTATTGAGCGGATTACAGAAGAGGCCCGTCACCTGTTCCCCGATGCGCGGATTCTGGTCATGGCCAGTGACACGCTGGGCGGCCCCGCCGCTACAGCGGAAGCGGTCGGCAAGATTTCCCGCCGGGAGGTCGATCTGGTGATCGGCACACAGATTGTCGCCAAAGGCTGGCATTTCCCGCACCTGACGCTGGTCGGAATTGTGGATGCCGATCTGGGCCTTGGCGGGGGTGATTTGCGGGCGGGGGAACGCACAATCCAGCTTTTGCATCAGGTTGCAGGCCGTGCCGGACGCGCCAGCACACCGGGGCGCGTGCTGCTGCAAAGCTACACGCCAGAGCATCCGGTGATGCAGGCCCTGCTCTCCGGGGATTTTGACGCCTTCATGACGCAGGAAGCCGAGCAGAGGCGCCCCGGTTTCTGGCCGCCTTACGGGCGTCTGGCGGCCCTGATTGTCAGCGCGGACACGGCCGCCGCCGCAGATGATGCCGCTGCGGCGCTTGGCCG
>NZ_BAJW01000173.1 GCF_000613905.1 Acetobacter persici JCM 25330
CTGTTGCCCGCGCTGCTGGCCAGTTTTGCCGCCCGCAGTAACCCGCTGGCCTGCCTGCGGCGGTTTGATGCGCTGCTGGCGCGGCAGCATGCGGGTGTCCAGCTTCTTTCACTGTTTGAGCGTAACCCGGCGCTGATTGACCGGATTGCGGTGCTGTTTGATGCCTCGGCGTTTCTGGCCAACCATCTGGCTGATACGCCCTCCGCGCTGGAAGGGTTGCTGGAGCCGGAACCGGAAGAGGGCCGCAATGTGCTGGACCGCCTGCGGCATCTGGCGACAGAAGTGGATTCCGCGGAATTGCTGGTGACAGCCCTGCGGCCCTTGCTGCGCGGGGAGGAGTTTCGTCTTTCCGTGGCCGTGCTGGAAGGGCGGCTGGGGGAAAACGACGCTGAAAAACAGCGGACGGCACTGGCCGATACCATCATGACGGTGCTGATGCGGGCCGTGGAGGTGGAGCACCGGCAGCGTTATGGCCGCGTGCCAGGCGGGGGCATGGCGGTGCTGGCGCTGGGCAAGGCAGGCTCCCGCGAGATGATGCCCGGCTCGGATCTGGACCTGCTGCTGGTGTTTGACCATCCGGAGGATGTGCAGGCCAGTGAGGTGCCCGAGCGTGCGCCAAAACATCAGGGCGGGTTGCCAGTGCGTGCCCCGCGTTCTCTGGCCGTGACGCAATATTACACCCGGCTGGCGCACGCCTTTATTGCCGCCCTGACGGCTCCCGGACCGGAAGGCCCGCTTTACGCTGTGGATATGCGGCTGAGGCCGTCCGGCGCGGCCGGGCCGGTCGCGGTCTTCCGCACCGCGTTCCTGAAATATCATGAAGACGCCGCATGGACGTGGGAACGCATGGCGCTGACCCGGGCACGGCTGACTACCGCTCCCACAGCACTCAAGGCGCGTTTGCAGGCTGATCTGGCGCATGTTCTGAATGGAGACCTGCGGAAGCCCCGGCCGTCCACAGAGACATTGCTGGCGGATGCCCGCAAGATGCGCGCACGTCTGGCGCGGGATCTTCCGGCGTCCAGCCCGTGGGATATCAAGCGCCGGGCGGGCGGGCTGATGGAAGTGGAGTTTATCGCCCAGATCCTGCAACTGGTGGCGGGCATAAAGGAGGCCAGAAACCCCTGCACCCGGCGCGCGCTGAGCCTGCTGAAAAAACACGGGTTTCTGGATGCTGCGGAGGCAAAAATTCTGATAGACGCCGATGCCGTCTGGCGACAGATGCAATGCCTGCTCCGCCTGCTGTGCGGCCCGGTGCCGCCGGTTGATCTGGAGCGGGAACTGGCCCCCGGTGCGCTGAAAATCCTGTTGCGCGTGATGGGCGAGGCAAGCCTTGCGGACCTGATGGTGCGCACGGCGGCGCTGGCACAGTCTGTGCGGCAGATTTTTGAACGCCGTGTTGGCAGCATGGAGGCAGGAGAAGGCGGCGGAGCAGAGCAGGCCGGAGAACGCTCAGCGTCCTCAGCCGTTTCCCCATAAGGCCTGCCCAGAGCGTAGCGTTGTTTTTAGTAACTTTGCAAGAAAGGAACCGGATTATGGCAGACACCCACACCACGCCTGACGTTGACCTGAAAGAAGGAGACAACGCTCCGGATTTCCAGATGGACGCGAGCCGGGGCCGCACAGTGAGCCTTGCGGCCCTTAAGGGAAAGCCGTTTGTGCTGTATTTTTACCCCAAAGCGGATACGCCCGGCTGCACGAAGGAAGCCTGTGGCTTCAGTGAGGCTCTCGGCCAGTTTGAAGGGGCCGGGCTGACGATTATCGGCGTCTCGCGTGACCCGGTGAAAAAGCTGGATAAATTCTCTGAGAAATATGACCTCACCTTCCCGCTGGCATCAGACGAGGCGGGACGCGTGACGGAAGCCTACGGCGTATGGGTGGAAAAATCCCTGTATGGCAAAACCTATATGGGGATTGACCGCACCACGTTCCTGATTGGCGCAGACGGCAAAATTGCCCGGATCTGGAAAAAAGTGAAGGTGCCCGGCCATGTGGACGCCGTGCTGGAAGCTGCAAAAAATCTTGCAGCGTAAGCCGAAGCAGAAGATTTTGACCCGGTGACCCGGTGACCCGGTGACCCGGTGACCCGGTGACCCGGTGACCCGGTGACCCGGTGACCCGGTGACCCGGTGACCCGGTGACCCACGCGATGGATAGACACAATACACAGGAGTTGTGCTACCCGGCCTGAAAACGGGCTTTAGCCAGCAGGTCCGGTCAGGTGGGGACTGCTGGCCTCTGACGCCAGAACGGAGGCGGAAGCCTTGCCTGTTCTGGCCATGAGAGTTGCCCGAAAAATGCTCTGGCTGGGATTACCAGCCAGAATAGTAGCTCCCCGGTGCGTAGTAGCCCGGCGCAACCGGAGCGACGGGCACAGCAGGCACCACCGGTATCGCATATCCCATGGCCGGAGGCGGCGGAGGGGGCGGTGCGTAGGCTACCGGCGGCGGTGCGCCGCCACCCATCGCAG
>NZ_BAJW01000172.1 GCF_000613905.1 Acetobacter persici JCM 25330
GGTATGGCGTAACCGGCCGTTCTGGACCGCCTTGATTATGCTGCCTGCCTGTGCGGTGTATTCAGGGGTTTCCAGTTCCATGGCAACAGTTCGTGGAGCCTGTTAATTTTGTGCTCGTTAATGCGGGCCAGGACGTCGGCGAGGTAATCGTGCGGGTTGAGCCCGGAGAGTTTTGCGCTTTCGATGAGCGTCATGGCGTCAGCGATATTATCTCCGCCGGTGTCGGAACCCGCAAAGAGATAGTTTTTCCGCCCTATGCATACCGGTCGTATAGCCCGTTCGGCAGGATTGTTGTCAATGGCGACGCGACCATCTTCCACAAACAGGGTAAAGGCGTCCCACCGGTTGAGCGCATAGCGGATCGCTTTTGCCAGTTCCCCCTTTCCGGGGATGCGGGCGAGCTGCGCTTCGCACCAGGCATGGAAGGCCGCGACACGGGGGCGGCTTTTTTCCTGTCGGACAGCCAGACGATACGAGGCCGGGTGCCCGGTGATCTGCCGCTCGATATCGTAAAGCGCTCCGATCCGCTCAAGGGCTTCCCTTGCGATTGTCGAACCACTGCCTTTCCAGACATCGTGGAATGCCCGACGCAGATGAGCCCAGCAGGCCGCTTCGCGCACATGCACGGTTCCCGTTGTATCGGGTTTATACAGATCCCTGAACCCGGCGTAGGCGTCAGCCTGCAGAATGCCCCGGAATTGTGCCAGATGGGTCTGGGGATTGATCCCCTTGCGATCGGGAGAGAACCAGTAGGCCACGGCGGGCGGATCACTCCCGCCCCATGGGCGGGGATCACGCAGATAGGTCCAGATCCGCCCTTCCTTCACACCGCGTGGTTTCCCCGCCTGACGCTGCCGGGGATCAAGAACCCGGATGGGCGTATCATCGGCATGAAGCAGGTCTGCTTTCACGACATCCTGACGGATCAGATCTGTCAGAGGACGCAGAACGGCAACAGCCTGACCACACCAGTCAATCAGGGTTGAACGGGGAATGTCGACACCCTGACGGGCAAAGATCTCATTCTGACGATAAAGCGGAATGTGGTCATCGAATTTCGAGACCAGGATATGGGCCAGAAGCCCGGGGCCAGCCATACCTCTGGGGACAGGGCGCGACGGTGCTTCAGGTTGCACCAGTGTTTCGCACTGACGGCAGGATTTCTTCAGCCGTGCCGTTTCGACAACTTTCAGTTTTGCCGCAATAAAATCCAGTATTTCTGTGACATCTTCGCCAACGAGGCGCAGGGGACCGCCACAGGCGGGACAGGTCTCACCCGGGTCAAGGACAATACGCTCCCGTGGCGTCGTGTCAGAAACCTTTGGTTTGCCGCGCCGCCGTGGGGAAGAACGCGCGCCGTCGTTGTCATCGTGCTCCCTGATGTCAGGAGAAGGATCGGCTGCCGCGATGGCGATTTCCACATCTTCAAGGAGCAGTTCGAGCTGTTCAATCTCACGGTCCATCTTTTCTGAACTGGCCCCGAATTTCTGTTTCTGAAGACGCGCGATCCGGATTTTGAGAGACTGGACAAGAACTTCATACGCACGGGCTGAAGCAGAAAGCCGAGCCACTTCAGTCTGCAGGGAAACAATCATTTCCCTCAGGATATCCGGATCATCAGGCAGGACCGCGGGTGCATGCGTCATTATGAAAAAATAGCAGAAAACCCAAGAAATTAAAAAAGGTTCTGCACGATCACGCCATAAAAATCAGGCCACGCGAGACGGTGGCGCAGACCAGGAAGGACGCCTCCACTCCATGCCTTCCCACAGCATGGCCATCTGTGCTGTCGTCAGGCGTGCAACGCCCTCTGCCGGAGAGGGCCATGGAAAACGCCCCTTCTCAAGCACCTTGTAATAAAGACAGAACCCCTGACCGTCCCACATCAGAAGCTTGATCCTGTCCCCACGGCGACCACGAAAGGCAAAGAGCGCCCCTGATGTCGGGTTCTGACGCAGCACGTCCTGTGCCAGTGCAGCCAGACCCGATATCCCCTTGCGCATATCCGTAACCCCGCAGGCCAGATAGACGCGCACACCGTTGCCCACGCCAATCATGCTGTCTCGGCAATCCGGATGATCTTCGCCAGAAACTCTTCTCCAGGATGTCCCGTCACCCTGATACTGCGGCCATTACGCAGCATAATGGCCAGCCCTTCAGTCTCATCACCAGAGACCAGAGCTGGTCTCTTCACTGAAGCAACAGGGACAAATGTCACAGACTGATCTGGGGAAGACAGTCTTTGGCGGAATGAAGTCCGCCATTGGTAAAGATGTTGACGGGTCAGGTCATGTCGACGGGCCACATCTGATACACTTGCCCCGTCCACACCAACTTCAGCCAGTATCGCCAGCTTCCGTTCGTCCGACCAGCGGCGGCGGCGTTCAACGCCAATCAGGATTTCCTGAGCCATAGCTACCTCCCAAACAACGTCAATAACGACGTCGTTAACGACGGTAAGTTACCACTCGCAATCCTCACTCATAAGGCGGCTTCAAACGGCCGGTTAC
>NZ_BAJW01000171.1 GCF_000613905.1 Acetobacter persici JCM 25330
GCTCTCTCTATCCATGCCCCAGGCAGAACGTCTCCCACTGCCTCATCATCTCTTGCCTCTTGCTGAACAGATCGCCCCGCCTGTAAGCAGCTTCGACTTTATCTCCAATGGCATGAGCCAGCGCCATTTCCGCCACCTCACGTGAAAAGTCAGTCTCCTCCGCAGCCCAGTCGCGGAAACAGGATCGTAATCCATGAATGGTTACGTCCTTTGTGCCAGCTGCACGATGGAGCGCCTTGGAAAGGGCAACATCGCTGAGCGGCGATCCGATTTTGCCCCCAGGGAAAACCAGACCACCTGTTGAAGCGGGCGATTTCAGTATCTTCATCCGCCGGAGCACATCAAGGCACTGGCCGTCAACGGCACGCGATGCTCGCGCTTCGCTTTCATGCGCTCGGCCGGAACCACCCAGATTTGCTTCCCGAAGTCGATTTCAGACCACAGGGCATGACGCACCTCACCGGACCGGGCAGCCGTCAGGCAGAGGAAGCGGGCGGCGAGAGCGGCAGAGCCATCCTGTCGACCAAGCTGTGTAAACACAGCCGGCAGGTCACGATAGGGAATGGCCGCATGATGAACAACCTTGGCCACGGCCGTGGGTTTCGGGAGAATATTGGCCAGATGACCGCGCCATCGGGCCGGGTTGTCGCCTTCACGCCAATGATGGCTGTGAGCGTAGTCAAGAATGCGCTCGATCCGCCCACGAATACGGCTGGCTGTTTCAGTGGTAGTTTCCCAAATGGGGCGCAGCACGGACAGCACGTCTTCTGTCTGGACCTGGCCGATCGGGCGGCTCCCCATAAGGGGATAAACATGTCGACCGAGAGAACTGCGCCATATCGGCGCGGAACGCGGGTCTTTCCAGGCGGGTGTCTGTTCCGTGATGTAATGCTCTGCGACTTCCTCGAAGGTCCGTTCCCTGACGGCGCTACGCCTCTTTCTTGCCTGCTCCTCCAGAGGATCGATTCCCTCCAGCAGCAGACGTCTGGCATCGGTTGCTTGGCACGCGCTTCGGAGAGCGATACATCACGAGCAGGTCCTAATCCCATTTCCCGGCGCTTGCCGGTCAGGGGGCTCTTGAAGCGAAATGTCCAGGCGCGTGTCTCGCCCCGGATCGTGATCCACAGATTTCCGCCATCACCATGGACTCCATCTTTCAGGCTGGCGATCTTGCGCACGGTCAATTGGTTCGGCGGAAGCTTGCTCATGGATTTTCAGTCCCATCTTAGATCCCATCTTATATCATGCGGTTTCGTGTGTCCATGTGCGTCGGCGTGCCTCGTCAATCCGAACTAATAGATTGTTTTTTAGGGTGAAATGCGCTCTAAGGTGTTTTTACGCGCCTTCAAATTGGCGGACATCCCCTCCGCCACATTTCATTCATAAAAATCTATCACTGTGATGCCACTCTTTGCGGTGCGATGGGGTTCTGTGCTCTTTCTGGAGAGTGGCGCGAAGCTGTGTCTGTTGTTGCAGGAGGGAATGCGGGGATGCTCACAGAGCATGAAATCGCTCAGGATCTTGAGGACCGTGAACGGCGGATAGAACTGCTGGTCCGGCAGTTGCCTGTGCGCATTCAGGCGGCTGTTCACTGGTTGCGCCGCCCACAGGCCCGGTGGGTGCGGATGCCTGCGGGTGTCTTCTTCATTCTGGGGGGATGTCTGGCCATTCTGCCGGTTTTTGGCATCTGGATGCTGCCACTCGGCGTTTTGCTACTGTCTGACGACGTGCCGCCTTTACAGCGTGTAACCAATAAAGCGCTGGCGTGGGTCGAGGCAAAGCGCCCGCACTGGATGGGTTTGCCGCGTTTGTAAAAACGGGAAGCGCATGCAGAACTCAACGGATCTGTCTGCTGTTTTCCCGGTTAACGGGCTTCTTCCATTTTAATATCGTCTGCTTTCAGGTCTGGAACCGTTTCTTTTTCTGGCTGGCACGGAAAAGAGCGGGGCGTTGAGGCTGGCTGGTCTTCCTGATCGGTTTTGTCGGCAGGGGGCCGATGCGGGTTTGGCCCAAAGCCGTTCATGGCCTGCCGCATACCCATTCCGGCCAGCCCTCCGGCCATACCGCCTGCACCGGGAATGGCGCCGAGCGCTGCGGGCATTACCTTCTGCATGGTCTGCCCGAATTCTATATGCCGTGGAACGGGCCATGCTGTACGGGCATGGTATTCTGGCAGGCTGTTTCAGCAGTTTTGTCTTTATGGGAAGCGCAGCCAGCCATCCACAGACACAGTAAGGACAGGCCTGTACGGGACCGTATGGACATGGCGGAACCTTTGTCACCAGGGCGGTTTTATACAGACCGGATGGCTGTAAACCTGTTTCATAAAGATCATGATTTCTGGCTTGTGAAGAGGTGTTTTTCATTATTTCAAAATTGAAAAGAATGAACGCAGGACAAATTTTTGCCACACCTCCGGCAGAACAGTCGTCATGTTGAAATGAGGTCTCTGATGAAGACAAAAGTGATGCTTGCTTTGGCTCTCGGGTGTTTTGCCGTCGCGGCACCCCAGTCCTATGCCGACCCGCGCGGTCAGGGTGGTCCGGGTGCTCATGGTGGCCCCGGCGGTGGTC
>NZ_BAJW01000170.1 GCF_000613905.1 Acetobacter persici JCM 25330
TGTGCAGGGGTTAGGCACCGGAGCCGCAGCCCTTGCCGTCAGCAGCATGACGCCCGCACAGGCCGCAGCGGACCAGACTGGCGCGGCAACGCGCGATGCAGTGGCACCTGCGCACCCCGCTTCATCCTCTGCGCCCGACGCACCGCGTTTTTTCAGCCCGGAGCAGTTTGCTTTTCTGTGCGCCGCGTGTGAGCGGATTTTCCCTGCCGATGCCAGCGGCCCCGGCGCTCTGGCCCTTGGTGTGCCCCACTTTATTGACCAGCAGATGGACACACCGTGGGGCCGTGGAGAACTCTGGTATATGCAAGGCCCACACCGTACAGACGCCCCTGCCAATCTGGGCTACCAGCTTCCTTACAGCCCGCAGCAGATTTACAAAATCGGTCTGACCGGCGTCATTGCATGGGTGCGGCACACGCATCAGGCAGCGTTTGAAACACTGACGCCAGACGTGCAGGACACCATTCTGACCGCACTGGAACAGAACGCCACACAGTTTGCAGGCCAGCCCGCCCTATCGCCCGTCCCTTTGCCCGCCTCTACATTTTTCGAGCAGCTCCGCTCGGATACGATTGAAGGCGCATTTGCCGACCCTCTCCATGGTGGCAACAGACATCTGGCGGGCTGGGTGATGATGGGCTTCCCCGGTGCGCGGGGTGACTACATGGACTGGGTCGACCGGTATGACACCCCATACCCCTACGGCCCCGTCTCCATTGCCGGGGAGCGTGCGGAGCATGACTGACAAAACACTTCCCCCCGTGGATGTTGTGGTGGTTGGCAGCGGCTGGGCGGGCAGCATCATGGCCAAGGAACTGTGTGAAGCCGGTCTTTCCGTTGTGATGCTGGAACGCGGGCAGCGGCGCTCAACTGCGCGGGACGGTGCTTACCCCTCTTCTCTGGATGAGCTGGAAGGCGCTGTGCGCTACAAGCTTTTTCAAAACCCCGCGCAAACAACAGTGACCGTGCGCAACCGGATGGATCAGGAGGCTGTGCCGTATCGTCGGCTGGCGGCGTTCCTGCCGGGAGCAGGCGTGGGCGGAGCGGGCCTGCACTGGACAGGCGTGCATTTCCGCGCTCCTCCGCAGGACCTCCGCCTACGCAGCCATATTACGGAACGCTATGGCCGCACCTTCATCCCCGAGGGCATGAACCTTCAGGATTACGGCGTCACCTATGCGGAACTGGAACCGTTTTTTGACAAAGCGGAGAAAGTCTTCGGCACATCCGGGGAGGCCTATACCGTAAACGGAAAAACTACTGGCAAAGGCAATGTGTTTGCGCCTGACCGCTCGGATGATTTTCCGCTTCCCGCCCTGCGGGATGTGTATACCGCGCACCTGTTCCGCCATGCCGCAGCGGAGGCCGGGTATCATCCTTACGCCATGCCCGCCGCCAATGCGTCCCAGCCTTATACCAACCCGTATGGCGCGCAGATGGGTCCGTGTAACTTCTGCGGCTATTGCAGCGATTATGCCTGTTACATGTATGCCAAAGCCTCACCCAACGTAAACATCATGCCCGCCCTGCGGCGGCATGAAAACTTCACGCTCCGCAGCAACGCGCATGTGCTGAAAGTCCTGCTGGATTCCACCGGCAAAAAAGCGACCGGCGTTGTCTATCAGGATGCCGAGGGTAACCAGATCACCCAGCCTGCGGGGCTGGTCATTCTGGCGGCCTTCCAGTTTCATAACGTCCACCTCATGCTGCTCTCCGGTATTGGCAAAGCCTATGACCCTGTCAGCAACACGGGCACAGTGGGGCGGAACTTTACCTATCAGAACATTACCAACAGCACCGTCTGGATGCCGCCCACCCGCAGCACGGACCAGTTTATCGGCTCCGCTGGCGGTGTTGCGATTGATGATTTCAACAGCGACAATTTTGACCATGGCCCCCTTGGTTTTATTGGTGGCTCCCCGCTCTGGGTCAATCAGGCGGGCGTCAAACCCATTGCGGGCGCAAAAGCCCATACGCCGGGCGTGCCGCGTTGGGGCAGTGCGTGGAAAAAGGCGGCCATTGAGACCTACCGCCACTCCTTCACCATCAATGCGCAGGGCTCCAACATGGCCTACCGCGATGTCTATCTGGACCTCGACCCCACATGGCGCACCAGCTACGGCCAGCCCATGCTGCGCATGACTTTTGACTGGAAAGATAATGATATCCGCATGAACCGTTACGTCATCAGTCAGCTTGCCAACGTGGTGAAGGCCCTCGGCGCGCAGAATGTGCAGTATGGCATGCGGGAGCCGGGTAAACCGTTTGACGTGCGCGAGTATCAGACCACGCATCTGTGCGGGGGCGCCGTGATGGGGGACGACCCGAAAACCTCTGCCCTCAACCGCTATCTGCAAAGCTGGGACGTACCCAACGTGTTTGTGGTCGGGGCCAACGCCTTCCCGCAGGGGATGGGGTATAACCCGACGGGGCTGGTCGCCGCCCTCGCCTACTGGTCCGCCCACCATATCCGCACCCAATGGCTGAAGGGCAATGGCGGCCCGCTGGTGGCGCTATGAAGTATCTCCTTCTCTGCGGCGCGGCCCTTCTCACCAGCCTCACCAGCGTCACCGCCCCGGCTCTGGCAGCAGACCAGCACGCCC
>NZ_BAJW01000169.1 GCF_000613905.1 Acetobacter persici JCM 25330
GGGCGATCAGCATCGCGCCGATGCGCCCAGGGTGGCGATCAGCGCGCCAATGGCGAACACGCGCGGGGCGTAGCGATCGTAACGCAGCCACCAGGGGAAGAAGGCATGTGGCGAGTAGATCGGGATGCCCCGCACCTGGAGCCAGGGCAGGCCTAGGGCCGGAGCGAAACCCAGCCGCCAGGCGGTCCATTCGGTGGCACCCCACAGGCCGGCGAGCACCGCGAACAGTGCTCCCAGCATCTGGCCCCAGAGAATCCGGCTTCCGGTCATCTGTCCCGTCCGTCGTTGCAGAACGGGACAGATAAGAAAGGCCGGAAATCAGCCGCCGCAACAACAATCGACGGGCTTCGTAGGCGTGCGTAGGATTGGCGGGAAATGGCGAATTCCCCTGCCGAAAATTCTCCCGTCAGAATTTTTATTACCGGCAGGATCGCGACATCCCTCAAAGGGGGGATTCGGGAGAGCGATTTACGGGATATGCTTTCCCTGCCCGCTCACTGCTATGAAATGGCTTATAGGATTTACAATGCTCGACTGGTTACGTCCGATCGCCGGCGATCCCATCTACGGCAACTTGTTTTTATCTCCCATCATGGGGGTTGTTTTCAGCCTTCTGCTGATGCCACCCCCTCCCAAAGACCCCAAAAGCGGTTCCAGAAAAATAATAGAAATAAATTATGAGAAGGTGGACAAAATTGTCCACGACAATCGCCAATTTCATACTCATTATCACGGAACGACCTCTAACCAGGACGATGGAGCATTTGCACTTATTGCCGCGTCAGCATTATTTTGCATCTTAACTGTCTACCTTTACCTACATTATGGGTCGATCGCCTTGTCCGTCATGCAAGGATGCGCGATCTTTTCCATCACAGCGACAGTCGTCACGGCGGCACGCGGCTATTGGAGTCGCATTTATTCAGGCAGCTCGTGGGCAATTCGCCTCATGTTGCCAATCATCAATGCAGGAATCGTTCTTTATTATCTTCCAGACGAAAAAAGATATCTCAATGATATCATTTCCCAGATAGGATCCGTGAAAATTATAGATCTCTTCTTTCACAATCAGTACGCTTTCCGCTGGGTATTCACACAAAGCATCGGCGTTCTTACTGGAATAATAGCCCTCGTTTTGGGATTGTTGATGCTCTGCCATTACATCGCCGTCAGTGCATTTGCCGTTAACGATCGGAAATGGAGTTACAAGTTTTCTAAAGCGACCGAATTTCTCGGTTCATGGTTCGTGGTCCCCATCCTTGGAATATTATTGTTTGCTCATTGGTATGCTTTGAGCGGAAAACTTTATTACGTTATGAATCCTCCTGCTCAATGATTAATCAATAGTCGGCCCACGATCGAGTGCCATCTGCCACTCGATCGCCTTTCCACGCATTGTCACGCCGATTTCGCGGCCGCGAGCCCGTTCCACTTCCGGTCGCCAAGGCACGAGACTGAATTCGCCATCGGTGTCATTGACGATGACGGCAAAGCGCCCAGAGACCAGCGTCTCCCGGCGGTGATAGCGCCCCCGGACGGTCTCCCCGTCTGCCATCGCGCGGTGGGTCAGGCCGGTCTCGCATCCGATCGTCTCTGCGGCCCCCGCCAGTTCCTCCCGCTGCAGGTACCGAGCAGATCGGAGGCAAACAGGATCCGCTGGCCCCGCCGCCGCGCCAGGCCCTGCCCGACCAGATGCTCCACCCGGCGCTCCAGCGCCGCGTCCACTTCGCCCCCGAAACCGGATGGGGCCAGCATTGTCTTCTCGCGCGCGACCAGTTCCCGGTCGAGCCAGGTGGCGCCCTGCGCGGTGACCTGGCGATCGAGCGACCAGTCGGAGAGAACCCGCACGCTGGTCCAGCGCCCGCTCCTGTCGGTCGCCGCCCGCACGATGGCCTGATCCGGGATGTCGGTAATGTCCGCCGCCGGACCGAGACGGAGATAATGCGACCGCCCGTCGACACCCTCGACCAGCAGGTAGGGCCGCCCGGCCAGTTCATCGTCGAGCCCCTTGCCGGCGACCCGCCCGATTAGCGGCTGCGCAGGCCCCACAAGGTCATGGATCACCGCCTCGCCGGTCTCCCGACCAGCGCCCGGCTCATGGTACGGATGATATCGCCACGCAGCCCCATGTCGCGCAGGGTCTGTTCCGCGTTTTCGGACAGCCGCCATTGCGCCGGTCCTGCCCCCTGCGCCAGACCCATCGCCTCCAGCCGTTGTAGCCGTCCGATCAGCAATGATCGGATCTCCGGATCGTCTTCCGGTCCCGCTGCGCCGAGGCGCAGGTCGACGATCCCCTCCGGCTGCTGCTCCGCCATCCGTTGCAGGGTGCGATCCAGTTGGGTCCAGCGCTCCGCCGCGACCTCCCGGCCGAGCCGGTGACGGATCTCGTGCTCGGAGCGTGGCCCCAGTTCCATCGTCGTCAGATCTTCGGCCCGCGCCCGCAGGCCGCGGGTGATATACTCTCGATGGATGGTCAGGTCGTCGCCCCGGTCGGTCCGGCCCCGGACGATCAAATGCACATGCGGGTTGTCGGTGTTCCAATGATCGACCGCCAGCCACTCCAGGCCGGTGCCAAGGTCCTGCTCCATTTGCTTCACCAGATCGCGGGTGTAAGCGTGCAGGTCGGTCAGCTCGGCCGCGTCTTCGGGGCTGACGATGAACCGGAAATGCCGGCGATCGCCTTCGGCGCGACGGGCGAAGGCCCCAACATTGGCATCGTCGCCAGCGGAGTCGAACATGCGCGCTGGCTGGCCGTCG
>NZ_BAJW01000168.1 GCF_000613905.1 Acetobacter persici JCM 25330
CCACCGCGCGGGCCTGCGCTTCCAGCACACGCCGCACGGCCTCTGGCTGCGCGCCGGTTACAGCCGGCACACCGGGTTTGAAAATCCCGGCTTTTTCTGCGGCAATCGCTTCCAGCGTGTTGCCCAGAAAGGCCTCATGATCCATGGAAACAGAGGTAACAATGCAGGCCGCCGGGTGCTTCAGCACATTGGTGGCGTCACACCGGCCACCCAGACCGACCTCAATAATGGCCAGTTCCGCCGGATGGCGGGAAAACAGCAGGAAGCCCGCCGCCGTCAGCACCTCAAACACCGTGATGGGCGCACCGGCATTGACCTGCTCAATTTCCTCCAGTGTCGCGACCAGTTCGGCCTCGCTCACCAGCGTCCCGGCAAGGCGGAATCGCTCCGTAACATCCACCAGATGCGGCGAGGTCATGACATGCACCCGCCAGCCCGCGGCCTCACCAATAGCGCGCAGCGTGGCGCAGGTGCTGCCCTTGCCGTTGGTGCCCGCCACATGGATCACGGGGGGGAGGTTGTCTTCAGGGTGCCCCAGCTTGCCCAGCAGGGTTTCCAGCCGCCCCAGTGAAAGATCAATCAGCGCCGGGTAAAGGCGGTTCAGCCGTTCCAGCACCTCGCCGGTGCGGCCGGAAAATTCAGTCGTCGGCGCGGAGCCGCCCGTAGAGGATGTCACGCGCGGAGGACTCAGGCCGCAGGAGCAGCAGGGGCTGCATCCGGCACAACGGCGGGGGCCGGTTCAGCCTTCCCGTCTTCCGGTGTGGCAGGCGCGCGCATCAGCAAC
Organism: Acetobacter persici JCM 25330; assembly: GCF_000613905.1. GTDB lineage: Bacteria > Pseudomonadota > Alphaproteobacteria > Acetobacterales > Acetobacteraceae > Acetobacter > Acetobacter persici. The sequence goes on from NZ_BAJW01000168.1 coordinate 785, forward strand.
CCAATCACGCGGGCCAGTGTCTCCCGCATCTCCTTGCGGGACACCACCATGTCCAGCATGCCGTGGTCCAGCAGATATTCGGACCGCTGGAAGCCTTCGGGCAGTTTTTCCCGCACGGTGTCTTCAATCACGCGTGGGCCTGCAAAGCCGATCAGCGCATTGGGTTCGGCAATCTGCACATCGCCCAGCATGGCGAAGGAGGCCGTCACGCCACCCGTGGTCGGGTTGGTGAGCACCACAATATACGGCAGACCTGCTTCCTTCAGCATCTGCACCCCAATGGTGGTGCGCGGCATCTGCATCAGGCTGATCGCCCCTTCCTGCATCCGCGCGCCGCCGGAGGCGGTGAAAATGACCAGCGGGGACTTTTGCAGTACAGCCAGACGGGCCGCCGCCACAAAACGCTCACCAAAGGCCGCACCCATGGTGCCCGCCATGAATTCAAACGCCATGACGCCCACAACGCTCGGGTGCCCGCCAATGGTGCCGTGCGCCACAATCAGGGATTCATCTAGATGGCTTTTGGCGCGGGCGTCTTTCAGGCGGTCAGTATATTTTTTCTGGTCCCGGAAGCCCAGCGGGTCCACCGGGGCTGGCGGCAGTTCAATCCGGGTGCATTCCCCGTTATCAAACGTCCATGCCAGACGGTCAGGCACCGGCGCTTTCATGTGATGCCCGCAATGGGGGCACACATTCATGGCGCGATGCAGTTCCTTGGTCAGAATCATCTGGCTGCAGGACTCACAGTTGGTCCACAGATTATCCGGCACATCACGACGCAGAAGGCCGCGAATTTTGGGACGGACGTATTCGGTGATCCAGCTCATCTTGAACCCTGCAACTGCGATAAATCAAAAAATGGGAGCATAGCCCTGTTAGCAGCGTGCCTTACGCTGCTTGCGCCGTCCTGCCAAGCATTATGGCCCGGCAGAACGATGCGCGACGTCTGCAAGACAGGCTTACAGAGCGCCTTCAACCCAGGCTTTAAGCTGGCTTTTGGGCAGCGCGCCCACCTTGGTATCCAGCACCTGACCATCCTTTACGAGCATCAGGGTGGGGATACTGCGCACACCGTACGTGTTGGGGGAGACGGGGTTATCGTCAATATTGATCTTGGCCACTGTCAGCTTCCCGGCAAAATCCTTGCCGAGTTCTTCCAGTGCCGGGCCAATCATTTTGCACGGGCCGCACCATTCCGCCCAGAAATCGACCAGCACCAGACCGGAGGCCTTGAGCACATCGGCATCAAAGCTGGAATCTGTAACAGCAAGCGTATGTTCACTCATGGGATTGTCTCTTCCTTGTTCGTGGACGGGTGGCATGCGGGCACGCCTGACAGAGGCATAAACAGTCTAACCGCAAACGGTTCCCCGCCCACAGCGTGTGTCTCTACACTTAAGGGGCCAGCGCATCCGGTCAAGATGTGCTGTCTCCACGGGCACCCGGCGCATGCGCCTCCAGCAGGGCATCCGGCAGCACGTCTGCCCGTGGCCCTTCCGTCCAGACCAGCACACACCGCACCCGCTTGTCGGGGTATAACCCCTGCAATAAAGCGCGGTAAGCCGCCATCTGGCGCAGATACAGCACGGGTGTTGCCACCACCGTGCGCGGCGTGTGCCGCCCGGTTTTAAAGTCACACACCAGCACCGTGTCCGGCAGAACACGCATGCGGTCCACCTGCCCCACAATCACCTGCCCACCCGCCACGCCGGCCAGCCGCTGCTCCGCCCGCGCCTGTGGGGAGAACAGAGCCGCCAGATCCGGCAGGGCCAGCACGCCCAGCACCTGCTTTGCCAGTGTGGCGGCCTCTTCCAGTTTCAGGCCACTGGCAGGGCGGGCCAGCCAGCCATGCGCCATCTCTGCCTGCTGCTCCGGCGGATAAGCGGGCAGATACTGCAACAGCGCATGCACCAGCGTGCCACGCCGGAAAGCCGCTTCGCGCGCGGCGGCGGGAGTCACGCTTGCCACATCCAGCGGGGAG
>NZ_BAJW01000167.1 GCF_000613905.1 Acetobacter persici JCM 25330
TCCTTAAGATATTAGAGGTGCACCGGACTGGGGCTGACTACCGAGCTGTGTTTGATCACTTTGATGATCTTATGATGTTAGATAGATCTGACCAGCCTGAGAAAGTAGGTTTTTTTCAGATCAAATCGCAGGACAAGGGCGAGTGGACACTGGCGGCTCTAACCGCAAAAAAGGGTAAAAGTAAACCTGCTACCTTTCTTGGTCGCCTTTACCATCATATGGACGCTTTTGGAGTGATGGTCAGTTGCTTAGGGTTCGTATCCAACCTTGGCTTCAAGTTAAAGCTTATAGATGGCACGGAGACAACGGCAGATAACCTCGTGATCCCCTCTTCACAACTCCATCCCGACGTAATGGCAGTTCTGAGAGGGGCTGTCGCGAAGGATGGGGTCGGGAATACCGCTGTAGATGGAAGCCAGTTATTCGTTTTTGAGCGGATTGGCCTTGGGTTGATTGAGCAGGATAAGTTCGTGAAAGGCGCACTTGTGGAGTTTATCCATGAGCGTGAGGATGCACATTACATTCCGGTTATATCGTTATACGAAACGCTTCGAGGAAGCGTTTTTACAAAGAGCGGTGTCACTGAGGAATTCACGACCGAAGCAGAGTTTTATGATCGAAAGACCCTATCCCGTGCAGATGTCGAGACGATGTTCTTGCGGGCGACCTCTGGACGGCGGTTTCTCGATAACTGGGGAACAATTGCAGGAGATCTTACCGCCAACGGTATGAGATCGCGACGAATGATTGTCCTCAAAAATAGTTGTATTCTCTACATCAAAGCGCGGTCTGTTGGTGAACCGGGAGCTACTGCGTTCAATGCTGCTGCTCGCGATATCATAATTGCCCGTCAGACGGAGATTGATTCTTATGAGACTTTGCCTGAGATTGTTGCTCAGTTAGAAAAGTGGCTGCCATCGGATTATGAACATCGAGAGGGCGCTTTGTATGTTGAAAGTTTCGAGGCTATAGGATGACCCGAGCGAATGTCGTTGGTTTGCGCCGTTTATTGACCAGCATGAAGGATTCCAAAGATGCGCATGCTGAAGTTCTCACGTCTCTGCCTTTTGTCCCAGCACGAAAGGCGAGCATTCAGTCTGAACTTGGACACAGAAGCAACGATTTTGCACGCCGGAAACGGGTTCGGAAAATCGGCCATCTTAAAGAGCCTATATAACGCATTCGGAGCAGAACCACATCGTATTGATAGTTTTTGGCGCAGTGCTCACGTCGAAACTTTTCTTGAGTTTACGGTCGATGGTGACGTTTATGCCATATTGGCAAAAAATGGCCGTTTCGTCATTTTCGATGGTAACGGTAATCTACTGATTCGCACGCGGTCTATTGGGCAGGAATTGATTGCCTACCTTGCGAAGTTACTGGATTTTCGACTTGAAATGATGAATCGGCAAGAGGAAATCATTACACCTCCGCCCGATTATATTTTCGCCCCTTTCTACATTGATCAGGATGGCAGTTGGAAACAGCCTTGGGCTTCATTTAAAGGGCTACATCTAGCTAACTCAAAGCAGACGCTTGCTGACTATCATTCTGGCCTGAAGCCAAATGAATATTACTCGGCTCAGAGCAGACGCAATATTCTTCAAGCACAGCGCAAATCTCTTGAAGGCGAACGTCACGTCTTGCATCAAACTCTTCAAAGCATGCGTGAGCTGGTTTCGGATGTTGTGCTGTCCTTTGATATTGTCGACTTTCAACTCGAGAGCGAACAGCTTTTGGTTGAAAGTAGAAAACTGCATGAATACCAAATTGCGTACCGTCAACGTCTTGCTGAAATCGCCGAAGAGCGACGTCTTTGGCTGGAACAACGAGATATTGTGATCGCCACTCTTACTGAGATGGACGAGAATTTTTCTGAAGCTCTGGACCGCCCAAACGAAGTTTCGTGCCCCACCTGTGGCCAGCATTATTCTAACTTAATTGCAGATCAGTTCGAGATCCTTCAGGATAAAGATGGTCTCTATGCTGCACTTATCACAAGTCAAGAGAAGCTGCATGAACTCGAAGGGGCAGCAAACAGTGAACGCAAAAACATCATAGCCTTGGAAGAGCAGATTGCGCAGATCAACCATATCCTTAGTGTTCGAAAGGATGATCTTTCATTCAACGATGTCATTATAGCTCAAGGGCGTAATCAGGCGGGGCGTATAATCCGTAACCGAATTGGTGTCATTGATGACCGCATCACTGCCACGCGGCGTGCAGAAGATGTCGAAAGCGCAGCGATGAAGGTAGCGGTCAGTCCAAAGAAGACCCTTGAAATCAAAGATTTTTTTAAAGATCGTTTGTTTGAGTTTTGTGATGAGTTATCAGTACGCATCGACACTACGAAGAACCCTTCTATGACCACAATGCCATTCGGACGTGGTAGTGAAGGCCCACGAGGTATTATCGCCTACTATTATGCTTTTTTACATACGGCGCGACATTTCTCTTCTTCGTCATTCTGCCCGATTGTGATTGATGCTCCCAATCAGCAAGGTCAGGATGACATGCAGAAAGTAATGAGCTTCATCGTCGATAAACGTCCACAAGGAAGTCAAGTCATCGTAGCTACAGAGGATCTTTTTGGGGTAGATGATCATAATGCCAGCATCATTCATATCGGCAACCAGAAGAATCAACTTCTCGATAGTAATCTCTTTGAGGAAGTTTCGGACATAATCAGACCTTATCTTGGTCAGCTAATCTAAACACAGAGCATGAGTTGTTCCCTTTAGTAGTGCGGATTAATTTTGGTGATCTGGAGGGATCTAAAAACCGTTGATTAAAGTTTTTGCGGCCTGATTGTGAGGTGGAGGG
>NZ_BAJW01000166.1 GCF_000613905.1 Acetobacter persici JCM 25330
GGGGGGGAGCAGAATGTCTTCTATGGGTCTCTAAATGTCTATAATCAGACATTTAGAGTTTCCAGTTCATGTGTAAAAGGCGGAATAGTCTCTGAATATTCAATAATGGCCACGTAAGGTAAAGCTAAAAGTACGTGGCTCGCCATAGATCATGCCGTCGTAGAACCCTTCCTGACGCACGTAAGTGCGGTCTGTAAGATTGGTAATATTCCCTGCAACATCAAGCCAGTTAGCAACACGATACCGCGCCATGATATTAATGAGCGTGTATCCTTTGACACGAAGGTTGGACGAATCATACTTGCCATTTCCAAGAGGACGCCCGGGATTGGAGGACCATTCTGTGCTGGACTGGCTGGAGATACCACCACCAATAGTCAGATGATGGAGTTTCCCAGGGAAAGTATAACTTGTTGTAAGACGCACAAGGTGATGCGGATCCTGACGATAGCTCAAACCTTTTTCGTAGAGATAGCTGTAACCAAAGAATACGTTCCAACCCGGTAGAAGCTCACCCGAAGCATCAAAATCAATACCTTCAGTCTTCACACCATTGACAGACTCATAAATAGCTTCACCGGTCGTTGAATTTGTTGAACCAGTCGCCTGGGCAACATTGTTTTGACGGTTGAGATAGAATGCGAGAGACGTGTTAAGATGTTGCTTGAAGAAGGCACCTTTCAAGCCCGTTTCATAGCTTTTGCCCATAACCGGATCGAGGGGTTTGTTGCTGGCATCCCGCAGGTTCGACTGAGGTGTGTAGACGTTTGTATAGCTTCCATAAATCGACATGGTCTTTGTAAAGTCATAGACCATACCTGCATAAGGGGTTAGAACAGCGTTTTGCTGACCTGTACTGGTGGATCCTGAGTATTTATTGGCTGTATTATACGTGCCGGTATAAGCTTGGTAACTGCTCATGCGCCCACCCAGAATAAGGGAAAGCCCTTTGGCTAGCACGAACCGACCAGAAGCATACGCACCGTAATTTCGCGTAACATCAACCTCACGCGCGTGTGTGCGGTGCGTTGCAAAGTTAGGGTAAGATCCATCCCATGTCTGCCAGTTGGCAATAGGCAGACCGGTTGCTCGATACTGGCATCCGGAATAAGGGGTGACACCTAGGATTGAGCAGTTTCCTAAAGCCTTACTGAAGGAATACTGTGTCAGCTCATCATTATATCCGTTGAAGCCAAAGACCAGTTGATGTTCACGACCTAAAACGTGAATAGGCCCGGATACATGGACGTCAGCATTGTCACGCGCGTCCTCATACTCTGCATGAAGAGCGTTCAGATACGCCCCTGTCCCATCTTGATTCCAGAACCCCCCGTAAGTTCCCCGTGATGCATTGTTGATTTTTGCGACACCAAGATTGTTATAGGAACTCCCCTGAGTGCGCATATAGCCGGCCTTCAGATGCCAGCCGGCTGAGAAATCATGATCGTAGTTGATAAACGCCGTATACTGGTCACGCGTAGCTTGGCTCCAGTCTGCGGCTGGGTTAGTGCTACGAGGAAGATTGGTTTTGGTTCCATCCGCATACCAGATAGGGACGTTGGTTCCCCAGGACGCGCCATCGTTACGGGTTCTTTCATATTGAAAGCCAAAATTGAGCGTATCCCGCGAAGAGATATCTGCTGCAAAGTTCGCAAGAGCCCCAATACGGTTAACGTGCTCCCTTACCCTGAAGGTGTCGGTGTCATCCCACGAAAAAACATATCTACTGCGAATAGTTCCCGAATGATTAAGAGGAGCATTGAGGTCCGCCATAACGCGGTGCTCATTCCAGTTTCCTAATCTTAAAAGTCCATTTGCCGAAAATTCTTTCTGGGGTGCTTTGCGTTGCAAGTAGATTGTTGCGGACGGATCCCCCGTTCCGCCCAGAAGACCGTTGGCCCCACGGACGATCTGCACATTGTCATACAGGTCCATGTTCATGGATGAGCCGACACCACCAAAACTTGTTGAGGCATCAATCTGCATGCCGTCAATCTTGTAGTTGGTAATGTCGAAGCCACGTGCGCGATATGTTGTTCTCCCAGCGTTATCGTTTGCGTAGGATGTAACGCCAGGCGTGGTATTCAGAACGTCATCCAGGGTATTGATCTGCTGATCATCCATGACCTGCCGCGTCATAACCGTGACTGTCTGCGGTGTTTCCCGTAAGCTTAATGGCAACCCCGTGGAAGCACTTGTTTGTGGTGCTGTATAACTTCCCTGACCCCACCGTCTGCCTCGCACAAGAATGCTTTCATTAGTTTTGGGCGAAACATTGGCTATATTTTTCTGTTTTGTAGTAATTTTTGCAACTGATTTTTTATTATCTACGGATTTTTTTTCAATAACTTCGCCTGTGTTTGCATTCTTTTTTACGATATCTGCTGCCTGAACTGAAGATATTCCTCCTAGAGAAAGGAACGTCGAGGCCAGCAAGCCAGTCACTCGAAGATGGGTTACTTGGTGGAGTGTCACATCAATATCCTACCAGAAATAGATAATAAGAATCATTATCATTTACGGCGGAATATCAGTTATGCACTGTGAGTGATAGATTGAATAAATTAAGTTTTATTCATTGTTTTGATATGCGGCCCTGGATAACAGAGCTGGCATGGTGAAGCTTGGGCAAGCGCCCCGTAACCAGAATTTTCACTAAAATGACCCAGATGTGGCTAAGGCCTATTAGCACTTAAAGTTCTTCCTATTGTTTATGGATGGAAGAAGGGGATGGAACAGAAGAGTTCATGGCGGCAGAATTCTACCATCGCGAAGCAAACATAACGTCGAGCAGCATTCTCGTATCAACCATCCTTTCACTTGCGCGTATTACGCTCAATCTGGACGCAATCGGTTGAACATGAAGCTGAGGCATCTATCCCCGGTCAGCCGGGCTCCTACATTTTGGGAGATTTTTCAGATCTTCCAAGCTTCGTGATGCTCGGCGTTTCAGGCGCGCGGGCGGAGATCGCTGCGGCAAACGGCAGCTATCTTATCTTCACTCATATGAACTCGACTATC
>NZ_BAJW01000165.1 GCF_000613905.1 Acetobacter persici JCM 25330
AGCGGCTGCCGCTTTATGGCGGGCAGGCGCGTGGGCAGTCTGGCCTGCGGCGTGATGCCCCTTGGTAGAGGCCGCCTTAGCCGTCTCATGGTGGGGGTGATGCGCACTCTTGCTGTCCGCCGCGGCGGCTTTTTTACCAGCAGGCTTGTCCGCCGCTTTCTTTTTGGCAGCAGCGTGGCCCGCTTCAGCGTGGTGGGCATGGTGCTTGTGCGCGGCGGGCTTTTTCTCAGCAGCAACCGCGCCAGACAGCGCGACCGCACACCCTGCCAGGCAGGACAGCAGTCGGAACCGGAAAGTCAGAGGCAATGTGAACATCATGCCTGCATCCCTGCCAAGAGAGAAACGCCGGGGCAAGCGGTTTTTAGAAAACCGTCACACGGGCTGCCCCTGCCCTATCCAGAAACGTAGGCAGGCCCACAACTGCCACGCCCTCTGCCAGCTCTGCGGCAGAAAGCCCCATGGTCTTTACCCCGGAGTCGCACACCATCAGCGTGGCATCCATCTCCAGCAGGGCAGTCCGCAGGTCAGACAGCCCGGCAACTCCGGCAGCCGTGCGCCAGTCCTCATGCTCTGCGTCTTCCAGCCCGTCCCACCCGGCCGTAAACGCCGCAACCCCGGCCCCCATGCCAAACAGCACCACGCTCTGGCCCAGCGCGCAGGCTGTGGCGGCAAGCATTAAAGCCGCATGGATGCGCTCATACCGCGCCTCCACAATCACCAGCGCCAGATCACACGGGGGGAACGCGGATGCACCCACGGCAGCGGCAAACCCCGTGCGGCCAGAGGGTGCGGCAGAAGGTGCAGAACTTCCGGCAAAAATTCCGCCAGACTCATGTCCGGTCCGTTCAGCCATCAGACGTCTCCCGTTGCAGTGCCCCGCACACCGGGCATGTGGGGTCCCGTTGCAGGGCGATGGTTGTAAAACGTGTGTTCAGAGCATCCCACATCAGCAGCCGCCCGACCAGTGATGTCCCCAGCCCGAGCAGTTCCTTGAGGGCTTCCGTAGCCTGAAGGGTGCCCATCACCCCCGTCACCGCGCCAAACACCCCGGCCTCGCCACAGCTTAACCCCTGTGCCTCACCATCGGTCTGCGGGTAGAGGCAATGGTAGCAGGGGCCGCCCCGCGCCGGATGAAACGTGGAGAGCTGGCCTTCAAACCGCTGCACGGCAGCAGAGACCAACGGCTTTCCGGCCCGCACGCAGGCGGCGTTGACCAGATAACGGGTGGTGAAGTTATCACACCCGTCACACACCAGATCATACCGGCTCACCAGATCATCCACCGTCGCGGCTGTCAGCCGCATCGGCCATGTTTCGAGCGTGACCTCAGGGTTCAGGGCTTCCAGCGTGGCGCGGGCAGACTCCACCTTGGGCGTGCCGACAGACTGCGTTGTATGCACAATCTGGCGTTGCAGGTTGGAAAGCTCCACCACATCATCATCCACCAGACCAATCCGCCCCACACCGGCGGCGGCCAGATAGAGGGCGGCGGGCGCGCCAAGCCCCCCGGCCCCCACCACCAGAACGGAGGCCGCCTTCAGCGCCGCCTGCCCCGTCCCGCCGACCTCGGGCAGGAGAATATGGCGGGAATATCGCTGAATTTCGGCTTCGGTGAAGTCAAACGCCATCTGAGCGCCTTTTTGCTGCGGGCAGAGAGCGGCATTTATGCCATGCCCGCCCGTTCCGCGCGCCCCGCTTTTTTCAGGACAGCGCCAGAATACCCTAATTCACATTTTCGTGATCTCATGAAATACCCTTCATGAAACTATGCATGGGTGCCATGCGTCTGCTATACGTGATCTGCAATTTTATCATACGAGGAGTGCACCAGATGACCGCCCTCACCTCTGCCGGGTCTTTCGCCCGGCCTGCCAGTCTGAAGACGTTCCAGGCCGCGCGCAGAGTGTGTGTGGCTGCATCCGCGGCAGCGCTTGGCCTGTATCTGGCCTCCCCGTTTGTCACGCTCTGGTCCATCGGCTCCGCCATCCAGACGCATGACATGACGGCCCTCGGTCAGGCCATCAACTGGTCGGAACTGGATGCGTCCATCAAGCATCAGACGCTCTCCGGCCTGCATCTGGAACGGGTCTCGGATGATCTGCCAGATTTCGGCTCATCCTTCGCCACCACAGCCGTGTCCAACGCGGTGGATTTCACGGTGACGCAGGCCAATCTCGGCACACTGGTTGATCAGGCTGTGCCCGCGGCCATTCCGGCCAGCCAGCCCATGCCGTCCTTCGCCACGCTGGCGCAGAAGGCCTCCGTGCGGTTTACCCGGCTGGATCAGTTTGAAGTGGATGTGCCTCTGCCCGGCCACGAGCAGGATACCCCGCTGAAAATCGAGATGCGGATTCAGAACTGGCGCTGGAAAGTGACCAAGGTGGAATTTCCCGCCCGGCGCGCGCCCATCATGCAGGCTTCCGCAGCGCCGTCCAACGCCTGAAAGCCAGAACGGGGGCGGCCCGCAGGCCCACCCCCGTTCTGTTCAGACCTGAAAAAACCGCGGCTTATTTTTCAGCCGGCAGATCTTCTTCAAGAAGAATGATGTTGATGGCGTAGGATACTTCGCCTTCATCATCATCACGATGAATGGTGCCAATCACTTCACCGTCTACAGCCAGTTCAACCGACATCCCGGCGCGCGGCGGCGGATTAACGGAAAGACCTTTGGCCCCAAGCAGACGGCGCAGCGCAACCTGCAAACGGGCAATTTCAGAAGAAGAAGGGGACGTGCTGCTCATGGGAAATACAATCCTCAGGGAGGTAGGGTTACACAGACAGACGCCTTAACGCTCTGACCAATCCGGCCCGCTATAGGACACAGCCTGCCCCCGCCGCAACCTTTCCGTCGTCCTGCCTTCACGCCGCCATTTTTGACCTGCCTCAATAGCTGCCAGTCCTTCTTATTTTCCGGCCCGCCCTTCCGGTCTGGTCCTCTGTTCAGGAAAGGAGACACTTCAATGATGCGCATGCCCCGCTTTGTAATCCTTTCCGCTCTGGTTGCCGGAGCCCTGAGCCTGTCTACCTTTTCGCACACGCCGCCGCGGCCTCTGGTCGCGGATATGCGCCGGGCGGCTTTGTCCGCCCC
>NZ_BAJW01000164.1 GCF_000613905.1 Acetobacter persici JCM 25330
GCCCCGGCCTGCGCCCGACCGCCAGCCCCAGCAGCCACGCCAGCACAGCCCCCAGCGCAAGTCGCCCCCAAAGCCACAACAGCCAGCATTATTCCATCATCCATCCGTGATCTGTCTCATTTTCTCTCGGCAGGGAGGCCGGTTCGTGCTGAGCTGACACCCAATAATAATTTATGACGCCAATGCAATGACAAGCCTGTATACAACATCGCGCAAGGTTTGCCGCGCTGCCAGAGCGTTGACAAGAAGAATGAACAAACCGGGAAAATACCCCTTTGGCCTTACCTGACCCAACCTCCTCCGCCCATTCCGGCTCCTCTCGTGCCCATCTGTTTTACATTCAGGTGGTCATTGCCGTTATTGCAGGCATTCTTGTGGGCTATTTCTTCCCCAATCTCGGCGCGTCCCTACGGCCGCTGGGGGATGGATTTGTCAAACTCATCAAGATGGTGATCGCGCCAGTCATTTTTCTGACCGTCTGCACCGGCATCGCAGGCATGGCGGACCTGAAGCAGACAGGGCGCGTGGCAGGCAAGGCCATGGCCTATTTCCTGTGTTTTTCAACACTGGCGTTGATTGTGGGCATGCTGGTGGCCAACATCGCCCGTCCGGGTGCGGGGCTGCATATCAAGCCTGCCTCACTGGACAGCGGCGCCGTCGCGACGTTTGTGAGCGAGGCGCATTCCCACTCCTTTACCGAATTCCTGATGCGCATCATCCCCAGCACCACGGCCGGGGCGTTCACATCCGGTGAGATTTTGCAGGTCCTGCTGATTGCCATCCTGTTTGGCATCAGCCTCGCCCAGATGGGGGAAAGCGGCCAGAAAGTGCTGTCACTCTTCCGTAATCTGACAGAGCTGGTTTTTGGCGTGGTGCGACTGGTGATGTACGTCGCCCCCATCGGCGCCTTCGGGGCCATGGCCTTTACGGTCGGCAAATTCGGGGTGGCCTCCATCGGGCATCTGCTCGCGCTGGTTCTGGCGTTTTATCTGACCGCCATTCTGTTTGTCTGCGGGGTTCTGGGGCTGGTCACGCGCATGATGAGCATCAGCATTTTCCGGCTGCTGGGCTATATCAAGGAAGAACTGCTGATTGTTCTGGGCACCAGTTCCTCAGAATCCGCTCTGCCGGGACTGATTTCCAAACTGGAAAAAGCCGGTTGCCCGCAGGGGATTGTCGGGCTGGTGGTGCCTATGGGCTATTCCTTCAATCTGGATGGCACCAATATTTACATGACCCTCGCGGCCCTGTTCATTGCGCAGGCGACGGACGTGCATCTGGGCCTTGGGGAGCAGCTTGCTCTGCTGCTGGTGGCCATGGTGAGTTCAAAAGGCGCTGCGGGCGTGACAGGCGCAGGCTTTATCACGCTTGCGGCAACGCTTTCTGTTGTGCCAGCGTGCCTGTGGGGGGTATGGCCCTTATTCTGGGCATTGACCGCTTTATGTCCGAATGTCGTTCCCTGACCAATCTTGTCGGGAATGCTGTGGCCGCCCTTGTCATTTCCCGCTGGGAAAATGCGCTGGACGAGGAGCAACTCCACGCCGCCTTAAACGATAGACCTCACGCCTGAGCGGCCATCTCCCCCTTTTTTTCAGCTTTTAAAAGCCTCCTGATCAGATGCGAGAGTTTACATGCAAACCGGAATGACAACAGCACAGCGCCTTCGCGGTATTCTGGCAGGCTCAGCCGGGAACCTGCTGGAATATTATGACTGGTATGTCTATTCCTCTTTTACCATTTACTTCGCGCATGCCTTCTTCCCGCGCGGCAACCAGACCGCAGAACTGCTGAATGCTGCTGCAATTTTCGCGGTCGGGTTTTTCATGCGTCCGGTGGGTGGCTGGCTGCTGGGCGCAGCGGCGGACCGCTACGGCCGCCGGGCGGCGCTGACGTTATCCGTCACCGCCATGTGTGTTGGATCACTGGCGATTGCCGTCTGCCCGACCTATGAGCAGATTGGTCTTGCGGCACCCGCTGTGCTGCTGCTTGCCCGGCTGGTGCAGGGCCTCAGCCTTGGTGGGGAATATGGGGCCTCCGCTACCTATCTGGCGGAAATGTCCACCCCGGAACACCGTGGTTTCTGGTCGGGGTTTCTCTACGTCACGCTTGTGATGGGGCAGTTGCTGGCGCTGCTGATCCTGCTGCTGATGCAATATGTGCTGCTCACACCGGAACAGATCGGCGCATGGGGCTGGCGCGTTCCCTTCTTTATCGGCGCGCTGGGAGCCTTGCTGGTGTTCTGGCTGCGCAGGCATATGGAAGAAAGTGAGCGTTTTCAAAAAGCCAGCACACAAAAAGAAAAAGGCGGCGTGCGCGCGCTTCTCCAGTATCCCCGCGCGGTGCTGACCGTCTGTGGCATGACGCTGGGTGGCACCGTTATTTTCTATACCTACACCATCTACATGCAGAAATATCTTGCAAACAGCCTCGGTTTTCCAAAAGAGACGGCCACGCTGGTCTCTTCCGCCTCTCTGCTGGTCTTTGCCGCCATACAGCCCGCCTTCGGCGCGTTGTCTGACCGCATCGGCCGCCGCCCGCTGCTGCTGTATTTTGGCGTCTGCGCCACGCTGGGCACCGTGCCGCTGCTTACGCTACTTTCTGGCGTTTCCTCACCCTGGACCGCGTTTGGACTGATTACCGGCGCCTTGTTCATTGCCTCCGGCTATACGTCCATCAACGCGGTGGTAAAGGCTGAACTGTTCCCCACCCGGATCCGCGCGCTGGGTGTGGCGCTGCCTTACGCCGTAACCGTCTCCGTTTTTGGCGGCACGACGGAATATGTTGCCCTGTGGTGCAAGCAGATGGGGCATGAGATGTGGTTTGCCTATTACGTCTCAGCCTGCGCGCTCGTAACGCTGCTTACCGTCCTGTCCCTCCGCAAAACGACGGAGATTGACCAGAACTGAGGCGGCAACCCCGTTACACCCTGCTGGACACAAATCGCCCGGAAGCGGCCTTGAAATTGCCATGAGGCGGCGCGTTACTAAGCCTCAGAGAGGGAACACTCCGGTGTTTCCTCCCACAGTTTCGAGGAGGCACACGATGCGCCGCATGACAAAACTTCTTCTCGCTCTGCCCCTTATTGCGGGGACAACACTGGCTACCCTGCCCGCTGCCGAGGCGCATCCGGGCGGCGGATGGGGCCGTCCGGGCTCGGGGGTGGTCC
>NZ_BAJW01000163.1 GCF_000613905.1 Acetobacter persici JCM 25330
GCGCCCCTTCTTCCGCCACCAGCCTGCGGGCCTCCGTCCGGGCGGCTTCCCCACAGTCCGGAATTTCCGCCAGACCATCTGTCAGGGCGCGCAGATACATACCCGTCCCGCCGCACAGAATAGGCAGACGGCCAGCAGCCCATGCCTCCTCCATGGCGGCCAGCGCCTGCGTACGCCACCAAGCCACGCTGCCTTTTTCCGCCGCGGGCAGCACACCATAAAGCCGGTGTGGCACGCTCTCCTCGTCCGCGGCACCCGGGCGCGCTGTCAGCACATGCAGATCCCGGTAGACCTGCATGGAATCCGCATTGATAATCGTGCCACCCAATTCCCGCGCCACGGCAAGCGCCAGAGCGGATTTGCCCGAGCAGGTCGGGCCGGCAATAATCAGGGCCGGAGGGATCAGGCTGCGGGTTTGGTTGTCTGGTCTTCCGCTTGCTTCATGCAGGCATTCCTGTCACACACCGATCTGAAATGATGAGCTTTGTTCTGACACTTGTCGCACAACGCGACGCCACCACCCTTGATAACGCCACCATCGCCCTTGCGCGCGATACGCTGGACGGCGCACGGGACGTTACCCTTCTCTCACCGGAAGAAGCGGTGGATATCCCCTGCCCCGCCACAGCAGCGGAGCGCCTGCCTGCCCTGCATGCTGCGCTGGAAGGCCGGGCAATTGATGCGGTCCTGACACATCAGGCCAGCCGACGCAAACGCCTGTTGGTCTCTGACATGGACAGCACCATCGTCGCGAATGAAACGCTGGATGATCTGGCGGCTCATGCAGGCATTGGCGAAAAAATTGCCGCAATTACCACCCGCTCCATGAATGGTGAGCTGGATTTTGCCACGGCTCTGCGGGAACGGGTGGCTTTGCTCAAAGGCTTCCCCTCCGCTTTGCTGGAAAAAGCATGGAACGATGTCACGCTGAATGAGGGCGCAAAAACCCTCGTGCAGACCATGCATGCCCACGGGGCCCATACGGCCCTTGTGTCTGGCGGCTTCACCTTCTTCACGGCCCGCGTAGCAGGTCTGTGTGGGTTTGATGAAGACCACGCCAATACGCTGGTGCTTGATGACGCACAGGGCGTTCTGACCGGCGAGACCGGCCACCCGGTTCTGGGGCCAGACACCAAGCTGGCCCTGCTGGAGCGTCTGGCGGCCGAGCGCGATATTCCCGTCGCGGAAACACTGGCCATCGGGGATGGCGCGAATGACCTGCCGATGCTGAAAAAAGCCGGGCTGGGGCTGGCCTTCCACGCCAAGCCGGTCGTGCGCAAAGCCATTGCAGCCCAGATCAACCAGACGTCTCTCAGGACAGCCCTGTTCGCGCAAGGCTACCCGGCATCGGCTTTTTCAGGCACATAACGCAAAGACCAGCGCCCGAAGGGAGGAAACCACACCATGCAGCTTGACCCGCGTGATTTTTCTTCCTTCCCCATTGTCCGCATCATTCTGGTGATTATCGCTGCGCCCTGATGGCCTACTGCGTTCAGTATTATCTGGTACTGCCACCGGACTCGCCGGAGCATGTCATGCGGCATATGGCCGCCCTGATTGTCGGCACGCTCATTCTGCTTGGAACAATCTGGGTTTAAAAAGGGCGGGCTGCCCCGCCCTGACCTCAGGACTTCTTCACAAATTCAGATTTCAGGTTCATGGCCCCGATCCCGGGGATCTTACAGGCAATATCATGCCCGTCCCCGCCATCTGTCAGGCGGATACCTTTTACTTTCGTGCCGCCTTTGACCACCAGAGACGAGCCTTTGACCTTCAGATCCTTGATCACGGTCACAGTATCTCCATCCGCCAGTACATTGCCGTTCGCATCCCGGATTTCTGCAACGCCGTCCGCACCGTCCGCGTCTGCGGCCTGATCCTGCTGGCTCCATTCATGCCCGCACTCCGGGCAGATCCACAATGCGCCATCCTGATACGCATAGGCGGAACTGCATTTGGGGCACTTAACATTACTATCCATAATCAACCTCGTTGTTATGGTGCTGTCCTAAAGCACGGATAACGCGCGGCTCCTACCCCTGCGCCTGCCGGGCAGACAGCACGGGCAACAAAAAGAGGGGCGGCTTTCAGACTTTATTTACTGCGTATCGGAGGTCCGGCCCGTCCACAGCCAGAGGACAAGCGGCGGGACAAAGAAATACAGCGCAACAGCAACAATCAGCAGCCGCAGCTCAAACATCAGGTCGTATGCAGCACACCCCGACAAAAAATATTGGCAAGGCCCAGCATAAAGGCCACGCAGACAAAACCACCCAGATTGGCCAGAAAGGACCGTCCGGCATTAATCTGCACAAGGGTTCTGAACACCACGCCACCGGGTTGCTGCTTGTTCATGGCTTTTCCTCTGGTTCTGCTTTGCCTGTTTCTCTTAAGCGCCCGCGGGCGGGAAGTCACTGACCGATCTGCGAAACGCAGCCCCTAGAATCCCAGCCGACGGTGCATCTCCGCCACAAGCTCCGGCGTATCATCCAGCGGAGCCGCAACCCACGGTGTCAGTCTCTGTGCCGGGCTTTCCGGCTCCAGCATACGGATACGCCCGGCGGCTTCCAGCCCTCGCAAAAAGCGGGTAATGCGCCGGGACCGGCCCGGCAGAGGAAAAACGAACACGCTGGCTGACCCGGCCACCGCTTCAGACACCATGGAGACGCTATCCATCGTCACCACAAGCGTATCCGCACAGGCTACCAGCCCCTGATACGGGTTATCGCCCTCCCCGTTCCAGACCGTGCCTCCGGCTCCTTCCACCAGTTCAGTCAGCACCCGCAGAGCCTTCGGGTCAGTCCGGCGGGAGGGAGTGACAAGCAGGCTGCCGCCCTGCGCCATTACGGCACCGGCCAGCAGCGTGCCCAGCCGGTGCGCTTCCGGCACACCAAATGTAAAACGCCCGTTGGAACCACCAACCAGCCCGGCAATGAGCGGGCGCGGCAGAGCCGCAAACCGGGGGGCCCAGTGCGCACGGGCCTGTGCCAGCACCTCAGGCGTCAGACCGTGCAGGGCTGTACGCCCGAGCAGAACATTAGGGCCGGTAATCTCATCATGCTCACAGGCCACAATCAGATCAAACCGGTCCAGAGACTGGCGCGGGTTCTGCACCTGCACCACAGGCCGACGCCCCGGTGCGCGCAAAGCCGCACCAACCGCTCCCCCTTTACCACCAATGCTGATCACCACATCCGCCCGCGCCAGATCAGCCATGCCTGCCAGCCGCCGCCCCGGAAGCC
>NZ_BAJW01000162.1 GCF_000613905.1 Acetobacter persici JCM 25330
TGGCGGAAGACAGCACCGTGCATAACTGGACCGCCAGCGGAAATGTGACGGTGGCGGACCGCTTCCCCACCGTGCAGGCGTCCGGTATTGCCCGTCTGCCAGATGGGCGGGTTGTGCTCTCCCTGCCCACCAGCGCCCAGCGGCATAAAGGCCCGGTGCTGGTCACGTGGGCACCGGGGCACCTGACGCCGTTCCCCAGTGCTGCGGCGCAGAGCAAAATCATCTCGCCACTGGGCATGACGGTCGATGCCAATGGCCAGCTCTGGCTGCTGGATGAGGGTGTGCGGGCTGGCAGCAAAGCCAGAGCAAAACCGGCCCTGCTGCATATTGACCCGAAGACAAACAGGATTATCCGTCGCTACGCCTTGACTGCGCCAGCGGTGCGGCCTGACAGCCATGTGAATGATGTGCGTGTTGACCTCACACACGGCAGCGCAGGCACGGCTTTTATCAGTGATACATCCCAGACCACACACCCGGCTCTGCTGGTGGTCGACCTGGCCAGCGGACAGGCGCGGCGTATTCTGGAAGAAACGGTGTCCGTCAGCCCCGTGCCGGGTTTTGTGATGGAAGCCGATGGGCGTCTTGGCCGCTATGATGCGGACCATCCGACCGTGCCGCAGGGCGGTGTGGATGGCGTGGCGCTGAGTGCGGATTCCACCCGGCTTTACTGGTCTCCGCTCTCCTCCCGCCGCCTTTACAGCGCCCCGACCGCCGTGCTGGCAGACCCGAATGCCAGTGAGGCCACGTTAGAGGCTGCGGTGAAGGATGAAGGGGAAGTTGGCATTATGGACGGGATGATTACCGCTCCTGATGGCAGCCTGTATGTGACGGATATTGAACGGCACGCGGTTGTGCGGCGTGCGCCGAATGGCAGCCTGTGCCTTGTGGCGCAGGATGCCCGTCTGATTGCGCCGGACAGTATGGCGTTTGATGGCAATTCCATCCTGCTGACAGTCGGCCAGTGGGCGCGCCTGCCGGACTTCCATAACGGGAAGGATATGCAGGAACGACCGTATATTCTGGTGCGGATTACGCCTCTGGAAGCGCCTGCGCAGCCCTGACGGTTTTAGAAAAACGGCGCTCTGTGCCCGACCGGATATCAGGTGTCCGGAACGGTGCAGAGAGGGTTTGCAGGCTCAGGATTGTTGGCGTCCGGGTTTGCCAGATTCATGTCTGGCGCTGCAAAAAAGCTGAAACGCTCTCCTCCCGTCAGGAGGGCGGGGCCGGAGGATGAGACCTGATCAGGTGATAGTGAATGGTGACATCAATGAAGTGTGGCATCTTCTGAAGCGGGTTAACCGGAAGTGTCTGGCCGATGAACATCTCCATGGACCGGTTATCGAGAAGGATATTCCCAGAAGAATTTACAAAGCGGACAGAAGTTACTCTACCCTGCGATGCGAGCCATACCCGGACATGTGTATACCCCTCAATGCCGGACTTCGTTGCGGCCTCAGGGTAAGCCATCGTGTGTTTAATCCACTCATTGATCCTGTAAGCATTGGTGAGGGGAGGCGTGCGGTGGATGATGGCATGCGTATATCCATATTTTTTGCGTGGGCCGGGGCCAAAAGTAATGTCTTCCAGATAATGGAGGCTTGTCCGGCCAGCGCTGTCCGTTTCTACAACTTTGTGCAGGCCATACCGAATATCCCAGTCTTCATTTTTGAAGCGGGTGGACATAATGCAAAATTTTTCCTGCTGAATAGTTTTTGAAACTTGTACGGTATAATAGGGAGTTTGCGGTAGATGATGGTCCTTCCGGTAAAGCGGACTGATATCGATAAAATTCTGGATCGTATGTGTTATGAGTGCTGATACGTGCCGTGATTTTGCAGCAGATTGACACAGGCGGGCAGAGGTGAACATGGCCGCTAGATTTTCAGGCCGCATGGGGTCTGGCGTGCTGTAACGGCCAGAACAGCCTGTCAGAAAGGTTGGGCACAGAAGTATTATCGTAGAAAAAAGCGTTTTAAATTTTAAATGTGTAATCATGAAGGGCTGCAAATTGTGCCAGATATGGCGGCTGATGAAAGTCTCTGTTTTTCTGGCGCTCTACCTGCCGAACTGAATGATCCGGCAGGTAGGTTTTTAAGAGCTTTAAAAGTTAGCTCTGATCGGTTCCAAAGGCAAATATCGTTGTCTGGTCAAAATCCTCACCCGGTCTGAGCACGGTGGAGGGAAAGTTGGGGTGATGCGGGGAGTCCGGGAAAAACTGGCTTTCCAGCGCAATACCATCCGTCTGGCGATAGGTCTGGCCGGACGGCCCGGCGTAGCGGCCATCTAGACTGTTGCCCGTATAAACCTGAAGGCCGGGCTGCGTGGTAAATACGGACAGGCTGCGCCCGCTGGCCGGGTCCGTGAGGGTGGCGGCAAGGCCGGGTGCTGTGCCGGTTGGGGCGTTGAGCACCCAGTTCTGGTCATACCCGCGTGCCTGACGCATCTGGCTGAAGGTGCTGCGCAGACGCTCCCCGATGCGGTGCGGTGTGCGGAAATCAAGCGGCGTGTTCTCAACTTTGGCGATATCACCTGTCGGAATAGAGGCATCATCCGTTGGGGTGTAATGGTCCGCGTTCAGGGTCAGGACGTGGTTTTCCACCGTGCCGGAGCCTTCGCCCCCCAGATTGAAATAGCTGTGATTTGTCAGGTTCAGGACGGTAGGGCGGTCTGTGCTGGCGCGGTAGCGGATGCTCAGCCGGTTGGTGTTGTCCAGAATGTAGGACACATGCACGGTCAGTGTGCCGGGAAAGCCTTCATCCCCGTCCGGGCTGACCAGTGTGAGCTCCGCACCCGTTGCATCCGTCAGGTCAGGGATTTTCTTGACAGACCATATCTTTTTATCAAACCCGTTGCGGCCGCCATGCAGGGTATTGGGTGGTTCTGTGGCGGCAAGATGGTATGTGCCGCCATCCAGATCAAACGTGGCATTGGCAATGCGGTTGGCATAGCGCCCCACCAGCGCGCCAAAATACAGGCCCCCTGCGGCGCTGTCCCGCGTATAGCCTTCCAGTGTTGGAAAACCCAGAACAATGTTAGCAAATTTTCCCGTTTTATCCGGTGTGGAGATGGCGGTGATGATGCCGCCATAGGAGAGGAACTGCACGCTCAGCCCAGCTTTGTTGCGCAATGTATAGCGGGAGACTTTCTGACCATCGCCAGCGTGCCAAACGGCTCGGCCTCAAACGCCGCATCTGTTTCTGCATGGGACACAAACGGGAGCAGCGCCAGCAGCGCGGCGATGCCCGCCGTTGCCGGGCGGCGGAAG
>NZ_BAJW01000161.1 GCF_000613905.1 Acetobacter persici JCM 25330
GGAGTCAGCTTTACGCAGGGGAATGGCCCTCGTGATACTGTGGTGTCAGTCCGAGGGTCTGGAGATCGCCAGTCCTATGGCTTAAAAAATCTTCAGGTTTTGGAAGATGGTTTTCCCATGACCCAGCCCGACGGGACTGCCCGGGCTGACTTGATCGACCCCCATGCTTATCAGGGTGTCGATGTTTTCGAGGGGCCTGCCTCAACCCTGTATGGTAATTATGCCATCAACGGCGCCATCAATTTCCGCACCCGGAAGGGAGCAGATATTCACGGGCTGGAACTGGGCTCCGATTTCGGCAGCTTTGGAATGTTCAACAATTATGCAACACTTGGCTTTGGCAACAGACACTACGATCTGATGATCTTTGGCAGCGATGTGCGTGGAAACGGCTTCATTGCCAATAGCCGTTATAATACCTCGACAGAAAACGTGCGGCTTCGTGTCAATCTGACGTCATCGGATCGTCTTATCCTGAAATTCGTCAACAACGTCACGGATGCTTTTCTGCCAGCAAGAGTGTCACTCAACCAGTATCGGGCCAATCCCTACCAGCAGGGCTGCACCAATGCGTCCAGTGCGGCGGCAGGTTGTGCGTCTGTCAATCTGCTGGTCAATGGCCGCTATGGCGCGAAGGTTGCCATGAGCCTGAAGAGGCAGGGTTGGGCCGCTTTGATCGCCGCACGGTGGTTGGCCTGCGCTGGGAGCATGATTTCAACAGCCACACAATCTGGCGAAACCAGTTTACATACGATCAGCGCCATATCGACCAACCGACGTCGCCCACGGCTTATGTCGGTCCTTATAATTCCTATAATGTAAGCAGCGACATAACCAACCATGCGCAACTTTCTGGCAGAGCGTTGGAAACATTTGCTGGCGTGAATTTTGATTATCTCGATTTTGGTTCACAGACTTACAACATCATGCCCCTTGGTGGTGCAACACGAGGGGCCATGAGTTCGGAGAGTTATGGGCACCAGTGGAATCTTGGTGCGCGCTTTCAGGAAGACTGGCATTTTGCACCCGACTGGCACATCGTCGCCGGTCTTGGCGGCACATATTCCGATATTGGCGCAACCGAAACACTTTATGGCTACTCCGCAACGGTCAACACCCAGCGGGTCATCACAGCCAATCGTTTCTATTTCAATCTCGCACCAGAAGGCGCGTTGATTTATACGCCGTCAAAAAACTGGACACTACATACCCGTGTTGGCACAGCCTATGGCACCCCCTCCTCTTCCAATCTTTTCATTACGCCACAGGGGGAATACGGGAACAATATACAACTGAAAAGCCAGACAAGTGTCGGCATTGATCTGGGCGCTGACTGGCAGCCATCCTCGACGATCAGCATTCAGGCAACAGGTTTTTACGAGTTTTATAAAAACGAGTTGGTCAGCCAGTCTGCCGGGGTCAACACCGTCGGTTCCTACACTTTTAACGCACCCGCGTCCGAACATCGTGGTGTTGTTCTGGGGGTGGAGTGGAAGCCGTTGCCCAAAATGCTTCCCGGTGGTCGGGTTAAACTGAGTTACACCTACGATAATCAGGTTTATACCAATTATACCGAGGTTCTTTCCAACAGCACGTTCTCACGCAGCTTCAGCCGTAAAGGGCATTATATCCCCGGGGTCATTCCCAATTTCCTTAATGCCCGCTTTCTTTATGATCAGCCTGACGGCCCGCTGGCAGGGCTGGGCGGATATGTGGAAGTCACGTGGCGTGATTCTTATTGGCTGGATAACGCCAATCGCCTGAAAGCGCCGGGGTATGCGCTGCTTAATCTTGAAATGCATTATGATGCCCCGGCCCGGTTCGGCTGGGCACATCGTTTGCACTGGTATTTCGAGGTGCAGAACGTCGCCAACCAGACCTATATCGCGGGGGCCACAAACATCAGCGATAAACTGCAGGCCAATGGTCAGCAGGCCGACGCTACGACACTCATGAACAGCACAGGCTCCATCTACGCGGGTTCGCCCCGTGCGTATTTTGGCGGCGTGCGGATCAGGTTTTGAGGGATAGTGCCATGATCATACATAGTGCCACTCTCTGGCCAGACCGTCGCACGCTCTGGCGCTGGCATTTCTTCGCAGGGCTGTTCTGCCTGCCTTTTGTGGCCTTTCTTTCTCTGACCGGGACAGTTTATCTTTTCAAACCCCAGATTGATGACTGGATTGACTGGCGATATGACCATCTGCCCATAGCCTTGTCGCCCTCTCCCCAGCGGGACGTTCAGGCAGCTTTATCCGCAGTGCCGCAGGGGGCTTTTCTGGCTTATGAACTTCCCCGGACTTTGCAGAGTGCGACGCGTGTTCTTGTCAGCAAGCCGGACGGAGAAGCGGTGCGCGTCTATGTGGACAGGAATACCCATACCGTTCTGAAAACTGTTCTGGAGGAGAACAGATTTGAACGGCTTGTTTTTAGGCTGCACGGCCAGTTGCTATTGGGAAATGTGGGTTCTGTCATTATGGAAATGGTTGCATCATGGACCATTGTGCTGATCGTGACAGGTGTGCTGCTCTGGTGGCCGCGCCATCAGCGCGGGCTGGCAGGCATTGTCTATCCACGCCTTGGAACAAAGGGACGAACCCGCTGGCGGGATCTCCATGCTGTCACTGGTGTCTGGACGTCAGTCTTTCTGGTGCTGTTTCTGGTATCCGGTCTTCCGTGGTCCTTCGTCTGGGGACACACTCTACAATCGGTCGAGAGCACGGTTGGTCGCCTGACCTCTGTCAAGGACTGGGAAATTGGCGCTGTGCCAGCCGCAGCTGTCATTGCCGGGCACCCGCTCGGACAACCACAGAAGCTTGCAGCAAAAGAGAATATGGATATGCCCGGTATGGATACGCCAGCTGTTTCCACCTCTTTTGCTGAAGGAGACGGGATAAGCGGTCTGGATACTGTTGTACGAACTGCGAGCACTCTTTCCCTGCCAGCTCCGGTCATCATTACACCGTCTGGTTCTCTATGGACTGTGCGTTCCGACACACAAAACCGACCTTTGCGGAAAAGTGTAACAGTAACACCCGACGGCCATGTGGTGACACAGGAAACGTTTGCCGAGAAAGGTATTATCGATCGGATCATTGGTTACGGCGTTGCGGCGCATGAGGGGCAGCTTTTTGGAAAGATGAACCAGACCATTAACCTTTTAGTGGCAATGGGTTTACTGATGATGAGTAGTGCAGCAACAATATTGTGGCTTAAACGCAAACCTGAGGGTTCCTTGGGGGCTCCACCTGCCTTGCCCCCTCAAAAATATGGAATGGTTGGTATGACGCCCC
>NZ_BAJW01000160.1 GCF_000613905.1 Acetobacter persici JCM 25330
TGGCGTCAGCTTCACTCAGGGGAATGGCCCTCGCGATACGAACGTGTCCATTCGTGGCTCAGGAGATCGTCAATCATGGGGACTTAAAAATATTCAGGTTCTGGAAGATGGGTTCCCCATGACCCAACCCGATGGGACCGCCCGGGCCGATTTGATTGATCCTCATGCCTATCAGAGTGTGGATGTTTTCGAGGGGCCTGCCTCAACCCTGTATGGTAATTACGCCATTAATGGTGCCATCAATTTCCGCACGCGAAAGGGCACAGACATCCACGGACTGGAACTGGGCTCCGATTTCGGCAGTTTCGGGATGTTCAACAATTATGCAACGCTCGGTTTTGGCAATAGACACTATGATCTGATGATCTTTGGCAGCGATGTGCGTGGAAACGGCTTCATTGCCAATAGCCGTTATAATACCTCGACAGAAAATATGCGGCTGCGTGTCAATCTGACGTCATCGGATCGTCTTATCCTGAAATTCGTCAACAACGTCACGGATGCTTTTCTGCCAGCAAGATTGTCACTCAACCAGTATCGGGCCAATCCTTACCAGCAAGGGTGCACCAATGCGTCCAGTGCGGCGGCAGGCTGCGCGTCTGTCAATCTGCTGGTCAATGGCCGCTATGGCGCGAAGGTTGCCATGAGTCCTGAAGCCGCCGGATTGGGCCGCTTTGATCGACGCACGGTGGTTGGCCTGCGCTGGGAGCATGATTTCAACAGCCACACAACGTGGCGAAACCAGTTTACTTACGATCAGCGCCATATCGATCAACCCACGTCGCCCACGGCGTATGTCGGTCCTTATAATTCCTATAATGTCAGTAGCGACATCACCAACCACGCCGAACTTGCTGGCAGAGCATTGGAAACGTTTGCTGGCGTCAGTTTTGATTATCTCGATTTTGGTTCGCAGACTTACAACATCATGCCCCTTGGCGGTGCGACACGGGGGGCCATGAGTTCCGAAAGCTACGGGCACCAGTGGAATCTTGGCGTACGCTTTCAGGAAGACTGGCATTTTGCACCTGACTGGCACATCGTCGTAGGGCTTGGCGGCACATATTCCGATATTGGCGCAACCGAAACACTCTATGGCTACTCCGCGATGGCCAGAAGCCAGCGAGCCATCACAGCCAATCGTTTCTATTTCAATCTCGCGCCAGAAGGCGCGTTGATTTATACGCCGTCAAAAGACTGGACACTGCATACCCGTGTCGGCACAGCCTATGGCACGCCATCTTCTTCCAATCTTTTCATTACGCAACAAGGGGAATACGGGAACAATACACAGCTGAAAAGCCAGACAAGTGTCGGTATTGATCTGGGCGCCGACTGGCACCCCTCCTCGACGGTCAGCATTCAGGCAACAGGTTTTTACGAGTTTTATAAAAACGAGTTGGTCAGCCAGTCTGCCGGGGTCAACACCGTTGGCTCCTACACTTTCAACGCACCTGCGTCTGAACATCGTGGTGTTGTTCTTGGTGTGGAGTGGAAACCTATGCCGAAAATGCTTCCCGGCGGTCGGGTTAAACTGAGTTACACCTACGATAATCAGGTTTATACCAATTACACCGAGGTTCTTTCCAACAGCACGCTCTCACGCAGCTTCAGCCGTAATGGGCACTATATCCCTGGGGTCATTCCCAATTTTCTTAATGCCCGCTTTCTTTACGACCAGCCTGACGGTTTACTGGAAGGGCTGGGCGGATATGCGGAAGTTACGTGGCGTGATTCTTACTGGCTAGATAACGCCAATCGTCTGAAAGCGCCGGGGTATGCGCTGCTTAATCTTGAAATGCATTATGATCCTCCCGCCCGGTTCGGCTGGGCGCATCGTTTGCACTGGTATTTCGAGGTGCAGAACGTTGCTAACCAGACTTATATCGCAGGTGCCACCAACATCAGCGATAAACTACAGGCCAGTGGTCAGCAGGCTGGTGCCACGACACTCATGAACAGCACAGGTTCCATCTACGCAGGCTCGCCCCGTGCGTATTTCGGTGGCGTGCGCATCAGGTTTTGAGGGATAGTACGATGACCATACATAGTGCCACTCTCTGGCCAGACCGCCGCATGCTCTGGCGCTGGCATTTCTTCGCAGGGCTGTTCTGCCTGCCTTTTGTGGCTTTTCTCTCTCTGACCGGGGCGGTTTATCTTTTCAAACCCCAGATAGATGACTGGATTGACTGGCGATATGACCATTTGCCCATAGTCCTGTCGCCTTCTCCCGAGCAGGACGTTCAGACAGCCGTAGCAGCCGTGCCGCAGGGGGCTTTTCTGGCTTATGAACTTCCCCGGACTGTGCAGAGTGCTGCGCGTGTTCTTGTTAGTAGGCCAGACGGCGAAGCTGTGCGGGTCTATGTGAACAGGAACACCCACACTGTTGTGAAAACTGTTCTGGAAGAAAGCAGATTTGAGCGGCTGGTTTTCCGGCTGCACGGTCAGTTGCTGTTGGGTAATGTGGGTTCTGTCATTATGGAAATGGTTGCATCATGGACCATTGTGCTCATTGTGACAGGCGTGCTGCTCTGGTGGCCGCGCCATCAGCGCGGGCTGGCAGGCATTGTCTATCCACGCCTTGGAACAAAGGGACGAACCCGCTGGCGGGATATCCATGCTGTCACTGGTGTCTGGACGTCAGTCTTTCTGGTGCTGTTTCTGGTATCCGGTCTACCGTGGTCCTTCGTCTGGGGACACACTCTACAATCGGTCGAAAACACGCTTGGTCGTCTGACCTCTGTCAAGGACTGGGAAATTGGCGCTGTGCCAGCCGCAGCTGTCATTGCCGGGCACCCGCTCGGACAACCACAGAAGCTTCCCGCAAAAGAGAATATGGATATGCCCGGTATGGACATGCCAGCCGCTTTAACCTCTTTTCCGGAAGGAAATTTGCTGAGTAGTTTGGATACTGTTGTAAAGACTGCGAGCGCTCTTTCCCTGCCAGCTCCGGTAATCATTACACCGTCTGGCTCTCTATGGACTGTGCGTTCCGACACACAAAACCGACCTTTGCGGGAAAGTGTGACAGTAACACCCGACGGCCATGTGATGACACAGGAAACATTTGCCGAGAAAGGTATTATCGATCGGGTTATTGGCTACGGCGTTGCGGCGCATGAGGGCCAGCTTTTTGGAAAGATGAACCAGGCCATTAACCTTTTAGTGGCAGTCGGCTTACTGATGATGAGCTGTGCCGCAACAGTGTTGTGGCTTAAACGCAAACCTGCGGGTTCCTTGGGGCCTCCACCTGCCTTGCCCTCTCAAAAATATGGAATGGTTGGTATGACGACCC
>NZ_BAJW01000159.1 GCF_000613905.1 Acetobacter persici JCM 25330
ACAACAGAACTGTCCGGCAGGAATGGCTGGAGCAGCATCTATTTGAAAGCATTCAGGACGTGCAGGAAGTCGCAACACAATGGCTCTGGACATATAACCATGACAGACCCAATATGGGGAACGGCGGGTTCACACCCGCCCAGAAACTAAAAGCAACTGTCTAAATTCTCAGTCAGAACCCCATTAAAAAAGGGGGGATTACCGTGCGGCTCATGTCCGTTATGCGGAAAGCTGTTCATCGGTGTGTATGTCAAATATGAGGCGACTGCCGCCTGTCTGTTTTGTGTTGTTTTGTTTTGCGTCGACAGACGGTCAATCATGACGAGCAAAAACTCATTCATGAACGCTTCTCTCATCTGGGCAGCGCAGATCTGATCCGTCAATATGCACAGCAGATCCACACTGAAGAACTGGAGCCGTCTGGACTGCAAACGTACTTTCAGAGGCCCGTCCGCTAACATGACTAAACTGAAGCCCCTTCCGGGCCGATAGTCGAATATTTCTCAAAGTCAGTCCCTCAATCGGCGCTTCGGGCAATCCCAACACAACCCCCGCAGTCTCCGCATTTTTCGCCGTCAGATCGGTAATGGTGACATCGTGAATATGCGGGGTTGTTGACGTTACCGAAGCAGCGGGATCGGTCATTGAGACAGTCTTCTGGGTTCCACCGGGCTGCCCTGCATAATAATCACTGATCGACAGCGGAGCGCGGACATGATTCATCATCACATGTTCCGCGCTAATCCAGCCAATATCTCCCCCACGATCTCGTCCAGACTTAATCCGCAGCCCGGACAGCGTGTTCTGAAACGAGACGTCAGAAATTCTGATATGATGGGCCCCATTGGCCAGTTCACTGCCAATAGACAGACCGTGCCCTTCGCCAAAGCGAGACTGTGTAATGCTAATATCACTCACGGCTCGTCCCGGTTGCCTCAAACCGGACTTGATGGCGATATTGTCATCCCCCGTCGCAATATCGAGAGTGCTCATCGTGACATGATCCGAGGAGACAAGATCAATACCATCGGTATTCCGAGACGAGGCCGGGTTGCGGATCGTGAGATGATCGATCTTGATCTGGCTGGACTCCCTTACAACGACCGTCCACATCGGAGAATTGGTCGCCGTAACGCCTGAGATCCGTCCATGCTGCACATGCGAAAACTCAATCAGCCAAGGACGTGGTAGGCCATTAGCAGCAGGAACCCCCGGATAGTCTGGCCCGTAAGGTAAAGGACCTGAGGTCTGCGTCTTGTGCGCCCGCACCGCTTGAGGCCACCAGACAGCAGCCCCATTCCCATCAATATGGCCCTGACCGGTTATAGCCACGTCCTGAACATCAATCGCAGAAACAAGGGCTTCACCGGGCTGCGCTGCTTTCCCCAGAAAGGCCCAGTGGAATAGACGCGTGTCCGAACTCCCCAGAAGGGTACTTCCCTGCCCCAGATTCAGCGTGACATGGTTTTTGAGAGATAAAGGTCCGCTCAACCATGTTCCTGACGTCAACGACACCATGCCACCGCCTGCCTCGCTACAGGCTGTAATGGCACGTTGAATGGCCGGACCGTCATTGGTGCGGCCATCATGCCGTGCACCATAGGTAACAGGATCACAGCGAGACGAAGCGGCATGACTGGGTATGGGCATGCACAACAACGCCGCGACTATCCCACCTGAAACGAGGCGCGTGCCTCTCATAGAGTGGCGACCTAAAACACATCTTTGGCCCGACTGGTTGCGTTTGTGAGCAGCGCTCCCCTTCACTTTCGCAACCCCTTGATACCCAGCTCTTCCCACATCCAGTCAAAGCTGAAAGAGGCCCCTGCCTCCTCACGCCCCAGGCCTGCTGTCGTGGCTTCAATCTGCTTCAACCAGGCCGCGACTTTCTTCTTCCCCGCCGCTGTTTTAACAGCCTGCCTCGGCGTGACATGCCCAAGCCCCGGAACAACCTCATCCAGAACACGGCGATAATGCTGCTCAAAAACAGCAGCCAAAATTTCCGCTTCCTCTTCGAGCGGGATCTCGTCTTCAAGCATGTCCCCTCGGCCAGAGGTCCGCTGTTCTTCTAAAGCCTGCTCGGCGGTCATAATCTGTGTTAGAGGAGATCCAATCAGGCTTCCCAAGGCGTTGCGGAGTACAGCCGTGCCTTGCTCAGCCCGTGTTTTTGAGTTGACCTGCAATCTCAGCTGATGGCCTTTCAGTTCCAGAGTCCCCAGAACAAGACCACCATCATCCAACGTGGTGCTCAAAAACTGAGCTTTGCTGTCGCCTGCCTTAGAATGGGCCTCAGGAACATGGTCCCCAGCCTGACGCGTCCAATTCCAGATCATGCGCCCCGCATGCTGCAAACAGGGTATCGTCTTCAAAACCTTGGCAATGCTCTTCTGGGTGCTTCCCTTGCTGAGAGGAAAACACACGTCATGAAAGACCAGGTCTTCGCCATCGCCGTTAAACAGAACGGGTGGCTCAGAGGCGCTCACCATGTTTTCCATGGTTCTAAAGAGCCAGGTCAACGTAAAGACCGGAGCCAGATCGCGGAGCACCTCTGTTTTGATCTTTGGAAACTCAGCCTGACCTCGCTTACGCTTGAGAACATCGCGCAAATTCTCAGCCAGATATTCGCAAGCCTGCGGCGAATATGCCAACAGACTCCCTGCCAAAACCATTTTACCGTCTTCGGGAACAAGGCGCGCCGCGATGCGCGCCCAAGGCTTCAAGGACTGTGTGGCTGAGCGTTCATGAACCAGAACAGGGTCACCACCCCGCAACAGGTCACGCACCATCATGCTTTGACCCGGCACGATCTGCGAAACCTCATACAGGCTCATGACGGCCTCTTTGAGGCCCCGCATATAAGCACTTTTACGTGGACCTTCTTTCCAGCCCCGTCGTTTCAGATAGACTTCAACGAAATTTTCGTTATCCCATTCCTGTCCCAAGAAATCTTCGAAGGCACAGCCCCAGAGTGACATCGCCGCACCCTGCCCTAGGATATCTTCCAGGTCTTCGAAGCTGATATCCGCCGCCTCTAAAGCCGGTCCCAAATGCTCACCCAACACCTCTTCAAAGCAGGATTGCCACTGATCCTGCTTCAGATATCCGATAAGCCCTGTCAGATTGTCAGCGTTCATAAATGCGAGACTTTCACTATTTTTCTGCGGCGGAACGGCAAACACCATGTTTACCCGAGAGCCTGACTCAAAAAGCGGTCTGATTGATTTTTCGCATCATTCTGCGTATATAAGCAATAATGAGACATGCCTGTGAGGCCTGGGGATTCGGCAAACAGCATCGCCTTAACGAAACGCGTGCTTATCTCCCCGATTTTACCTTAAAATTATAAATCTCACGGTAATCCCCCCATTTTTAGAGGGGTTCTGACTGAGAATTCAGGCAGCTGCTTTTAATTTCTGGGCGGGCGTGAACCCGCTGTTCCCCATGTTGGGTCTGTCATTGTTATATGTCCAGAGCCATTGTGTTGCGACTTCCTGCACGTCCTGAATGCTTTCAAACAGATGCTGCTCCAGCCATTCCTGCCGGACAGTCCTGTTGTAGCGTTCGATATAGGCGTTCTGCTGCGGATTGCCCGGTTGCGTATAGATCAGGGTAATCCCCTGCTTTTCGGCCCAGGAAACCAGCGTATGGCTGACATATTCAGGACCATTATCCATTCGGATAGCCTCTGGCCTGCCACGCCACTCCATAACCTGCTCCAGACAGCGGACAACCCGACAGGCCGGCAGGGAAAAATCAACCTTT
>NZ_BAJW01000158.1 GCF_000613905.1 Acetobacter persici JCM 25330
GGCAGGGCGGCTGTCACAGGGTGACGGCGCCCCTCCGCAGTCAGTTTCGGGCGGAAGCGTTGTTCAACCAGACCGCTTTCAGACGGGACATGCGCGGGCAGGATATCCCCCACCGGGGTATCCTGAAGTGTGCCGGGGCCGACAAATTCCGGACCGCCCGTCAGCAGAAGACCGCCCCCTTTGCGCACAAAATTGGCGATGTTGTTCAGATAGGCGTGCGGCAGGATGTTTCGGTTTTCAAACCCGTCCAGAATGATCAGGTCAAACTGGTTGATCTTGTCCTGAAACAGCTCCCGCACGGGGAAGGCAATCAGAGCGAGATCAGACAGCGGGGTGCCATCATCCTTATCTGGCGGACGCAGAATGGTGAAGTGAATCAGATCAACCGACGGGTCCGCCTTCAGCAAACGCCGCCAGACGCGCTCACCCTGATTGGGGGTGCCGGAAATCAGCAGGACGCGCAGCCGGTCCCGGATGCCGGTAATCCGCGTGACAGACTGGTTGTTAAGCTGAGAAACCTCGCCCTCCAGCGGGGCGACGGACAGGCTGACCAGTAACTGGCCCGGATGCGGCACAGGCAGGGAAATATCCTGTGGCGTGCCTGTGCGGACGGGATGATCACCGGATCATCCCCATTGACCCGGAGTGTGATATCCGCCTGCGCGCCCGGTGTGGTGCCCGGTCCGGCATCATCCACCTGAATACGCAGTTTGGCGGGCTGGCCGACAATGGCATAGGGGGGGGCCTGCAGAATACGGAGCTGGCGGTCCGTTTCTTCGTCTTTTGCGGGCAGAAGAACATGCAGGGGCAGGGTTATCCGCTGGCCGTCCGGGGTGGTCGGGCGCAGCCGGTCGGGCACGGAGGCCGCGCCAGCGCCAGCCGGAATATCGGCAACCTGACCATCCGTAATCATGACGGCCCCCGCCAACTGGTCGGGCGGCACGTCTGCCGCGGCCTGTTCCAGCGCGTCAAACAGGCGTGTGCCGTTATGGCCGGAGTTGCGGACCGTAACGGTGCGGAGTGTCAGCCCTTCCGTATGGGCCTGTGCCAGTGTGCTGGCGGCCTCCCGTGCAATGGCGGCGCGCTGGCCAACAGACATGGAGGGAGACTGGTCAACCAGCAGCAGGGCTGTCTCCGGCAGCACATGCCAGCTTTCATGCAGGCGCTGTGGCCCGGCCAGCCACACCAGCACCGAGAGCATGGCCGCCAGCCGGAAGAATGCGCCTTTTGTGCGCCGGAGCAGCGCAAACACACACAATCCCGCCGCCAGCACGGCCAGAGTGACCAGCAGCCAGACCGGCACAAGCGGGGCAAAACCAACGGAGCGGGCAAGGGACGGAACAAGAGAGTGGGGCATGGTGCTTATTCCCCCAGCCGCTTGAGCAACATGGGCACATGCACCTGATCGGCCTTGTAGTTGCCGGTCAGCGCATAAATGATGGTGTTGACGCCAAAACGATAAGCCAGTTGCCGCTGGTCCGCGCCATCCGGCAGCACCGCGAACGGCGTATTGCCGTTTTCATCCACGGCCCATGCGTGCGCCCAGTCCGCGGAGCCGATAATGACCGGGCTGACATCATCATTCTCGGCCTCTCCCTCCCGCGCAACCCAGACGGGTTGTTCCGCATACCGGCCCGGAAAGTCATGCAGCATATAAAATGTGTGTGCCAGCAGATGGTGGTCCGTCATGGTCATCAGCGGTGGGATGGGCAGGCCAGCGGTCACGCGCCGTAAGGCGGACCGTGTGCCGGGGGCGTCTCCGGCATAGGGGCCGGAGCCATCGCTCTGATTGCCGGAATCCTGCCCCTGTGTGTCAATCAGCACAATGCCACCATGCGCCATAAACGCGGTGAGAGCTGCGTCATGGCCGGTGTGGGGGCGGCGTCCGGCGTGATGGGCCAGTAGAGGAGCGGGTAATAGCTCAGATCATCCTGCCCCGGCCTGACACCGTCCGGGTGCCCGAGCATGGCGGAGGTGCGGGCGTTGGTATAGTCGGACAGACCCTGAAGCCCCTGCCGGGAGACGGTATCAATCTCGTCATGCCCGGTAATGACATAGGCCAGCCGTGTCTCCAGTGCTGCTCCGGGCACCGGCGTCGGGCTGGTGGAAGAGGGCGTTGGCGTTGCCGTCGGCGTCTGCGCGGAGGCGAGGGCCGGAAATGTGAGCGCGCAGGCTACAAGCAGAGATAACCCTTGTTTGCCAAAACCCTGCAGGGAGGATTTGCGGGAGGTATCCCCCGGAGACTGTCTGGCCATGCCGGGCAGGGAGAGCCCGGCGCGCATGGCGAGAACCAGCAGACCATCCAGCAGAAGCAGGGCCGCCGCCAGACAGAGCAGAACAGGGGCCAGTGTGGTATCTGGCCTGCGTCCGGCGGGGCTGGTCAGCGTGCCCACAGGTGCGGCGGCTGTGAGGGTAGTCATCTGACTGCTGGCATTGAGCGCACGGCGTGCAGCGCGCGGCCCATACAGGCCGGGAGGGTGTGCGGGGGAAACGGGCGTGTGTGCAAAGTCACTTGCTTTCAGGCCTCGCGCGGCGGGCGGCGGCGGGCCAAGTACGCCATCTCCGTCCAGTGTCAGCACCGGGGCAAGAAGTGTGTCATCCGCCGGGATGGTGACGCCATTGGCGTGGTCTGTCAGCCGTTGCAGCATGGAGACAAACAGACCGGACAGCGGCAGGTTGGACCAGTCCGCCGTGCTGCTGACGTGAAAGAGAATGATATCTCCCTTACCCAGCGCCGCGTGCGTGACAAGCGGGGTTCCGTCCGCCAGCCGTGCCCAGCTATGGGCCGCGAGGTCCGCCACAGGGCTGGCCAGAACCTGCCGGGAGATCGTGACATCCGCCGGGAGTGTCCAGCCCGTGGAACGGGGATGTGGCGTCAAACGCGGCCAGCTTCTGGGGGGCACCCCATGTCATGGTGCCACCAAGCTGGCGGGAGCCGTCCAGCAGGGCGACGGGCAGCAGGTCAGACGTCGGGTCAGCAGACGGGTCGCTCGCTGGGTGGGTGTCTGACGTGTCGATGTCCTCACCCGCGGGAGCGTTAGGCGTGCTGCTGCTATCCGGTTCCGTGCCGTGCTGCGCGCCAGCCAGAGCCGGGCCTGCAAAGCGGATCAGGGTGCCGCCGTTTTTCACCCAGTCTTTCACTTTCTGGCGGATAGCCGGGTTTGCCAGCGTACCATCCGGCGCGATGATAACGGAAAGCGGCTGGGCCAGCAGGGTGGCGGGAGTGCCTTCATGCAGGTCCGCCGTGGGGGCAAGGGCGCGGCGCAGGTAGAACAGCGGGCCGATCAGCGGGGTATCGGCCGCGCCGGAAGTCATGAGTCCGACGGGACGCAGACGGTCCCCTTCATCAAACAGGAGTGTCGTGGCGGCGCTGCTTTGTCCGGCCAGAGAAATCTGGTCAATCCGGTTGCGGACGGTCGTTGGCAGCGTGACGGGCACATCCATCTGCGTGGCTCCGGCAGGTAGCGTCAGCGGCAGAACTGCCAGTGTCCCGCCATCCTGCGCATGCACCCGCACGGAAAGGGAGCGCGGAGCCGGGAGCGGCAGAGCCAGCAGGCGTGCCATCTGCGTGCCGGTGCGTTCCGCCGCAGGCGCAAGGGTCAGCACGGAGGCGTCCGGGAAGCGGATTTCCTGAACCGGGCCGAATGCGCGGAGGGCGCGGGCAAAGTCCTCATCACCACCAGACGCGACACCATCTGCCAGATACAGCACAGAGCCATTGGTGTGGGGCAGGGAGGCCAGTGCGTGAGCCGCTGCGGCTCTATCCGTGCGCCAGGGGGCTGGGCGCATGCTGTCCAGCTCCTGCCGGATGG
>NZ_BAJW01000157.1 GCF_000613905.1 Acetobacter persici JCM 25330
CCCTGCCATGCGGGCGCACGCCCCAGCCACGCAGGCAAGGCGGCACCAGAGGCTTTACCATCCGCGTGATCGGCTACCTCGGACGGACTGACAAAAAGAGTGCCCAGGCCCTGCTTCTGCGCACTGGCTTTCTGCGCACTGGCCTTCCGCTCGCTGGGCCGGGGCTTTTCTTCCAGCACCAGCATCTCTCCGGTCCAGCCGCCCGCGTCCCAGTCCTGCGGCACAGCCCCCGCTGCCTCAAATCCTTTGCGGCACCGTTCGTACCAGCTTTCTGGCGGCACCACGCGGCCCGGTTTCCAGCCGCACACCACCAGCCGTTCCGCCGCACGGGTAAGAGCCACATAGAGCAGGCGGTTATATTCCTCGATGGCACTGGCCTGCATTGCCGCGCGCAGCTTTTGCGTGACGCTCACAGCCAAGGCGCCACGCGGCACATAGAGCGGCACGTCCAGCCCGGTTGGCCCGTCCTTGACCCAGAACAGCCGGTCCTCAAACCGGGGGGTGCCCACCGTATCGGGCAGAATGACCAGCCGGGCCTGCAACCCCTTGGCCCCGTGCGCCGTCATGACGCGCACGGCATCGCCCCCGGCTTCAGCCTCACGTTTCACGCTTTCTTCCGAATTACGGAGCCAGTGCAGAAACCCCTGCAAGGACGGCGGATGCATGTCCTGATAGCGCAGAGCGGCCGAGAGCAGTTCATCTATCGATTCGGCGGCTTCCGGCCCCAGCCGCGCCAGCAGACGCGCCCGGCCACCGGAACGGCCCAGTGCTTCGGACAGCAGTTCATGCGGCGTCAGATAATCCACACGCCGGAACAGCCCATCCAGCATCTGCCAGGCCTGTGCCCAGTCCGGCCGCTCAGCATGATGCACCCGCAAAGCGGACCAAAGCGGCTCCCCCCTGCCGCGCCCAGTTGCCAGAGCCATCAGACTTTCATCAGACACCCCGCCCAGAGGAGAAGTCAGCACGCAGGCGAGTGTCAGATCATCCTGCGGCAGCAGCAGCGCGCCGCACAGCGCCATGAGATCCTGCACGGCCAACTGGTCCGCCAGCCCCGTTCGCACCAAGGTTGCAACCGGCACGTTCTCCGTTTTCAGAGCCCGGATGAGCGCTGTGACAAAAGAGGACCGGCGCGGCACCAGCACCAGAACGTCCCCCGGTGTCAGCGGCGCAGTACCCTCTTCCGGCGGGGTCGTGAGCTGCTGCGCTATAAAACGGGCGAGTGCGTCAGCCAGTTTCTGCTGCGGGTTCTGGCGGGTAGTGTTGGCTGTTGGCGGCTCCCACGGGCTGAGCGTGTCTTCTTCATCCGTCTGCGCCTCAGCCAGTGGCCACAGTTCCACACGGCCGCCTTCACCGGGCCGGGCGGTCAGATGCTGCATGGCCCGGCCATCCTCTTCCGCCACGCCCCGCGCGCCTCCGGCACGGAAAAACCGCATCCACCAGCGCCAGAACAGGGGCGGTGGACCGGAAAGACACCGTCAGGTCCGGCTCCTGCCAGGGCAAGAACGCAAAAGCGGCACGGTTTTTAAATTCCCGCCGCCATGTTCTGAAAGAATCCGGGTCTGCGCCCTGAAATCCGTAAATGGACTGCTTATAATCTCCCACAGCAAAAACAGTACGTGGACCCTGCTCCCGCGTATGCGTTCCATCCCCTGCGAAAAACTCCGCTGTCAGATCGCCCGCAATGCGCCACTGCTCGCGTGAGGTATCCTGCACTTCATCCAGTAGCAGGTGGTCAATCCCGCCATCCAGCTTATACAGCACCCACGCAGCCCCCGGCTGTTGCAAAAGCCCGAGTGTGCGGCGGATAAGATCATCATACTCTACCAGCCCCTTCTGGCTTTTCCGGGTCTCATAAAGTGCCGCGACTGGTGCAGCGGTTTTTAAAAGTGCAAGCCCAAGCCGCGCCAGACGCCTGCCGCGCAAAGCTTCTTCCACCGCCAGAATACGCTCCGCCTCCCGCTCCAGTGCGGTTGCAAGATCTGCATGGTCATTCGCGAGTTTTGTTGTAATCAGGCCTCGCTTGCGTGGCTTTCCGTCTTTTGTCAGCAACCCGTTGCGCCAGACATCCCACTGTCTGGCCCGCTCTGCGGGTGGAAGAGCAAGCCAGTCCAGCAGGCGATACGCCGTGGCTTTAACGGCCTCCGTCCCTTTACTCACCAATGTAGGAAGAGAATCCCGCAAATACTCCTCACCCGGAAAATCCGTACAGGCATCCTGTATCTGTTCGGACTCAGACCCTTTCAAAGCACCCTGCGGCAGCCCCAGCACGCGGCACAGGACCGTTGGCAACAATGCAGGCAGCGCAAGTATGCGTTCCCGAATAGCTTCGCCCCGTGAATCATGCCGGAGCGTGCCAACCAGACTGACAAAATCCGCCAGCCCGATCTGCCCCGCCAGCGGGGCAATGCTCTGTGTGGCGCTGTTCCCCAGAACGGTCTCCACACATCCTTGCAGAGCCAGACGCGCATCCGTTTCTTCCATTACGGTGAAATGCGGGTTCATGCTGCTTCCAGCGGGAAGCGCCGCAGGAGGGACTGACAGAAGGCGTGAATGGTGCCAATCCGCATTCCGCCCGGCAAATCCAGCACTTCTGCAAAAAGGGCACGGGCGCGGCGGCGCGTTTCCACTGTGCAGGGCACAGACAAAGCCTGCAATTCCGCATTCAGCGCATCATCCGGCAACGTCACCCAGCGGCCAAGGCGCTTCTGGAGCCGGATGGCCATTTCCGCCGCAGCCGCCTTGGTAAAGGTCAGGCATAAAATCCGGGCTGGTAGACTGCCGGGCAGCCCTTCCCCTCCTGCCGGATTGGGGCGAGGGAGCATCAACCGCAGCAGGCGGTCAATCAGCAGTTTGGTTTTTCCGCTCCCGGCGGAGGCCGAAACAAAAACTGACGCCATCGGGTCAGACGCCAGAGCCTGCTGATGGTTGGCCTGCTGAATGGCTTCAGAAAATTCCTGAGAAATTGAAAGAGTTTTCTGGCCGCTCATGCGTCATCCTCCACCCGCGCGGTGTTCCATTCCGGCACACGGGCCAGACGCGCATAATCCGCAAAACGCGGCTCCCGGCCGGGATGCGGGTGAGACAGATAAGGCTGCTCCGGATTATCATAAGCGCTGACGCGCTGGCGCAGGCTCTCCCATGTCTGCTCGGCCAGCGCCGTGAGCGAGGCCTCAGCTTCCGGCTTCACCGCGACTTCCTCCCCCGGTTCCGCCCCTCCGGTCAGCCGCCAGTACACCAGTCCGGCAATCTCAGGAGTGCCGGGCAGACCGGAAAAACCACCTCGCAAAAGCATTGCAGCTTCCAGCGGTAATTGCGGACTCCACCCCGACCGCACATCCCGCACGGACGGCAACGTGCCGGTTTTATAATCGCGCACAATCACCCGCCTTCGGCATCATAATCAATCCGGTCCGCCCGCCCCACCAGCCGGAACGTCCCGCCCAGCATATCCGGAATCTCCACGCGCCCGCGTGCTTCCGTACGGATACTTGCAGGAGCACCCGCGCCTGCACGCAAGGCATCCTCCGCCTGCGCAACCCATGAAGCAATCCGCATCAGGCGTGGTTCCCACCATGCCTGCAAGGCTGGCCTCAAAGCGCGTTTGTGCAGCGCCACACGGAACGCCTCCTGTAACCCGGCCTCTGCCTGTGCGGGCCATGTGGTGCCGTTCGTGCGGAACCAGTCCTCCAGCGCATCATGCACAATCATCCCGTAATCCGAGGCGTCCGCCGCTTCCTCAAGCTCCGGCAAGCTGAAGCTTCAGGATATGGCGGGCATAAATGGCATACGGGTCGCGCATCCATGTCTCAATTTCCGTCACACTCAGCCGACGCGGGCGCAGCGCCACAGGCGGCACAGGCCGG
>NZ_BAJW01000156.1 GCF_000613905.1 Acetobacter persici JCM 25330
CCCGGCCGCAGCAGCCGGGGCGGAAGCGGCTGCGCCGCCGCCATTCTGGGCTGCAAACTGGTTATCAGCCATCTGTTTGGCAAGAGCCGCCGTCTTCTGCTGCAAATCGTTGGTCAGCTGGTCAATCTCGCCGCGCATATCGCGCTGCTGCTGCTCGAGCGTATTCACCCGGTCCAGCAACTGGGCAGTCAGATCCCCGTTGCCGGAAGAGGAGGACGGTGCTGGTGTGGCAGAAGGCGGCGCAAGCGTGCTGCCGGAAGCCTGCATCTGGCTCATGGACTGTTTGAGCGCCATAATCTGGTTTTGCAGCGCAAGCCCTTCACGGCTGGTCACATCCTGTGCATGCCCCGCCGGGGCAGACGCCACCAGAACGGTTGCAACAGGCAGACACAGGGCCAGAGCACGCCACGGCGCAGCAACAGACGTCATCAACCCGCGTTTCATCAAGACCTCACCCTTTTCTTACAAGCGGGTAAGGATTTCATCATTCCTTCCCGGAAAACAAGACAGGAAATACAAAAACAGGCCGGGTGAAGTTCACCGACCTGCCCTGTCAGCTCAGACGCGAAATACGCCAGACCTTAGTGAACAGCAGTAATGGCGTTACGGTTCTGGGCCCATGCGCTTTCATCATCACCTTCCTGGGTCGGACGGTCCTTACCGTAGGAGATGGTGGAGATGCGGGAAGACGCAACGCCCTTGGCAACCAGATAGTCACGGGCTGCGTTAGCGCGGCGCTGGCCCAGAGCGATGTTGTATTCTTCCGTGCCGCGGTCATCGCAGTTACCGGCGATTTCGACGTTAACCTGCGGGTATTTGGCGAGCCATGCAGCCTGCTTGTCCAGCGTAGCCTGCGCATCGGAAGACAGGCCGCTTTTGTTCAGAGCGAACAGCACGCGGTCACCAGCCGTGGCAACCAGATCTTCTTCGCTGCCGGGAACGGGGCCGCTCGGCTGCATCGCCGTGGAGGCACCGCTGGAGTCACCCGTGTTTGCCTTCTCGTGCGCACAGGCAGAGAGAAGGGCAACCATGCTCAGCGCAGCAATATATTTCAGTCTCATGTGTCGGATCCTGAGAATTAGTTCCTACCCGGAACTATTCGGAGAAAAAAAACAGTTAATGCCTGTATCCCCGCGCATTCCTCTGCTCCCCTCCGAAAACCATCGAAGAGCCGACGAACTGTGGAGACCACCTTGCCGTAAGCCATAGCTCATTCGTCCGGTCAAGCGTGATCTGTTTTTGGCATAGCTGACCCCGTAAAACCGATGCTGAATAGACACAGCAGCCCCTCTGCGGCCCGGTTTTCGTGGGATCTCAGAATTTATCGACAAATTGACGCGCGCCGGATTACAATGCTTCTGCGACGCATTCGCTCCGATTTTTATTCTTCTGCCTTACTTTTGCTTTATTAAGAAAAAAGCGAAAATCATGCTCGTGAAAGACCACACCCTCACTCTTTTTTGTGGTTACTCTGGAACCGCGTCCATTAAAAAACCATAAAGATGCGGTTCAGAACCATCTCAACGCCCGCCGCCCTGCTTTCCGACTCGGGGAAAGTCTTCATTTTCCAGAGGCAGCGTGACCCACAAATACCAATAGTTGTATCCCCTGTGCCGCAAACCTGAAGTGTCAGACCGGAAAGAACAAAATCCGGACCGCTTCTAACACAGAACAACATCTGGGCTCAGCGCAGCCTTTCCCCTTCTTTCAAAAAATCAAAGGCAAGTATTCTTGGAACTGTAAAAAAAGCCCCGGACTTCCGCCCGGGGCTTTGCGCTGTTTTATGACAAAACAGACTTATCCGTTCAGCGGAGACCATGCCGGGTCAGACGCCTGCCCCGGCGTATGCAGGGCGCGGTCATTAAACCCGGTGATATCCACCATGCCGATTGAAGAGGCGAAGCCAGCGCCCCCTGCTCCGGCACGGCTCTGGCGGCAATAGGCCAGCACACGACCATTGGGGCAGAAGCTCGGGCTTTCCACCGTAAAGCCTTCTGTCATGATGCGCTCACCCGTTCCGTCAGGGTTCATGACACCCAGAGAGAAGCTGCCATTGGCAATACGGGTAAAGGCGATCAGATCCCCGCGCGGAGACCATACGGGAGAGCCATAAGTGCCATGCCCGTAGGAGATACGCCGGGCACCGCCACCAGACGCGCTCATGATGTAAAGCTGCGGGCTGCCGCCACGGTCGGAGTTGAAGACGATCTGAGAGCCATCGGGGCTGTAGCACGGGCTGGTATCAATCGCGCCGGAAGAGGTAATCTGGCGGCGGGAGCCGGAGCCCAGATCCACCACAAACAGGTCAGACCCGCCATTGCGCGTCACGGACAGCACAACGGAGCGCCCGTCCGGGGCAAAACGCGGCGCGAAGGAAATCCCGGCGAACTCACCCAGAATCTGCTGGCGGCCACTCCCCAGATCAAACAGATACACGCGCGGGCGGTTGTTGGCGTAGGACATGAATGCCACCTGATCCTTCACCGGGCTGAAGCGCGGTGTGAGGGTCAGCCATTTGCCTGCCGTCAGCATGCGGCTATTGGCACCGTCCTGATCCATAATAGCCAGACGGGTTGCCTGATGCGCCCGTGCGCCGGAGCGGGAGATAAAGGCGATGCGGGTATCGAAATAGCCTTTTTCCCCCAACATCCGTTCGTAAATGACATCGCCCACAATATGCGCAATCCGCCGCCAGTTGGCGGACGTGGTGGTGTAGGCCGTGCCCTGAATCTGCTGGCTGGTCAGCACATCCCACAGGCGCATTTCCACCCGCACGGACCCGCTGCCAGTCACGCTGCCTGTTACGAGTGCCCGCGCCCCCAGAGATTTGGCGGCTGCAAAATCGGGGCTGCCAGACCCGGCACCGCCGGGAATAACCTTGAAGAGGCCGGTATTGGTCAGATCGTTCGTCAGCACTTCCGCAATCTGAGCCCCCAGACCGCCGCCAAAATTCGGCAGGATGATGGGGATAGGGGCCGTGCGGGCCTGATCAACCGTAATTTCCGCCTCCGGGGCCGCAGCCGTTGCCGCCATGCCGGGCAGTGGCGTCATCAGCAGGCCACCGGCGGCCACGCTGGCCCCCATCAGTGTGCGGCGCCCGAGGGCCGCAACCAGTGTGTCGGCGTCCTGATCAGAAATAAGCGGTCGTGTACTCGTAAGCATCAGTTTTCCTCCAGGTGGCCTGATCAAGGCCTGAACACAAATTTCAACTGCCGGGTCTGGCCCAGAAGGTTTTTGGGGATAGGCAGCTTGGAACAGGTGGGGCTGAGCACAGCCGCCCGCGCCCGTTCCGCCAGCGCCCGGTATGAGGAGTCTGCATTCATCTGCGCCTGCGTCTGCGGGGCAAACTGTACAATACGGGCCTCACCCGTGGCATCCACCGTCACAATCAGGTGCGCGACAAAAGTGGCATAATTTTTGGCAGCCGTATCTTCCGTATAGCACCGGCGCACAGCCCCGCCGATGGCCTTCTGCTCACCAGCGGAAAGGCTGCGCGTAATATCCCCGTCCGGTGAGCCGCCACCATTGGGCGCGCCCCCCTGCACTGGGTTTGCCTTTGCCTTGGGCGCATGCGTCTGCTTGGTGTCAGACCGGAAGGAATCCAGCGTCTCCAGAAGAGAATGCGAGTCTTCCTGCGTCTTCTTCGCCTTGTTGGGCTGCGTGATGTGTGACGGCGTTGGCGTATCCGGCAGCGTATCCGCAGGCTCCGTGACCGGAGACGGGGGCGCGACACTCGGCGTCGTCTTGGGCGGCGTGGGCGGAGACGGCGGCGTTTTCACCACGTCAGGAGACGGTTCCTCCGCTTTGGGCGGCACAGGCGTATCCGGCAGCTTTTCCGCCTCCGGCGCAGGCGGTGGGGGCACCGGCTGGGGCGGAGGAG
>NZ_BAJW01000155.1 GCF_000613905.1 Acetobacter persici JCM 25330
CAGCGACCAGCGACCAGCGACCAGCGACCAGCGCAGATCCCGGCTTATCCTACGTTAGTCAACACCCCACTGAGCCAAAAAGCGACACGTTCTCTGGCTTTTTTGCGGTGCGATATCCGCCCTCATAAAAAAAATCAAAAAAACCAAAAAACTTCCTTGACGCTCCCTAAAAACCCCTCTAGATCAAGGCCCAACGCAGCCTCTTGTCCCGTTCGTCTAGAGGCCTAGGACACTGCCCTTTCACGGCGGCAACACGGGTTCGAATCCCGTACGGGATACCATTGTTTTTACAGTGTTTTTTTGGCGAAACTCCTCCAAAAAATATTAGTTTTTGCACCAATTTTGCACCATTGCGAGGAACGTCGTACACTCCTCTCATGGTCGATGACACAAAACTCCTTGCTGGTGTTGTCATGAGCGGGCGCACGGATCCCGCTACGGGCAAGCCCCTCCCTCGCGGCGTAAGCTATCGTGGCCCAAAGCAATACATGACCCGTAAAATGGTCGATGGTCGGCGGGTACAGGAAACCTTCTCAACTGCGGCACAGGCTAGGCGCTGGCTCAATGAGACCACCGCCAAGGCAGAACTTGGCCAGTTCACAGATACCCGTCCCCTCGACAAAATGACGATTGCATCCCTTGTCGAGCGATATCGCGATGACTGCATGGCCGATCGGAAAGCCGATCGGATCGGGCATATCCCAGCTATTCTGCGCGACACCGCACTCTCTTCGGTACGGTTATCGAAATTCTCGGCCGCAGACGTCCGTGGCTTCCGTGAACGCATGACCGCAACCGGATATGCAGCCGCGACTGTGGTGAAGCGCCTTAATCTTTTGGCCTCCATTATCCAGCATGCCATCTCGGAATGGGATATCGCCATCGTCAATCATGCGTCTGGCCGCGTTGTGAAACGACCCGAGGGGGCTGACAAAAAGCGGAACCGACGCCTCAAGGAAAATCGGGATTCCTCTCTTCCAGGAGAGTTTGAACGCCTGATTGAAGCCGTCAGCGGCTCCCCTCACCCGGATGATGTCTGGCTTGTGCGATGGTCGATCGAGCAGGGCACACGCCGGGGCGAAGCCTCCAGCTTCGCTGGGGCGACATTGACCTTCAGCGTCGCACCCTGAAGCTGGGCGGCGAAAGCGGAAAGACCAAGACGCATCGTCATCAGGAGGAGCACGGGCCAGAGATACGCCCCCTCACACCGGGCGCACGCCGCCTCCTGATCGAGAAGCTTGCAACACTTCCTCATCAGCCCAAACCAACAC
The DNA here is from genome assembly GCF_000613905.1 of Acetobacter persici JCM 25330. GTDB lineage: Bacteria > Pseudomonadota > Alphaproteobacteria > Acetobacterales > Acetobacteraceae > Acetobacter > Acetobacter persici. The sequence goes on from NZ_BAJW01000155.1 coordinate 1,272, forward strand.
AACTCCTCTTTGATGTCGGGACTGAAGCAGCGTTCAGTGTTCGATATGGCCGTATGGTGCGAGAGGCCGGGCTGAAAGATCTGACCTTTCACGACCTGAGACATGAAGCAACCAGCCGGTTAGCAAAATTGCTGCCCAATCCGCTCGACCTCAAACGCGTGACTGGTCATCGCGATCTGAAATCACTGGATCGCTATTACCAGCCCGCTCCTGAAGACATCAGTCGTCAGATTGAGGAGGCTGAACGTGTGTTGGGTATGCTGTCAGAAGAGAAGCAGCGGAAAGACTGAGGTCCCTTCATCTCCCGTCAGTTCCCCGTCGCTTCATCAGAAAATGAAATGAGAGATCAGAGAAAGAATTTTCTTTCTCTGATCTCTCATCCTGTGCTATCAGGTTTTCACGGTTCAACACCGTTCTTCTCCCCAAAAAACAATCTGAAATCTTGTGTCTTTTGGGGAGTCCTGCATCCTTGGCCCAGTCACCCGTCACGCCTAAAGTTTTGCGCTACCGCGATGCCGCAACCTATCTGGGCATTAGCCATGGCCGATTACGGAATCTGGTCAGCGAAGGACGTGGTCCAGCTTCCGTAACCTATGGCAAACGGGACAGGGCTTTTCCAATTGCCGCTCTGGATGCGTTTATCGACCAGCGGACAACTGGCTATCAATCCGCTACGCCAGAACCCATCACGGTCAAACGTCGACCAGGCCGACCCCGCAAGACCGAACAACGCAATCAGAAACAGATGGCGCATTGGACCGCAGTCATGATGGCACTGTTCATGACCTATCTTCTCTGGGCCTATGGTTTTCTTGGTCTTGCAACTGGTTTCATGACAAACTGAGAACCATTAAAGAAACAGCACTCCTCGCTTTTGCCCGCTAGAAAACAAGCCTGTCATATCCGGAAGGTTCTGTTCGCTCTCTGGGCACAACCACAGATGCATCAGATATTCTGACGACCTCCAGAATTTGCACTCAATATAACTTCCGCTTACGTCTCTACGGAACTTAGAAACACCGGCCTCTCTTTCTTCATTGAAGTGCCTATCTCCAATTTCGGGGTACGGGAGCCAATTTTGACCTGACCTTTTCCAAACATAAACGGCACCTGAACAAGCCAACGCAGGTCACCCTTCATTCCTTTCGCCATCTGGTTTCAACAACGCTCAGAAATCAGGAAAGTCACATTCGAGAGCTTTGGCTTCATAACCTGTTAGGCCGTGAAGCCACCCATAACAGCCAGGACACAACCCAAAGAAAGATTCACCTTCGCTCAACCGAACACCTCTTTCCAATCAATGTATGACAGGAAATCGGTCGCTTAATTCAAGGCCCAACAGCGTGACGTCGGCACATTCTGATCTGTCTGGGGATTAGGTGCAGTTAACACACACAACACCGTCTGCTTACGCCCTCCTATTGTTAAAAGAACCCCTTGCCCCGAATAGTCCATCGTGCTGATGACCTTGAAGCCCTTGTTCAATAACTCGGTCAAAGACATCGGGAGCGGTTTCAACATCGTGGGAACCGCTAAAGGACTATAGGGAGATTTCACACCTGATTGTGGCAACCAGTCCCCCGATGACTGGGCAAAACAACCAACAGGCCCTAAAAGACCAAGAGTTGTCGCGAGGATACAACTGGCTTTTCGCATGAGACTTTTCCCTTCTAATGCTGCCATAGCCTGTAACGGACTGTCTCCTGTCTATCATACCAGACTGTAAGGGAGAACTTCTGTGAAACACGCGCCTTTGGAAGCCCAAGCACGCACCTTGGAAGCCACGGGCGCTTACCGGGTCTTACGTCGTATCGCGCCCCTTCCGCTTGAGACGCAGGGGCCACGTGATCAGACCCGTATAGGCCTTTTTCTGGATCTGGAAACGACCGGCCTCGACCCGGCCTGTCATGAAATCATCGAATTCGGGATGGTGCCGTTTGTCTATACGCTGGATGGCCGCATTCTCGGCACCTTACCGGCCTTCAATCGTCTGAGAGAGCCTTCCCACCCCATCCCTCCCGAAATAACCGCCCTCACCGGCATCACACAGGAGATGGTTGCAGGTAAAACCATAGCCCCTGAAGAGGTCGCCCAGTTCGCGGCACAGGCAGCCCTCATCGTCGCCCATAATGCCAGATTTGACAGGCTGTTTGCCGAACGCTTCTGGGAGGGGTTTTCCACAGTGCCCTGGGCCTGCTCCATGGAAGATGTGCCCTGGCAGGCAGAAGGCTTTGAAGGGCGCAGCCTTGGCTATCTCGTCATGCAGGCCGGATGGTTTTTTGATGGACACCGGGCCGCCGATGATTGCCTGGCTGGTGTTACCTTGCTCACCACACGTCTGCCTAAAACACAGACCCCAGCCCTCTCCGCCCTGCTTCAGGAAGCGCGGCAACCCCGCTGGCAGATCTGGGCAGAAAATGCGCCCTTTGATCTCAAAGAGAAACTCAAGGCCCGTGGCTACCGCTGGAATGACGGCACCGATGGCCGCCCCAAAGCGTGGTTTACGGAAGTGCCACAAGCCCAAAAAGAAGACGAACTGCATTTCCTGAAAACGGAAATCTATCTCCGTGAGGTCGCTCTACTCACCCGTGAAATTACCGCATGGGATCGTTTCTCACACCGCGCCTGAAACACACCTTTCCATTCTCATCCTCCTTACTCTTCGGCATGACAACAGCAGACTGACGGCAATCGCCTTTATCCCGGACGTGCGACATCGCGGTTTGATTTACAGATAGCAGACAGTCAGGAAATGTCGAGAAAACGGTGGTTTTCCGAACAGATCAGCGTCATAAGTCTTGTCGGCGATAAAAGCTACAGGGTC
>NZ_BAJW01000154.1 GCF_000613905.1 Acetobacter persici JCM 25330
GCGGCATGGGGGCGCCGGCAAAGCCGTAGGCCTGATACAGCAGGTTCAGCACCGGCGGGATAACGGCGGCGCCCACAACACACCCGGCTATCAGCGCGACTTCCTGCTTCCAGGGGGACGCGCCGACAAGCTGACCGGTTTTCAGATCCTGAAGGTTATCGTTGGAAATGGCGACGGTCGCGGTAATGGCGGAGAGCAGGAGAATGGTGAAGCCGGTGGCGAGTGTCTGCCCTTCCGCCATCATTTCCGCAGGCATCAGGCCGAGGGATTCCAGCCCCAGAATCATCAGCGCGCACAACACGGCGGCAATAATGATAATGCCGGAAATAGGGGAGGAGGAGGAGCCGACAATGCCCGCCATGTAGCCGCAGGCGGCCGCCATCACAAACCCGAACACCACGCAGAACAGGACCGCCGCACACACGGCGGGCCAGATGCCATGCGCCATAGGGGCAAGGAACGCGGCAAACAGGCCGCCCAGCAGCAGCACGGTTACGGCGAGAAGCGCCATCATGGTGCGGGGGGAAAGATCACGGTCTGCGTCGGGCACCAGTGCGCCGCTGCGGTTGCGGAACACGCTGCTCAGGCCGCGCAGGACAGGGCCCATCAGTTCCACCAGTGTCCAGAGTGAGGAAATGGCAATGGCACCTGCCCCGATAAACCGGACTTTATGCAGCCAGATGGCGTTGGCAAAGCTGGCGGCGTCCAGATGCTCCGGGTTGGGCATGTGGGCCGTTAGCCAGGGCACACCGAGGCCCCAGGCCAGCACACAGCCCAGCAGCATGGCCAGCCCTCCAGCCAGACCGACCAGATAGCCCGCGCCAAGAAGGGCGAGGGACAGGCCGCCGGAAAACCGGAAAACCGCAGCGCTCACGGACCCGGTGATGCTGACGGTATCCGCCAGAATTTGCAGGCCGCTACAGGCAAAGGAGAAGACCCCCGCCACAACGCTGCCACCGATAAGGGCGGAGAGGCTTTTGCTGTTGCCTGTCTCCCCCCCGGCGCGAAGGATTTCAGCCGCGGCAACGCCTTCCGGGTAGGGCAGGGCGCTTTCCGTCACCAGTGCGCGGCGCAGGGGGATGGTAAACAGCACGCCGGCAATGCCGCCCGCCAGTGAGAGGCCAGCCGTCTGCCAGAATGGGAAACTGTGCCAGAAGCCGGTCATGATCAGGCCGGGGAAGGTGGCGAACACGCAGGAGAGCGTGCCCGCCGCCGAGGCCTGACTCTGCACCATATTGTTTTCCAGCAAAGTGCTGCGGCCCAGCGCACGCAGCACGGCCATGGAAATGACAGCGGCAGGGATGGAGGAGGCAAAGGTCAGCCCGATCCGTAACCCCAGATAGACGTTGGATGCGGTGAAGACGATGGTGATCAGCGCGCCCAGAATCAGGCCGCGTACGGTCAGTTCCCGCACGGAAGGGGTTTGCAGAGGGGAGGGTGCGGTCATGCCCGGAACCTTGTCAGCGTATCAGAAATCATAAGCATTTCGATACGCTGCCTGATGCGCCTTGTCTCCCCTGAATGAACCGGAAAGGCAATGAGACGGTAAAAGAAAGCCTGATGCCCGGGGGAAACCCGGCCATCAGGCCCGTTATCTCAATACAGCAGGCTGGGCTCAGAACGTGAGTTCCAGATTGCTCTGCACATACGCGCCGGAAGAGGCTCCGGCTTTGATCATAGCGCGAGAGGCAAAAATATATTCGCCATCAAGGCTGAAGGTCACGTGCCGGGTGGCACGCCATGTAAAGCTGGCCTGCGGCATGGTGGCGGTGTAGCCCCCCTGCGGGCGGAAGTTGTAGGCGGCCGTCGGGTTGGCATAAATCGCGTCATTGGTGCTGTTGCGCCAGATAACCGGCACTTTCAGCAGCAGGCTGGTGTTGCGGCTGGTGGCAATGGTGGCCAGCGGGCCGACGTCAATCAGGTTGGAGTTGCCGATATAGGTGCTCATATCCAGATAGTAGGCGCTGGGCACAAACGGGGAGAGGAAGTTGCCCCAGCTACTGGTCTGGCTTTTACGGGTATCCCCGCCGGAAATGGCGTCTGCCTGAAGCCCGATGGCCGGTTTGCCCCACCATTTTGCAAAACGCCAGGAGACTGTGGCGTTGAACGAGTAGGCCGAGACAGGGCGTGATGGCCCGTTTTTGGCGGCGTTAAAGGAGCCGCCCTGCCACATGCCCCCCAGTGAAAATTCAATCGGCCCGGCATTCCCCCAGACGCGCATGCCGGGCGTGTCACGATGTGTGGACCCTGCAATGGTGCCGGTGGTGCTGGCAATGGGGTTGCTGGCCAGAATGTAGCCCAGATAAAAGGTATCCACAAAAATCTGGCTGTTTTTCTCCATGAATTTAAAGTTCGGAATGGCGTAGGAGGTGTAGGCACCAAACAGACGCGTTCTCCAGCCCACCTGATCATGGAACGCGGTTGTGGGGGCGTTATTGGTCAGGCTGAGGTCGAACAGATCCACGCGGAAGCGCTTCCAGAAGGCGTAGCCGCGCACACCGTTCCAGGAATAGGGAAGTGTCGGGTAGACGCTGCCTGCGGTGACGTAGGGCGGCGCATCCAGAAAGGACATACGGCCGATCATGGCGCCCATATTGGCGCCCAGCAGATGGCCTTTGACCTCCAGAAACGCCTGCTGGGCATCCAGCTTGCTGCGCCAGCGGCCACCGGTATAGCCGTAATAGTTGATACCACCGGCCTGACCGCTCATCAGTTCTCCATACAGGCGCACATGCTCGCCCAGATGCAGGTCTGCTCCGGCATTCCAGCGCAGGGTGGAGCGGTAGGCCGGGTCTTTCTTGATGGTGCCAAACCCGGCCCGCTGGTCATAAAACCCGTGGTGACGGAAGTTGCCGCTGAGTGTCAGGTAAATAGAGCCGCTGTTATTGAGCGGGATGTATTTCAGCGGGTCTGCCCAGTCGATATGGTTTTTTTTGTCACGCAGGTTGGACCAGTCTTCCGCCCAGCGGGAGACAGCGTAATACGCAACCGTGCCAAACCCGGAGGCCGCCCCGGTATTGGCGTTAAACACGCCCCACGGGCCCTGATGCATCAGCGCGGTGGGCAGCGGCTTGAGTTCCAGAGACTGCGGCTGGCCATAGGCTTCCGGTCGGCTTGTCAGCGGCGGCAGCAGCATATTATCCCAGAACCCGCCCTGCGCCGGGGTCTCGGTGGAATGACGTTCCGGGCCGTTGGGCACAACCGGATCTTTCGGCGTTTTGCGCACCACGTCTGACAGGCGGGCGGGCATGGTGTCATGCGTCACGTTGAGGTCTGAAGCATGGGCGTGGTCCCGCACGACGGAGGGCGTTGCCTGCACAGCGCTTTGCGCGTGGGCCGCCACAGGCGGGAGCAGGAGAGCAAGGAGCGCCCCGGCCGGGGCCATCCGGACAACTCTGACAGGCACATATGTGGACAGGCTGCTGGAAAAGCAGAACCGGGGGGAGCAGACGGATGCGCAGTGCGCATGGCCTGCGCCTGTATGACGGGCGGACAGGTGGTTCATGACAGAACACTCTGAAAAAGGGGAAACCGGAAAGGGGCATGAAACGAGCGGGGCGGACGCAAAGGGACATGCGGCCGCCAAAGGCCTCAGGCGCTAAGAAGGACGCGCCTGCGCGGGCCTTGAGTCCCTTTAAGGTTTACCGGGAGGAGTGAAAGCACAGAACAGGATGTGCGCGGCCATAGCCGCAGAGACGCACCGGGTGCGTATTGGGGCAAAAAAACAGCGCCCGAACCGGGACAGCGGAACATCAGCATGACGGCACGACCTTATTGCGTCATGGCATAGCTCGGAGCTTGCCATGCGTTTTTTGTTATTCTGGCGTGCGTTATAGGTATGACTAAACGCGAGCCGTGTCAGCTCTCGTTTGCGTGTAACACGAAATGTTTAAGTGGAAAGATCAGCCGCCTGTGCCACGCCACCCAGTCGTGTCAGGCAGTCCCGCGCGCGGGTGATCAGATGGATTTCATGCACGCTCGCCACCGCCTTGCGGGCGTTGCTCTGCCAACTGCGGGACATGCCCTGCGCGGAGCAGACAGCGCGGGCGCCAAACAGCGGCCCGTCCGTCTGGTCCATGGCGGCCAGAACGGCAGCCGGATGGGTGGGCCAGGGCGCGGGCGA
>NZ_BAJW01000153.1 GCF_000613905.1 Acetobacter persici JCM 25330
GGTTGGCAGCAATTACTGACCCATAGTAGATAACTGCAGGGTACCTTCTTCAGTCGTTATGGCATGCCGCTTAAGCCAAAGGAGACCAAAACCATTCGCTCCGTTACGTCGATCGATGTTGCTAAATTAGCGGGTGTCTCACAGTCGGCTGTCTCCCGCGCCTTTTCTTCAAATGCGAGTATTTCCGCCAAGACGAGGGAAAGAGTAATGGCTGCGGCTGCCACGCTCGGTTACCGCCCCAATCGGATACCCGGCATCATGCTTTCCGGACGATCCTATATGGTTGGTGTCGTTATCGGGGGGCTAGATAATCCATTTTATGCTTCCGCACTCGAGCGACTGGCAATTGCCCTGCGCCAGGCAGGACTGCAGGTTCTCCTGGTTCAGGTTGACGATGCGCTGACTTTGGATACAGCACTTGACCAATTGGCCAGTTACAGAATTGATGCCGTGGTCACTTCATTGGCTGTGGGCTCGCAATCCGTTGCTCATGCATTCTCCGAGCTTCAGACCCCCGTGATCTGTTTTAATTCATCTTTTGTGGGTCCATGGATATCTACTGTCACATCTAACAATTATGGAGCGGGCCAGACCGCAGCAGAAATTTTTCTCAAACAAGGTGTTACACATCCCGTGTGGCTGGCAGGCCCGGCAAAAAATGCCGCCTCCCGTGCACGAGCAGACGGCTTTTGCGATACCCTCAAAAAAGCATCTGACCGTTTTGATAAACTGATTCGGCTTCGCGGCGATGATACCTATCAAAGTGGCTATAATGCCATTTGTCGCCTCTTGCAGCGGGGGACACGTCCCGATGGTATTTTTTCCAGTAACGATATGATGGCCTGTGGTGTACTCGACGCCCTGCGTGAGTGTGGAGATCTGCGGTGCCCTGATGATGTGATCGTGTTGGGTTATGACAATATCCCTCAGGCAGCATGGCATGGCTATGATCTGACTTCTTTCGACCAACGGACGGATCAGATGGTGACGGTCGCCATGGATCTGCTGAATGAGGCCCTTCAAACGGTCGATCATCCTTTTCCCAAACCCGCACCATTAACGCGCAGTTGATCGAACGCGGCAGCACGCGCACGAGTAAATAGGGGGGTGGGGGTTGCACTTCCCGGCAAAAATGGTCTTCATTGCATAGCTATGCATGTAAGCTCCACAGCAACCAAAAAGGGACGCAACACGATGGACCGCAATTTCCGTAGCATTCTCACCGGTTCGTTCTCGACCCCGTGCGCAGACAACCCTACCGTCGCGATGATCGAAGCTGGCTTTCAGCACGCAGGACTGGACGCACGCTATATCAACTGTGACGTGAAGCCTGCGCACCTCGGCGAGGCAGTCCGCGGCGCTCTGGCCATGGAATGGGCTGGCTTCAATTGCTCCCTGCCGCATAAAGTCGCTGTTATAGAGTATCTTGATGACATGGCCGAAGCTGCCCGGATTATCGGTGCAGTCAACTGCGTCAGCATTCGGAATGGCAAACTGATAGGCGATAACACGGATGGCAAGGGCTTTCTCGCCTCGCTCAGGACCGTGATTGATCCGGCAGACAAGAAGGTTTTTCTTCTTGGTGCTGGGGGAGCCGCACGGGCAATTGCCGTTGAGCTTGGTCTGGCTGGTGCCGCACATATAACCGTCGTCAATGTGGAAAAATCACACGCTGACACCATTGCTGCTCTTGTGCGTGACAATACCAAATGCGAAGCGACTGCCCAATTATGGGAAGGCGACGCGCGCATTCCGGCTGGTACCGATATCGTGATCAATGCAACCTCAGTGGGATTTGGTGACGCAGAGGCAATGGCGGCAGTCGATGTCAACACATTTGAAAAGGGCCAGGTAGTCGCTGACGTTATCCCCAACCCGCCGACAACACGCTTCCTGCGTGAAGCAAAAAAACGGGGCTGCACGCCACTTGAAGGACTTGGAATGCTGGTCAATCAGGGCGTAATCGGGGTGGAGCTATGGCTGGGCAAGACGCTTGATGCGACCGTTATGAAGCGTACGTTGAGCGACATATTCAATACATCTGACGCAGACTGAAGTCCGGGCACTGCACCTGATCACAGCAAATGGAGGCGCCGTTATGACTCCCGCGCCAGACACCTACGACAAAGCCACGTCCTTAATGCATAAGCGTGCCATATCTGCCTTTGATGCTCAGGCTCATGAAGAGGATCAAAGACAGTCTGCACATCGGTATGTTTCCATTGCTGCCGCTGTCGCGGCGGTTGGTGGGCTCCTTTTTGGCTATGATACCGGCATCATAGCGTCCGCACTGATTTTCGTAACACAGACGTTTTCTCTTTCCACCATAGGGCAGGAATGGGTTGCTGCCTCGTTAAACATCGGTGCAATTTTTGGCGCAGTGTTAAGCGGTCCGGTTTCGGACCGCTGGGGCAGACGCCCTGCCATTATGGCGGCAGCGGCAGTCTTCATCGTGGCCTCAATCGGATGCGGACTGGCTCCTGATGTAGCGGTATTGATCGTGGCCCGGCTTGGTCTGGGAGTTGCCATTGGCGCCACTACGCAGATCGTACCAGTCTATGTGGCGGAATTGGCCCCTGCGTCTCGCCGGGGCGGGCTGGTATCCCTGTTCCAGCTTGTATTCTCCTTAGGGCTGCTTCTGGCATTTTTTGTAGGTTACGAACTGTCCGGCAGGGCGGAATCATGGCGGGCCATGTTCATGCTTGGTGCCCTGCCCGCCTTGCTTCTTGCGTTTGGCATGCTTTTCTTGCCCGAAAGCCCGCGCTGGCTGCTGCATAACGAACAGGAACATCATGCTGTCTCTGTACTGTATCGGCTTCGTGGCCATAAGGACGTAGTGCGCGATGAGCTCAATGAGGCACTTGTTGTCAGAGCTGAAGAACATAATCAATCTGATTGGAAAAGCCTGACGCAGAAGTGGGTAAGGCCGGCACTTATCGCCGCTTTAGGAATAGCGGCTTTTTCCCAATTGTCCGGGCCTAACGTTATTGTCTATTATGCTCCCATCATCCTGTCTCAGGCAGGCTTGGGACATTCCGCAGCATTACTGACATCTGTGTCTGTTGGCGTCACATCCACCCTCACAACAGCCATAGGGATCGCGCTAATTGACAGAGTGGGGAGGCGCCGCATGATGCTGGTCATGCTTCCGCTGGCTGCACTCTCCCTGTTTGTACTGGGTGCTATTTTCATCAGTTCCGCGCCACTCACCGGGATGCGTCTGACACTGATGATAATTTCTTTATTGGGATATATTTTCTTTAATTTTGGCTCGCTGTCCGTTGCGGTGTGGCTGGTTGCGTCTGAGGTATTCCCTCTTATTATACGCAGCAAAGCAATGGGGCTGGCAAGTGCAATAGTCTGGTTTTGCGACACCATCGTATCTCTGATTACGCTTTCTCTGGTTGAAACATTAGGTACGACAGGAACCTTCTGGCTATTTGGGCTTGTTAACGTCGCTGCGTTTCTTTTTATCTGGAAATATGTTCCTGAAACAGCCGGCACGACATTAGAATATATCGAAGGATCCTTGCGTCATGGAAATTTCTATAAAATACATAAGAAATAGATAGTCTTAATTTATCATTTAAACCTAAAATATCACGGAAAATATTTGATTTTTTCACGGAAGATAACCGCATCGCCATTGAGAATAATAGCGCCGGAGAGATCAATGGCTCCATATACCTCGGTAGAAAAGCTGTTATTGCTCAGCAGTCTTAAGGACCCCGTAACGATTAAACCATAGTTGTCAGACGAACTTACGCATGGGATATTATAATCGTAAAAATAAAATATCATTTTTGGATATATCGAAAATATATCTTCGTAATTTCCCGTACCAACCATTTCCATGCAACCCTATGCAAACATATTTGTTAATTAGAAGGAACGTGAATTTAACAACGAAACGATGGGAAATCTTATGTCTCTTACCATCTCTCCCCAAAGCCAATCTCACCAGCCTGGCGTTGAGAAAGTCATGAAGCCCCTGGCCCTTCATATTAGGCCCGATTACCGTGGCAGCAACAAACTCGCCAAAAAGAAAGCTCTGATCACGGGGGGCGACAGTGGCATCGGGCGTTCAGCTGCCTTGCACTTCGCTCGAGAGGGCGCTGACGTAGCCATTATCTATCTTGAAGAACATGAGGACGCACAGGAAACCGTTCGTCTCGTCGAAAATGAAGGACGCAAGGCCATTGCGATTCCTGGGGATGTTGCATCCAGTACATTTTGCAACGAAGCTATGAAGCAGGCTGTCGAAATATTGGGCGGCCTTGACA
>NZ_BAJW01000152.1 GCF_000613905.1 Acetobacter persici JCM 25330
GGGGGAAAGCGGAATGTCCGCAATGGAATTGAACGAGGTGAACAGCGGACATAATGGCAGCCCTAGAGGAAAGACCAACCCCTTCCCTGGTCGTATGTCATCACTTTTCCAGCGGATGTCATCGGAAAATGCGATGTGAATACTGCTGCGGTGTGTTCGGCAGCATAATTCAAAGCCCATTTTCGCGATATGATGGCTATCTGAGGATCTGCATCAAAAACGGCACTCCACTCCGGAATACATACCTGAATGGGGTGATGCATGACATCACCCGTGAAGAGCGCACGCTCCATACCTGATTTCAGCACGAGAGACGCGTGATGGGGCGTATGCCCAGGTGTGGGGTGAAAGGAAATTCCTTCAAGAACTTCGGATCCGTCTACATCAATCTGATCCGCAAGATGCGCCGAGATGATCGGATCAACGCTATCAATGCGTGTCATGAAACTGGTTTTATTGCGGACGCTATCATGAGCCGGATTGCTGAAAAAATCATATTCGGCTCTAGAAAAGACATATCGGGCATTCGGGAAGGTCGGAACCCAGATGCCATTTTGCAGGCGTGTGTTCCACCCGACATGATCGACATGCAGATGGGTGAGAAGAACAAAATCGATATCTTCTGGCCGGACGCCAGCGCGCATCAGATTTTCAAGCCACACGGTCTGCAAGTGATCGAAATACAGAGCAGCAGGTCGAGCCTTGCTATTCCCGGCCCCCGTATCCACAAGAATGTTCCGACCGCGATCCTTGATGAGCCAGCTATGAACGCTCAAAAGAACTTTCGTTTCTGACGCATCCAGCGTTTCAGACAGATCAGGATAAGCCTGAAGTGCCGTTGCATCATCCCAGTCAGGAAGCAAGAGTTCTGGAGTGAGTGCTGCTAGCGTCAGATCCTGTATTTTTAGTATGCGGGCATCCCCTACAGTATACCACTGAAGATCGTTCATAATCCCAAGGCCCTCTTTTCGTTTTTATTTCTCAAAAGACACAGCGCTGTTGTCATGAAGGGAAAAGAGACTTCAATTCTTGCGGGAGTTTGCCAGTTGCATGGTTTGACAGGCACCCGAATAGCGGGTCCCATTCTTCAATGCGCAGATCACAAATCAAACCTTCTGATGCAAAGGGATCACCGGCAATCATCGCGTCAATCTCCTGCCGATTGGCACCTTTCATAATCAGAAAGCCGGAGCGCAGTGGGGTGCCTTTCAACGGACCGGAGGCCAGCAGACTACCTTCCTGAATAAGGCGCCTGAGATACAATACGTGTGCTGCGACATGCTGTCCCCATCCCTCGCCGTCAGGGTGGTCCATGCGCACAAGATAAACAGGCATTTCGAAAGACTCCATCAGAACTGGACTTGCCAATCGCTCGAAGCCTTCAGCATATTCCTCTTTTTCGCTGGATAAATTGTCGATACAAGACATCAGTCACAACTGAGGATGGTGAATGCTTGACCGGTTAACCAGCATGAAGATTTTTATCAAGGTTGTGGAATTGGGATCTTTTGCTGCGGCCTCCCAGCATCTGACTTTGTCGCCGCAGATGGTGGCCAAGCATATAGAGGCTCTGGAGCATCACCTTGGTGCTCGCCTGTTGCATCGAACGACACGTCGGCAAAGTCTGACTGAAACAGGACGGCTCTATTGCGAGCAATGTCGGCTTGTTCTGCAGGCTGCTGAACGAGCTGACAGTCTGGCAGCCAATACGCTTGGCACACCCCGCGGTACATTATCTGTCAGTGTACCCGTCACTTTCGGGCGAACAGTATTGCTGCCATTTGTTCACAATTTTCAGAAAAGATATCCAGAAATTCAAGTCCATTTGTCACTGACAGACCAACTGATTCACCCCACAATGGACGGTCATGAGGCTGTGATCCGAATTGGTGAACTTGAGACGGACCTTACAGTGGTCAGTCGCCCTTTGACGGCCTATCGTCGGGTCATCTGTGCAGCTCAAACCTATCTGGAAAAACACGGTTTTCCAGAGCAGCCCGAAGATCTGATGCGCCACGAGTGTCTCGTGTATGAAAATTCCGGCGGCCCTGTAACGACCTGGCACTTTTCTCAAGGCAGCGTTACGCGGCCAGTCACCGTTTCCGGGAGGATAATCAGTAATGATTCAAGTGTTCTGCATTCTGCAGCACTTGCTGGCGATGGTATTCTGGTGGGATATAAGCAGGCCCTGCTTCCTGATATTAAAAATAAACGGCTTGTCCGGCTTATGCCCAGGTGGACAGTTCCGGACAGGCCCATGCACCTGCTCTATAACGCAGGTCCAGTTATGACACCAAAGCTGCGGGTCTTTGTGACCGAGCTTCAAGAGGCTTTCCAGCCTTAAGCCTCTTTTCGACGGTAGGGTGCCTGACTCCTAAGCTCAGCTGGCGATCAGTTTCTGTTCACCATCCCTGTTCAGTCGGAAGAACAAAAAGTTCTGCAACATCCATACGTGCAGGTGATTTCAGAGCAAAAAGAATACTGTCTGCTATGTCCTCGCCTTCGAGAAAGGTCATGGACGCTGCAAGATCATCCATCTGTTTGCGGTAATCAGCATCTGTAATGTGGTCGTAAAGCTCCGATTTTACGGCTCCCGGCTGAATGCAGGTAACGCGGATATTATGCTTTGGTCCGATCTCCATTCTGAGGCCGTCTGAAAACGCTGTTACCGCAGCCTTGGTGGCGCAATAAACGGAGAGACCCGTAAAGACTTTCCGGCCTGCAATTGAGGACATGTTGAAAATATGGCCCGAATGCTGTGCGATCATCTGCGGAAGAACGGCTGCCGTTGCATTAAGAACACCGGATATATTGACGTCCACCATCTGCTGCCATTCGTCCACTTTCAGGCTGTCAACGCTGGATAGGGGCATCAGGCCTGCATTGTTGACCAGAACATCAATCCTTCCAAATTGGGCGATCAAGCTCTTTGCGGCTTCTTGACACGAGACAAGATCAGTAACGTCCGTCACCAGAGGAATGGCTCGACCGCCAGCTTGGTAATTTCACTAACAAGCGTCTCCAGGCGATCATGACGACGTGCCGCCAGGCCGACTGTCATTCCTTCTGCTGCAAGTTTGCGCGCTGTTGCCGCACCAATGCCACTGGCATGCTCCGGTCACCAGAGCAATTTTTCCTGCAATATTCATAATCTTCTCCACACAACGAGCCTTTAATGGGCCTTAATTGTCGAAGGAGGTGTAAATTATGCCAGAAGATATCTCGCTTGGCTTCTTGCTGAAACTATTGCGGTTTTGCGCTATGGATAGTCGCGCATGGAAATGAGAGAGTGTAGCAGATGGTTTTGTCCTGCCTTCCTTCTCGGCGTGCTGCCAGTTTGACACTGGAGCAACTTCTCCCCGGGAAGAAAGTCGCGCAAAGTAAAGGGGATGTCTGGAAGGATGTTGACGTCCAGATATTCACTCGCCCGGTACAAAAAGACGAAATTCTTGTACCTGCCGTCGCAGAACCCCTGCTTGTTTGGGTTATCCGCGGAGAAGCAAATGTCGAAGAGCGTGAACTGACAGGGACTTGGCAGCAGAGCAAGGCAAGAGCAGGAACATTTTACCTCACGCAGACGGACACACCCTATCTGATGCGTTGGCAGGGCAAGGAAGACACTTGTTTTGAGGTGTTGCATCTCTATCTTGGACTTGAGCTTGTCGATCGAGCTGCCATGTCATTAAATCTGAATTCATCCCGTATTCGAATGTGGGATGTTTCGGGCGGGGAAGATGCTTTCATATCAGGAATTTTGAGTGGTCTGATAGCTGAAATGCAATCTTCCGTTATTGCAAATCCCTTATTTGTAAATGGCCTTCTGGAAAGTCTGACAGTTCATCTTTTAAGACAGTATGCTGATACCAAGGCTAAGATAAAGCTACGATCCACTCTCTTGCCCACATGGAAACTGCGTAAAGTTCTTGATCATATGGAAGCACATCTGGCTGAACCATTTGATTTGGATTGTCTCGCTGCTTTGTGTGGCATGAGCCGTTTTCACTTCAGTCGCTTATTCCGCACAACCACGGGACAAACCCCCTCTGGTTGGTTCATGCAGCGCCGCGTCCAGAAAGCATCAGAAATGCTTCGTAAGACCAATCTTTCCATTATCGAGATTGCCTTGAGGATCGGATACGACAGTCCAAGTCACTTTGCTCAGGTCTTCCGCAGAGTGACAGGTGTCAGTCCTCGTAATTATAGAAAACTGTAATCACGATATGAATAAGGTTTCAGAAAACACCTTGGTAAAAAAGTTCACCTAAATACAGTCCCATTCCAAAGACAGCATGAGCGCTT
>NZ_BAJW01000151.1 GCF_000613905.1 Acetobacter persici JCM 25330
CGCTCCCGCCACGCAGGCTGCTGCTCCGGCAACCCCGGCAGATGCCGCTGCCGCCGCTCCGGCTGCTCCGGTGGATATTGATGCCGTCCTGACGGGTCTGGCTGCCCAGAACGGCCAGAACCTGAACTGGAAAGAGTCCATTGTGGACCTGCTGAAGCTGCTGGGGCTGGACAGCTCTCTGGATGCCCGCAAGAAGCTGGCCGCAGAACTGGGTTACACGGGCAGCACGGATGATTCCGCAGCATGAACATCTGGCTGATCAAGGAAGTGCGCGCCAAACTGGCTGCCAACGGCGGCAAGGTTCCGGCTGGCCTGTAAGCCTTACAGTCCGGACGGAAACAAAAGGGGCGTGCGGGGGAAACCTCGCACGCCCCTTTTTTATAAAGCGTTCGTAAAGAGCATTTTTTAAGTACCTTTTTGTGAGCACCCGCTCTGTATGCGCCTCCATCTGGCGATGTCAGTCAAAACTGACGGACAGCGCCGCTCCCTCCCTCAGCTATGCGTCTGCTGCGCCGGATGCCGGGCCGGGGCTTTATTCTCGCTGATCGTAACCTGAGCCAGATCCGGCCTGCTGGCGCTATCCACCACAATCACGGCTGAGCCTGCCAGCGGGGTCGCTACCCGGTCAGGCCGCAGAAGAGCACGGAAGCGGTTATCAATCACCGCCATCTGCTCGTCTTCCACATCAATCAGACCATGTTTGTCGATAAACACATTCAGGGATGATGGGATACGGATACAGCCTTCAGAGGCCACATGGCCAAGGCGGCTTTCCAGATAGAAAGGGTCCGTTGCGTGCATTTCCAGCCGGATCTGCTTTTTCACGCGGGACAGGCAGCCAGCCTTTTTCAGCCCATTGCCAACCGAAATCCCACACGCGCATGCCTTTGGTGCCGTTCCCCATGATGCCGTTCTCGTTTTTGGTACCCAGCGCCCGATAGCCGAGAATATCCGCCGTGTTGATAAACACGCCAGTTGGGGTGATGTAATAGAACTTGCGACCGGTTGTCCCCGTGGAGACTTTGGTGCTGCCAATCACCTGCCAGTCTGACTGGCCCGGAAGAGCCAGCATCAGGCACATACGCTGCACGGCAGGGTTGCGGTCTACCACCAGCACAACCTGCGGGCGATCCAGTGGAAAAGACGCCTGCTGAATCTGCTCCTTCGCCAAAGCAATCCAGGCCGCTTTCTGGGCGGAAGACACTTTGAGTGCCACCGGCACTTCATGCCGGAAGGCGCTGTTCAGCCGTGTGGCTTCCGCGCGGGCGTCTTCTTCATTCAGAACAGGGATTTCCGGCAAAGGTGGTGCTTCTTTCAGCACCGGTTCCGCCGGAGTGAGCGGAGGGGACGGAGCCCCTTCCTGATCAGCCTGTGCGGGCTGACCACCCGCCTGCCCGACTGGCGGTGCAGAAACAGCCTGAGCCGCCCCGGTAGCACACGCAAGTCCCGGCACAAGGAGCAAACTGCCGGCAATAAAAAGGAGTGTCGGACCCTTTGCCCCTGACATACCACGTCTCTCCTGCCCTAATTAGCAGGAGAGATTATGGCACCCCTTCCCGCAGGAGGGAAATTGTCAAATATTGATGGACCGGTTGTCCGCACCCAGAGCCGCTTCCTTCACGGCTTCGCTCAGCGTCGGGTGAGCATGGCACACACGACCGATATCCTCGGCAGACGCGCCAAATTCAATGGCCATCGTCGCTTCGGCAATCAGTTCACCCGCGCACGGACCAATAATGTGCACGCCCAGAACGCGGTCTGTTTTCTCACAGGCCAGCACTTTGACGAATCCGTCCGTCATGCCCAGCGCCCGCGCACGGCCATTGGCCATGAAGGGGAATTTGCCGGTCTTGTAGGTCGTGCCTTTTTCCTTAAGCTGCTCTTCCGTAAAACCGACGGACGCCACTTCCGGCCATGTGTAGATCACGCCCGGAATGGCGTCATAATTCACATGCCCGGCCTGCCCGGCCAGAATTTCGGCCAGAGCCACGCCTTCTTCTTCTGCCTTATGTGCCAGCATCGGTCCGGCAATCACGTCGCCAATGGCATATATACCCGGAACATTGGTGGCAAAATGCGCGTCCGTTACAACGCGGCCGCGTTTATCCAGCTCAATGCCAGCCTCTTCCAGCCCCATGCCCTTGCTGGCGGCCGTGCGGCCAACAGCCAGCAGCACAATGTCTGCCTCCAGCGTTTCCACCGCGCCACCGGCAGCGGGTTCAACGCTCAGCACAACGCCTTTTTTGGTTTTTTCGGCTTTGGTCACCTTATGGCCCAGCTTGAGCTTGAAGCCCTGCTTGACCAGCAGTTTCTGGAACTGGGACGCGACCTCATTATCCGTACCCGGCACCAGACGGTTCAGATACTCAATCACCGTGACCTCAGCACCAAGACGCTGCCACACGCTGCCCAGTTCCAGGCCAATCACGCCACCGCCGATCACCACCAGACGCTTCGGCACTTCAGAAAGCTCCAGCGCGCCGGTTGAGGTCACGATGGTTTTTTCATCCACCTCAATACCCGGCAGGTTTGCACTGTCACTGCCGCTGGCGATGATGATGTGTTTTGCCGTGACCGGCTTGCCGTCAACCGTAAGGCGGCCCGTGCCTTCCACCTTGCCGTGGCCTTTCAGCCAGGTGATGCCGTTTTTCTTGAAGAGGTATTCAACCCCTTTCACATTGGCGCCGACAATCTCGGCCTTGCGGGCCTGCATGCGGGCCAGATCCAGCTTCACGCTGTCAATCACCACACCATGCGCTGCAAAATCATGGCCTGCGGCATGGTAGTTTTCAGAAGACTGCAACAGCGCCTTGGACGGAATACAGCCCACATTCAGGCAGGTGCCGCCCAGTGTGGCGCGTTTTTCCACACAGGCCACCTTAAAGCCAAGCTGTGCGGCGCGAATGGCGCACACATAGCCACCGGGGCCAGCGCCAATCACCACAACATCATAGTCTGTCTGCGCCGGAGCTTCTGCCTGCGGTGCGGCGGCTGCCGGTTTTGCCGCAGCCGGGGCCGCAGCAGGTTTTTCAGCTTTATCAGCCGGGGCAGACTTGGCCTGTGCCGGGGCGGATGCCCCGGCAACGCCCTGCTCCAGTGTGGCCAGCACGGCCCCTACAGCCACTTCATCCCCTTCCGCAACGGCGTGCGCCGCCAGCCGACCATCTGCCGGAGCAGGCACTTCCACGCTCACTTTATCGGTTTCCAGCTCAACAACCGGCTCGTCCGCTTTCACAGCGTCGCCCGGCTGCTTGAGCCATTTCCCGATAGTAGCGGTGGTGACACTTTCTCCAAGGGACGGAACCTTGATTTCAATCGGCATGGCTTTGCTCTCGTTTACGTTCAGGGTCAGAAAAAGAAAAAGGCTGGCTGAGGTTTTTCAGCCAGCCCCCATCACTCTCAGACGTCAATCAGAAGACGGCGGGGGTCTTCCACATTCTGCTTGATGCGGACAAGGAAGCTGACAGCCTCTTTGCCATCCACAATGCGATGATCATAAGACAGCGCAATATACATCATCGGACGGATAACCACCTGACCATTCACGGCCACCGGGCGTTCCTGAATGGAGTGCATGCCCAGAATACCGGACTGCGGCGCATTCAGAATGGGCGTGGACAGCAGGGAGCCGTAAATCCCGCCATTGGTGATGGAGAAGGTGCCGCCAGCCAGATCATCAATCTTGAGCGTGCCTTCCCGCGCGGCTTTCCCGAAGCCTGCAATGGTTTTTTCAATGTCCGCATAGTTCAGCGTGTCGGCATTTTTGATCACCGGCACGACCAGCCCGTTGGGGCCACCCACGGCAATCCCGAGATTGACGAAGTCGCGATAAATCACGTCATCGCCGTCAATTTCAGCGTTAATCGCCGGGAATTCCTTCAGGGCGGCAATCACAGCGCGGGAGAAGATGGACATAAAGCCCAGCTTTACACCATGCTTTTTCACAAATGCGTCCTGATATTCCTTTCGCAGCGCCATAGCTTCGGACAGGTCAACCTCGTTAAAGGTCGTCAGGATGGCAGCCGTGTTCTGCGCGTCTTTCAGGCGGCGGGCGATGGTGCGGCGCAGGCGCGTCATCTTCACGCGTTCTTCACGCGGGTCATCATTACGGGCGGGTTTGGGGGCGGCAGGGGCCTGAGCCACCGGCGGCTGGGACAGGAAGCCCAGAACATCGCCTTTGGTAATCCGGCCATCTTTCCCCGTGCCGGAGCCAACCTGTTCCGCGCTCAGGCCGTTTTCCGCCATGAGCTTGCGGGCCGCAGGCAGGGCTGCCGCAGCATCGACGGACGGCGCAGCCGCCGGAGCCGCT
>NZ_BAJW01000150.1 GCF_000613905.1 Acetobacter persici JCM 25330
AGAACCGGGACGCACGCCTGCCATCTGCCCCATCCCGCCCGCCCCCCGGACTGGCTGGCCGGAGAGGCCCAAGCACCGCAGAGCGTATCCGGTTTGGAAAGATGACTAAATATCCTGATAACAGAGGAATTTTCGGGTCTCAGACCACGGCCTGCACACCGTGCATTTTTTTCCCATGCCCGCCTTGTGCTGTGACCTTTTCCGGGCAGAAATCCGGCATCATTCTTCCCGCTGCGCAAGGCACGCCGACCTCCCTTCAAACACCCCCAGACCGCCACTTCGTGATGATCACGATAGTGTGACCCAAACCACCCAACCCCCTGTTCCGGCAGCTTTCTGCAAACTGATTGGACAGAAGGGCTCCGCTGACTATGATAGATAGTCACGAGTCAGAAATGATCTGAAGGGAGCCGCCGCCCATGCTGCCGGCCAGTCTTTTTCGCCAGACCGAGTTTGCAGGCCACGGCAAGGCATCGGAAACCATTTGCGACGCTCTGCGCAAAGCCATTCTGGCCGATACCCTGCGCGCCGGGCAGGCGCTGCCGCAGTCTGAACTCGCCTCGGGATTCGGGGTCAGCATCATTCCCGTGCGGGAAGCCTTAAAACATCTGGAAGCCGAAGGACTGGTGACATTCCAGCCCAACCGGGGCGCTATGGTCATGGGGCTGGAGGCCGCGGATATTCTGGAATATTCGCAGATCCGCGCTTTGCTGGAAGAACAGGCCGCGCGGGACGCCGTGGCGAACATGACGCGCGTGGACCTTGCACATATAGAAGATGCGTATGAGGCCTTTGTGGAAGGCACCCGCAACCCGGACACCACCCGCCCCTCCGGCGCGCTGAACCGCGCCTTCCATAACGCCATTTACGCCGCCGCCCGCAAGCCGCGCCTGCTGGGCATGATTGATGATCTGCATAACCGGCTGGATCGCTATATTCGCTGCCATCTGGTGCTTGAAGGCCGCAAGACGGTGACAGACACTGAGCATCTGGCCATTCTGGAAGCCTGCCGTGCGCGGGATGCGGACCTCGCTGCCCGCCTGACCCGCATCCATATTCTGGAAGCCGCAGACATTTCCGCAGAGGTTTTCCGCAAGCAGAGCAGCCTGAACAAAGCAGGCTGAACTTCTGGCAGACAAAGGCATCTGCAAAGCCCTCACCTCACAACACAGACGAGTCTCCACTGGTCTGCACCCCGCAGAAAACCCGTGAAAACAGGCGGCTGGCTGCGCGGTGATTATATGATTTTGCAAATCATATAATATCGTGTAACGAGGAAAAATCGTTATGGAGCCAAAACTTCCTGAGTCCCCTGCTCTCAGGTGAAGTCCGGCTTGTCCTGTTCGGAATTCATGCCATGTCTTTATCAGACTCTTTTGCGCCTGCATTCGCCTCCCGAAGCCCGCTGCGTCAGGCCATTATCCACGCCATGCGCCAGCCGGAAGAAGCGTGCGTTGCCGCGCTGACGCCCGATGCCACCCTGTCCACCGCTGAAGGCCAGCGCGTGACGGACCTTGCCGCCGGTCTTGCCACAGCCCTTCGCGCTGAGCGCAAACCCGGCATTGTGGAAAGTCTGGTACAGGAATTTGCGCTCTCCTCCGCCGAGGGCGTGGCGCTGATGTGTCTGGCTGAAGCCCTGCTGCGCATCCCCGATACCGCAACGCGGGACGCGCTGATCCGGGACAAGATCGGGGAAGGAGACTGGCTCTCCCACGTCTCCCGCAGTACACCGATTTTTGCCAATGCTGCCGCATGGGGGCTTGCTGTCACAGGCAAGCTCGTCACCCCGCAGGATGATAAGAGCCTGACCTCCGCCCTGCTCGGCTTTGTCAGCCGGGGCACAAAACCCGTCATCCGCAAAGCGGTCGATGCCGCCATGCGCATGATGGGCGAACAGTTTGTGCTGGGCGAAACGATTGAAAAAGCCCGTGCCAACAGTGGCAAGCTGGAAGAAATCGGTTTTTCCTACTCCTACGACATGCTGGGGGAAGCCGCCCTCACCGCGCAGGATGCCGAGCGCTACAAACAGGACTACATCACCGCCATTCACGCCATTGGCCGGAGTGCGCAGGGGGCGAATGTGTATGAACGCCCCGGCATTTCCATCAAACTGTCCGCCCTGCATCCACGCTATGTCCGCGCGCAGCATGAGCGGGTGATGACGGAACTGCTGCCGGTTGTGCAGGACCTTACTCTGCTGGCCCGCAAATATGATATCGGCCTGAATATTGATGCGGAAGAAACCGAGCGTCTGGACGTCTCGCTCGATCTGCTGGAAGCCCTGTGCCACACGCCGGGGCTGGAAGGCTGGAACGGGATCGGCTTTGTGGTGCAGGCCTACGGCAAGCGCTGCCCGTATGTGCTGGATTACATTATCGACCTCGCCCGCCGCAGCAACCACCGCATCATGGTGCGGCTGGTCAAAGGCGCTTATTGGGACAGCGAGATTAAAAAAGGACAGGTTGAAGGTCTGAAAGACTTCCCCGTCTATACCCGCAAAGCGCACACAGATATCAGCTATATTGCCTGCGCCCGTAAGCTGCTGGGCGCGCGAGATGTTATTTTCCCGCAATTTGCCACGCATAACGCCCGCACACTTGCCACCATTTACACACTGGCCGGTGAGAAATTTGACGTTGGCTCCTATGAATTCCAGTGCCTGCACGGCATGGGGGAACCACTCTACAAACAGGTTGTAGGCGCTGGCAAACTCAACCGCCCTGCCCGTATTTACGCCCCTGTTGGCACGCATGAAACCCTTCTGGCGTATCTGGTACGGCGTCTGCTGGAAAACGGCGCAAACTCCTCCTTCGTCAACCAGATCGGGGATGCCGCCATTCCGGTGTCCAGTCTGGTGCAGGACCCGGTAGACGTCGCGCATGGCTTTACGCCCTATGGCGCGTCCCACCCGGATATTCTCAAACCGCCCGCTTTGTTCGGGGCGGAGCGCCGCAATTCCGCCGGGACTGATCTGGCGGATGATTCCGTCCTGTCGGACCTGCTGGCAGGCCTGACCAAAGCCTCCGGCCCCTGGCAGGCTGGCCCGATGGTTGTGGGCGTCAAATCCGGTAAAAACACACAGCCCGTCACCAATCCGTCCAACCGGCAGGATCGTGTCGGCACGGTGGAATACGCCACGCCGGAAATCGTGCAGAAAGCCGCTGAGGCTGCGGTCAAAGGGCAGACCGAATGGTCCGGGCTCAGCCCGCAGGCCCGCGCGGATATCCTTGTCAAAGCGTCTGACAGCCTTGAAGCCCACCGGGATGAACTGCTGGCCCTGCTCTCCCGCGAGGCGGGGAAATCCCTGCCCAATGGTGTTGCGGAAGTGCGGGAAGCCGTGGACTTCCTGCGCTATTACGCCGCCACCATTGCGCGGGATTTTGAGAACACGACCCATATCCCGCTGGGTGTGGTCGCCTGTATCAGCCCGTGGAACTTCCCGCTGGCCATTTTCCTCGGCCAGATTGCCGCAGCCCTTGCCGCAGGCAACGTGGTGCTGGCCAAACCGGCGGAAGAAACACCGCTGATTGCCGCCCTCGCCGTGCGGATTTTGCATGAGGCAGGCGTGCCTGCCGCCGCGCTGCAACTCCTGCCGGGCGAAGGGGATATTGGGGGCGCTCTGGTGGGGGATGAGCGCGTATCCGGCGTGATGTTCACCGGCTCCACCGTGGTCGCGCAGATCATCAACCGCCAGCTTGAGGGCCGCCGCACCCACACCGGCCAGCCGGTTCCGTTTGTTGCGGAAACTGGTGGCCAGAACGCCATGATTGTTGATTCCTCTGCTCTGGCCGAGCAGGTGGTGACAGATGTTGTGGCCTCCGCTTTTGACAGCGCCGGGCAGCGCTGCTCTGCCCTGCGTGTGCTGTGTGTGCAGGAAGACTGTGCGGACCATGTGCTGACCATGCTACGCGGGGCCATGCGTGAACTCCGGATTGGCAACCCCGCTCTGCTCTCCACCGATGTCGGGCCGGTTATTACGGCAGAAGCGGCTGAAGGCATTACAAAACACGTTGAAGCCTTCCGCCAGAAAAAAGCGCCGGTTTATGCGCTGCCGCTGCCAGAACACTGCTCCGAAGGCAGCTTTGTTGCCCCGACGCTGATTGAAGTAGCCAACATCCGGGAAATCGGCCCGGAAGTGTTCGGCCCCGTGCTGCATGTGCTGCGCTACTCCCGCAGCGCGCTGGATACCGTGCTTTCCAGCATTAACGAGACCGGATACGGCCTGACCTTTGGCCTGCACACCCGCATTGACTCCACCGTGCAGCATGTGCTGTCCCGCATTGATGCCGGGAACCTCTACGTCAACCGCAACACCATTGGCGCAGTGGTGGGTGTGCAGCCCTTTGGCGGCCAGGGCCTGTCCGGCACCGGCCCCAAGGCAGGCGGCCCGTTGATTCTGCGCCGCCTGCTGGCACAGGCGCTCCGGCCCTGCCACCGCTGG
>NZ_BAJW01000149.1 GCF_000613905.1 Acetobacter persici JCM 25330
GGCCTTACAGGATGCGGCCTCTGTTTCCGGTCTTGTCCTCACCACGGAAGTTCTTGTGACGGACAAGCCGGAGCCTAAAGTACCATCAGCGCCGCCGGGGGCAGATCACGGATTCTGAAGATCGTTCCCTGTGGGCGGACGGGAGAGGGCATCGCTTTATGGCGGTGCCCTTTTTTATAGTGCTACATTGTAAGTGCTTCCATTCTTATGGGCTCTGAAAAATTAGTGTGAGATGAAATCAGGAAAGAACAAACTATTGATGACAGAAACCAGAAAGAGCCCGAGCCAGACGAAAGGGAGTGACGTTCGGTTTGATGAGACTGATCTGGGCTGGATTGTTATGAGTATAGGCATGGCAATTGGTGCAGGGATTGTCTTTTTGCCTGTGCAGGTTGGTCTTGTGGGACTATGGGTATTTTTGCTCTCTTCCGCCATTGGCTATCCGGGAATGTATCTCTTTCAGAGGCTGTTTATTAATACGCTCTGTGGAGCC
This sequence comes from Acetobacter persici JCM 25330, assembly GCF_000613905.1. Classification (GTDB taxonomy): domain Bacteria; phylum Pseudomonadota; class Alphaproteobacteria; order Acetobacterales; family Acetobacteraceae; genus Acetobacter; species Acetobacter persici. Next base: position 494 of record NZ_BAJW01000149.1, read on the forward strand.
AGAGAAAGCCAGAGCTATCCACAAATGATAGCCAGCTACCTTGGGAAACGCTGGGGTCTTGTCTTGGGCCTTGTGTATTTGATGATGCTGACAATATGGATGTTCGTCTATGCAACCGCTATCACGCGTGACAGTGCATCCTATTTAAAAAGCTTTGGCCTGACCAACACGTTGCTTTCTCAGCAGGCATGGTATGGCCTCCTGCTTGTGACCATACTGGTCTTGCTGGCTTCGCGTGGAGAACGCCTCCTTTTTCGGTTTTCATCTTTTATGGTGCTGACAAAACTCGCCATCGTCGGGATGCTGGGGTTTTTTATGGTGTCGCGGTGGAATGCGTCTTATATTACAGGGCTCCCGGCGTTTGTGCCTCTGGTGAAGGAAACAATTGTCACGCTTCCGTTTACGCTGACGTCCATTCTGTTTATCCAGACACTCAGCCCGATGGTGATTGCATACAGGGCAAAAGAGAAATCTTTGGAAGTGGCGCGTTACAAATCTCTTCGTGCAATGAATATTGCATTCGGTGTTCTTTTTATAACCGTGTTTTTTTATGCGCTGTCTTTTACATTTTCTTTGCCACATGAGGCCGCAGTTGCAGCCTACAAACAGAATATTTCCGCACTTGCCATCACCGCACAAAATTTTCCCGGAAGCTGGGCCAGTATTATCGGAGTCGTGTTGAATATCTTTGCGGTCATGACAGCATTTTTTGGGGTTTATCTGGGGTTTAAGGAAGCATGTTATGGGCTGATTGCGCCAGTTATAAAACATTATAACGGTAAAAAGGGGATTCCTGAAAAACAGGTTACTTACGGCATTATGCTATTTTCGATTCTTCTGTCATGGATTGCCATAGTCGGTAATTTTCCTGTCTTATCTTTTACTGTTTTATGCAGCCCCATTTTTGGTATCCTTGGTTGTCTGGTTCCGGCATGGCTTGTCTACAAAGTGCCGGAATTAAAACCTTATAGGGGCTATGGCGTTTATTTCGTTGTGTTTATAGGATTCCTTTTATGTATTTCTCCATTTTTTAAATTTTTGTCATAAAAGGTACGCCCTATAAAACTTTATAGGGCGTTTTTTAAATTCTATGCCGAGAAAATACTATGTCTCATGAGTGAATTATTTTTTTGGATAGGTATAAGCGGGAAGAAGAATGAAGCCTCCCAAAGATATGAGGGCAATAATCTCCAGTAGCAGGAGACCGCCTGAATACGAACCAGTCTTATCATAAATCCAGCCTATTGCTGGCGGAGAAAGCGCTGCGACAATCGCAATCAGGGAATAGAGGCAGGCATAAATTTTTCCAAAATGAGACAACCCAAAATACCGGCCTACAAAATAGGATGTCATGCTTGTCTCCCCTCCGGACCCTAATCCCAGCAAAAAAGATGCCGTAAACAGAAGGAAAGGGTTGCTAGAGATATGAATGACAATCAGACCGACAAAAGCCATAAGTGCAAAAGGAACAATAATTTGGGGTCTGTCCTGAATATCCAGAAGCCAGCCAACCATAATCTGGGCCAGAATAGCGCCTGCGGCAACGCAGGAAAGCAGAGTCGTCGCTATATTCAGAGAGAAACCTTTATTCAAAAAAATGCTGACATATTGTGAGAAGAGTGCCTGATCGACAAACATGGAGGTTGCAACTGTTACAAACAAAAGCCAGAAGATCGGTGTTCTCAGAGCATAATGCAGGTTTTTCCCCGGCAGCGATGGAGTTTTTTGCCCTGCACTCCTCGGAGGGTCCTTCAAAAAAGCAAATAGAAAGGGCAATGTCACAAGAGAGGCTAGTCCGAGCACCGCATAGGCGTTCTGCCACCCTACGGCGTTATATAAACCGCGTACAACCTGAGGTATTATCATCATCGAGAGGAAAATGCCGCTTCCAAAGCTACCAAGGGCAAGCCCTCTTCGGTTGGAAAACCATCCTGAAAGTAATTTGCTGTAGGGCGCTATGCCCGGCCCAATAATGCCTAAAAGGGCATAGAACAGCCAGAATTGCCTGATGTCTGAGCCGGTTATTTTGATAAGAGTTAAAATAATTCCAGACAAGAGTGCCAGAGGAATTACCGTGCGTCTGATCCCGAATCGGTCGATCAAAAAGCCGATCAGAATTCCGCCTGCTGCTCCGCTCCAGTGTTCAAATGTGATGGCAAAAGAGGCTTTTGCCTGCCCCCAATGATATGTCTGGGTAATAGCAGGCAACAAAACGCTGAAAGCACTTGCGGACAGCGTTCCTGCCCCCATGGACGCACCAATGAGTGAAACAGCAATAATTTTTGGAGTGTGATGCCTCTCCTGATGCGGCAGGAATGTTCCGGCCTGAACCTGCTGAGAGTTGGCACTCATTTTGCCAGACCAGGTGGAAAGCTATTGGGAGTAATTTCTTCAGGCTTTTCTCCGAGCGCTTTCAGGGACCTTGGCAAGCGTTCAGTATTGATCGGTTGACGGTCACCAATCCAAAGGCCTGCAACGATGTGATCTGCCAGAGGGTTATCCGTATTCGGATGAATGAGAATTCTCAGGCCATTATGGTTGAGGCTAAGCCATGAAACAATTTCTGAAAATTGCTCCTTGGTGAAGCCGAAATACCAGGATGGGGACGTGTGTGGACCAAAAGCCTGATCGTGCCATGGGCCAATCTCGATAACAAAATTTTGCGTAACCCAGTCGCGGATGAGGCGGGATTGAGCCGCAGTACTTTCGTCAAAATAGATATGAGCATGCCAGCTAGCAATATCATGGATTGAGCGAGGCTCCAGGGAGAGCGCATCTTTCGTCATAATTGTATTCTCCAGACTAGTTCCACGCACATTAAATACATTTTTTTTATCGTGTTGTCAAAAAACAACATTAAAAATTACTAAATAAAAAAACAAATAAAAACAATAAGTTATATAAAAACTTCAAATCGGATTTTTGCTATTTTTTGCAAAATTCCAACCTAAAATCAAAAAAATATCGCGATCTATAAAAACCACTATTGAACAGAGTCATAAAAAAGAAATACGAACACAAAAGTGAAACGGGGAGCCAAAAGAGTCGGACCCTGGGATGGCACAGTGACGATGTTGGGGGCGTAAAGCCCCATAAATGTGGAGCGTTGGCGAGTGGAAAAAAGACATAGTCCTGTACTGATTGGTATTTCTATAACGTTCTGCTCTGTCATGTCCGTAGCTCAGGCTTTTGCTGAAGACGGGAATGCTTCTTCCGTTGCTATTTTTAACAACAAAGAATTAAAAAGCGGGAAAAGCAAAAAAAATAATGTAAATGAAGAGAAAAATACAAATAAAGACAAGAATGATGCTCAGTCCGCAGAGTCTGTTGTTGTGACCGGCACAAGAGCCAATGGACGCACGGTGCATAACAGTGCAGCTCCGATTGATTTAATTAGTCAGAAAGATCTCGCGCAAACTGGTGCAACCAATATTTTGGAAGCAATGGGGCGGTTGCTGCCGTCATTTAATGTACCGGCGCTTGTGCAGCCAGATTTGGGGAGCATGGTGCGTGGTGCGCAACTTCGTAACATGGACCCGGCTTATACTCTGGTTCTTGTAAACGGTAAGCGCCGGCATACGACGGCGGTTGTGAATGAGGACGGCTTTCCCGGTTCCGTTGCTACGGATTTGTCTTTGATTCCGACCGCAGCAATTGATCACATTGAAGTCTTGCGTGATGGAGCATCGGCTATTTATGGCTCAGATGCTCTGGCAGGGGTTATCAACATTGTCTTGAAAAAAGATACCAAAGGGACATTCAGCGGGCAGGGTGGTTCAACGTATGATGGAGGAGGCACCAATGGTTATGTGAGAGCAGATAAAGGCTTTTCATTTGACCATGGAAAAGGGTTTGTTCATCTTTCTGCGGAATTTAACCGGCAGGATATGGCGTCCAGAAATTTTCCACTTAAATCTGGTTATCTGTCCTACCCTGCTGTCAGTAATACAACCGGCGCTCTGGTCGCGCTGGGGGCAGGTAATACGCTGCCTGCCGGAACGCACCTTAATCCTAAGGAGGCAGGAAGAAATAA
>NZ_BAJW01000148.1 GCF_000613905.1 Acetobacter persici JCM 25330
CGCAGGCGGCGCAGGAATGCGGGCAGTGAAAAAGCAGGCCGGGCCAAAGGGTTAGCCCAGCCGGTTGACGAGCCGCGTCAGCACATCATCCAGCAGCACGCCGTCTGCCCGGGCCGCAAAGGTGAGGGCCATGCGGTGTGCCAGCACAGGGCGGGCGAGGGCAATGACGTCGTCCAGACTGGGGGAGAGCCGTCCGTCCAGCAGAGCGCGGGCGCGTGTCGCCAGCATCAGGGCCTGTGCGGCGCGTGGGCCGGGGCCCCACGCAATCTGCGTGCGGAGGGTGCTGTCAGGCGATGTTTCAGGCCGGGCGGAGCGGACCAGTTCCAGTATGGCATCCACAATTTTCTCGCCCACAGGCAGACGACGGACCAGCGCCTGTGCCTCTGTCAGGCCCGCGGTGTCCATCACCGGTTGGGCCTGTGCTTCCTGCTTGCCGGTGGTGGCGAGCAGCATGGTGCGTTCCGCCTGCTCGTCCGGGAAGGTCAGCGGAATTTGCAGCATGAAGCGGTCAAGCTGGGCTTCCGGCAGGGGGTAGGTGCCTTCCTGCTCCAGCGGATTCTGGGTTGCCAGAACATGGAAGGGGCGGGGGAGCGGATGTTCCGCCCCGGCAACCGCCACGCGGCGTTCCTGCATGGCCTGCAACAGGGCGGACTGGGTGCGCGGGCTGGCGCGGTTGATTTCATCAGCCATCAGCAACTGGCAGAAGACCGGGCCGGGCACAAAGCGGAAGCTGCGGCGGCCTGAGGCGTCTTCATCCAGAATTTCACTGCCGGTAATGTCGGAGGGCATCAGGTCCGGCGTAAACTGCACACGGCGGGCATCCAGCCCCAGAACGGTGCCCAGCGTTGTGACCAGCAGCGTTTTGCCCAGACCCGGCGCACCCACCAGCAACGCATGGCCCCCGGCCAGAATGGCGGTCAGCGTCTGGCTGATCACTTTGTCCTGGCCAAAGATGATGCGGGAGGTTTCCTGCCGGGCGCGCTGGAGGCGTTCACAGATCATATCCGCTTCACGCACATCAGGCATGGTGGCAGGCTGGGCGGCGAGGGGCGATGTGTCTGATGAGGTCATGGGTCCAGTCTGACAGATACAGGGCTTACATCAAGCATGGTATCATCCCTATATCATGCTCATTGCAGTGAAACAGTCACGAACAGGATGCTCCACCGGTGAATGCTGAAGGCCAGACCCAGAAGAATGCGGTACCCCGCGCCACTGCCTGTACGGAAAAAGCAGGGCAGTATGAGGGGCTGAGGACGCTGCCGTTTCTTATTCGTCGTGATGGTGTCTGGCTTTATCGTGGCTCGCCTATCAAGCGGAAGGAAATGCTCTGCCTGTTTGGCTCCATGCTGACCCGGGATGAGGCAGGCGCGTATCTGCTGCGCTCCCCGTTTGAAACCGGCACGATTGAGGTCGAGGATGTGCCCTTTCTGGCCGTGGAACTGGACTGGAAAGGCTGTGGCCGCATGCAGAAGCTGTGCTTCCGCACCAATGTGGATGAGCCTGTTGTCGCCAGCCGTGAGCATCCGATTCGGGCGGTCTGGAATGTGCCCAATGAAGCCTGCGGGGATGGCGGGTGCCCGCCTTATCTGCTGGTACGGGCCGGGGACGGGCGCTTTCCTATAGAAGCCCGGCTCTCCCGCCCGGTCTGGTATGAACTGGCGGCACTGGCGGAACCGGGCCAGTGCGAGGGCGTGCCCTGCATGGGGGTGTGGAGTTGTGATTGCTTCTTCCCGCTGGCGCGTCTGCCTGCGGAATCCTCCGGCACATGATATCCAGCCCGCAGGCTGCGCAGACGCATTTATCCGCACAGCAGAGGCATGCGCTCGGGCTGCTCTGGCAGGTTCTGCCGGAGGCCCGGCTGGTGGGGGGTGTGGTGCGGGACCTGATGATGGGCCGCTCCGTTGCGGATGTTGACCTCGCGACGCCAGAGCCGCCGGAACAGGTATTGGCTACGCTGAAGCAGGCCGGGATCAAAGCCATTCCCACAGGGTTGGCCCATGGCACCGTGACGGCGGTGATTGAGTCCGCCCCGTATGAAATCACCACCCTGCGCCGGGATGTGGAGACGAATGGCCGCCATGCCGTCGTGGTCTGGACGGCAGACTGGCGGGAAGATGCGGCCCGGCGTGATTTTACCATGAATGCCATGTCCCGCGGGCGGGACGGGGTGCTGCATGATTATTTTGGCGGGCAGCAGGATCTTACGCAGGGGCTGGTGCGGTTTGTGGGCAATGCCGCGACCCGCATTGCGGAAGATGCGCTGCGGATTCTCCGCTTTTTCCGCTTTCAGGCCCGGTATGGCCGGGGGCAGCCGGATGCCGAGGCGATAGAGGCCATTACGGCGCAGGCCGGTTTGCTGCGTGGCCTTTCTGTTGAGCGGATCTGGTCCGAACTCAAACGTATTCTGACCGGCCCTGCTGTACCGGAGACGCTTGACCTGATGGAGCAGACCGGCGTTCTGGCGGTGCTGTTCCCCAATGGGGTGACAGGCGCGCGCCTCACCCGGATGGTTGTGGCGGGTGCGCCAGCGGATGCCGTTTTGCGGCTGGCGGGACTGGCGTCTGAAGACAAGGGAGAGCTCGCCCGTCGTCTGAAACTGTCAAACTCAGAAGCGGCGTTTCTGAAAGGGGTTGCCAGCCCCCCGGTCCCTCAGCCGCACATGACAGATGCTGATCTGCGGCGCTTGCTGGCACAGGAGCCGCCGGAGGTCTTGCTTGGCCGCACATGGCTTGAGCAGGCAGGGCGGGCTGACGGAATGCCTGCCACCGGGAAGAGGGCCGCAGAGAAAAATACAGAGAAAAATGCTTGGGAAAACGGGGCGAAAAACGCCGTTGGCGCTGACTGGCTGGCGCTCAGAACCCGGCTGTCCGGCATGACGCCGCCGGTTTTCCGCTGGCAGGGCGGGATGTTCTGGCCGCGGGCCATCCGCCGGGGCCACACGTTGGGGCGGTGCTGGAGCAGGTACGGGCGTGGTGGCTGGCTGACGGCTGCACAGCCCCGGCCGAGGCCTGTCTGGCCTTCCTGAAAAAGGTTTTAAAATCCCAAAGCTAGGCTGCCCCTTTGCATAGCAGCGTGTGAGGCTGGTAGAGGTCTGGCATGACTTCTGCAAAGCCTGATGGTGCGGCTGCCTCCAGCCGCCGTTCCCTGCTGCCCGATGACTCTCGTGTTCTGCTGAAACGCCTCTGGCGGGAGCAGGTGCGCCTGCACCCCGCACGGATTACCGCCGTAATTGTGCTGACGGTGCTGACAGCCGCCCTGACGGCTCTGTATCCGCTGGTGATCCAGCGTGCGCTGGACATGTTTGCCACGCATGATTCCCGTATTCTGTATCAGGTGCCGTTGCTGGTGGTGCTGATCACCATTTCCAAGGCGGCCTCCCAGTATGCGCAGACACTGGCGGCGCAGGGGCTGGTGCTGGTGGTGATTCGTGGCTTGCAGGGCGAGATGTTTGACCATCTGGTCCAGACGGATGTGACCCGTATTGAGCGCGAGCCGCCCGCCAAACTGGCCGCACGTTTTACCACCGATGCCGTTTCAATCCGTGAGGCGATGATTCGCGCCGTCAACTCTCTGGGCGATGTGGTGACGGTGGTCGGGCTGATTGCCTCCATGTTCTATATGGACTGGGAACTGAGCCTGATTGCGGGCCTGCTGTACCCGGTGGCGGCCGTGCCGATCCAGAAACTGGGGAAGCGCGTGCGCCGGGCGTCCGGTGGGATGCAAGAAAGAATCGGCGAGACCGCGGCGTTCCTGACGGAAAGTTTTTCTCAGGCGCGCACCGTGCGGGTGTACGGCATGGAGCAGAAGGAAAGTGCGCGGGCGGCCCTTTCTTTCGACCATCTTTATAACGCGATGCTGCGCATTACCCGTGGCCGGGCCCGTGTTGACCCTCTGCTGGAAGCTCTGGGTGGCTCTGCCGTAGCGGCGGTGCTTGGCTTTGCGGGCTGGCGTGCGGCCATGGGCGGCGCAACGCTGGGGGATTTTTCCGGGTTTGTGGCGGCCCTTCTGCTGGCGGCGCGTCCGCTGCGGGCACTGGGCGCGCTGAATGCCGCCTTGCAGGAAGGTCTGGCGGGCCTTGTGCGCGTGTTTGATGTGATTGATGAAAAACCCGCCGTTCTGGAACGGCCCGGCGCTATTGCCCTGCCACCGGGGCATGGCCATCTGGCGTTTGAAAATGTCGGGTTTGTCTACCCGGATGGGCGCGTGGGGCTGGAAAGCCTGAGTCTGGAGGCCGCTCCGGGCTTTACAGTGGCGCTTGTCGGGGCCTCTGGCGCAGGCAAATCCACAGCCCTTTCACTCGTGCCGCGCCTGCATGATGTTACGTCCGGCCGGATTTTGCTGGATGGGGTGGACCTGCGGGATCTCACGCTGTCCAGCCTGCGGCATGCGATTGCTTACGTCAGTCAGGATCCGTTGCTGTTTGATTTGTCCATCCGGGACAATATTCTGATCGGGCTGGAGAATGCGTCTGACGAGGCTGTGCGTGACGCCGCCCGCGCTGCGGCTGCGGAACCGTTCATTCTCGCCTTGCCCGACGGGTATGACACAGTGGTTGGCCCCGGTGGG
>NZ_BAJW01000147.1 GCF_000613905.1 Acetobacter persici JCM 25330
CTGCCACGCCGCCCGCCGCAGCAACGCCGCCGGAACCGCCGAAGGGGACCGTGACGGGTCTGCCGCTGCCACGTTATGCTGCCCTGCGCTCTGATGAAGTGAATATGCGGGCCGGGCCGGGCCGCCGTTTCCCGATCCTGTGGGTGTATCATCGCCGCGGGATGCCGGTGCGGATTGAGCGCGAGTTTGACGTCTGGCGTCTGGTGGAAGATGCCACCGGCCAGAAAGGCTGGATTCAGCAGGCCACGCTGTCCGGCGGGCGGGACTTCCTTGTGCCGGGTGAAGCGCCGGGCAGCGATGCTCCGCTTGAAGCCAAGCTGGACAAAAACGGCAACAAGGAATCGCAGTCCGGCCATATGGATACGCGCGTGGTGGCAACCCTCCCCACAGCGGCCGATGCCGGGCATGAGCCGGGCACGGTTGTTATGCGCGGCACGGCCAGCAACGATGCACCTGTGATTGCTGTTCTGAAACCCGGCGCTGTGGGATCAGTTAAGGAATGTGCGGCCGGGGCTGAATGGTGCAAGGTCTCGGTCAAGAATTATACCGGCTGGGTTCCCCGTCGTGCGATCTGGGGTGTTGATGCGGAGGAAGCGATCACGCCCTCCTGAACCCCGTACCCGGTTACGTTAAGGAGAAGGACTGATCATGCCGACCTCAAACGCGCTTATCTGCCGGACCAAGATTGTCGCAACCCTTGGCCCGGCCTCCAGCGATTACGAGACAATTCGGGATCTGGCGGTAGCAGGGGCGGATGTGTTCCGCTTCAACTTCTCCCACGGGACGCATGAGGACCATGCCGCCCGCCACGCCATTGTGCGGCGGGTGGAGGCCGAACTGGGTGAACCCATCGGTATTCTGGCGGACATGCAGGGGCCGAAGCTGCGGGTTGGCGTCTTTGCCGAGGGCAAGGTGCTGCTGGAACCCGGCGCGTCCTTCCGGTTCGACCTCTCGGACGTTCCGGGGGATAAAACCCGCGTCTGTCTGCCGCATCCTGAAATTATTGCCGTGGCCAGACCCGGCAGCCGCCTGCTGATGGATGATGGCAAGCTGGCTGTGGTGGTGCAGGCCGTGGGGCCGGACTGGCTGGAAACCACGGTGGATGTCGGGGGCGTGCTCTCCAACCATAAGGGCGTGAACGTGCCGGATGTGGCGCTGCCCATCCCGGCCCTGACGGAAAAGGACCGGCGGGATCTGGCGTTTGCGCTGGATCTGGGGGTGGATTACGTCGCGCTGTCCTTCGTGCAGCGGCCCGAAGATGTGAGCGAGGCCCGGGCGCTTGTGGGTGAGCGGGCCAGCCTGCTGGTCAAGCTGGAAAAACCGCAGGCGCTGGATAATCTGGATGCCATTCTGGAACTGACGGACGCAGTCATGGTCGCCCGTGGGGATCTGGGCGTGGAACTGCCGCCGGAAAACGTGCCGCTGGTGCAAAAGCGCATTATTCGTCTGGCCCGCCGTCTTGGTAAGCCGGTGGTGGTGGCAACCCAGATGCTGGAAAGCATGATTTCCTCCCCCACACCCACCCGCGCTGAGGCATCAGACGTGGCGACAGCGGTGTTTGATGGCGCGGATGCCGTCATGCTTTCCGCCGAATCGGCCGCCGGGCAGTATCCGCGTGAGGCGGTGCGGATCATGAACCGGATTATCTGGCGTATCGAGCAGGATGCCGAATGGCAGAGCATGATGGCGCGGGCGCGCATGGCCCCGGAAGATTACGTGGCGGATGCCATTGCCGGAGCCGCGCAGCAGGTGGCGGATACGCTCAAGGCACCGGCTATTGTGGCCTACACGCATCGGGGGGCCACGGCCTTCCGCATTGCGCGGGAGCGGCCATCCTGCCCCATTCTGGGCATTACCCCCACGCATGAGGCCGGGCGGCGCATGGCGCTGGTCTGGGGTGTGCGGGCCTTTGTGAATGAAGGCCGGCAGGTGATGAACGTGGAGGACATGGTGGACTCCGCGCTGGAGGTGGTGCGCCGGGCCAGAATAGGCAGTTCCGGCAATTCCATTGTGATTGCCGCAGGCGTGCCGTTTGGCGTGAGTGGCTCCACCAATACGCTGCGTGTGGCCAGAATCCCCTGAAGATCTGAATTTTCTGCGGATTTGCCCTGCATGTCCGCTCTCCGGGTGGACACATCGCCCGAGGAATGACACTGGAAACGGACAAGCAGCGCGCAACTGTAATAACGGCGCGCCGGATGAGGGCAGGAGTCAGACACAATGGTTCAGGCAATACGCCGCAACAATGTGCCGCGCCGCGCGGTTTTGCAAGGTCTTGCCTGTGTGCCTGCGGGTCTTGCCGTCTCCTCTGCCGCACAGGCGGCGGACCATAATGCCGTAGCACCTGCCCAGCCGGAAACGACGCGCCCGGCGGATGTCACCACCACCCCGCCGCGCCAGTGGGGGGCGGGTGCGCCTCCGGCCTATACGCCGGACCCGGATGTGATGGTGATTGACCGGTCCTTCCGGGATCTGCTGTTCAGCGCGGCGACGATTCACCGGGTATGGGATAAGGGCGTCTGGCTGGAAGGCCCGGCCTGGTCTGCCGAGGGCCGGTATCTGCTGCTGAGCGATACCGTGACCAGCCGCCAGTACCGCTATTTGTGGGAAACGGGTGAGGTGACGGTGTTTCGCCCGGAATCCTATCATTCCAACGGCAACACGTTTGACTATCAGGGGCGCCAGATTTCCTGCGAGCATTTTCTGCGCCGCGTGATCCGCTGGGAGCATGACGGGTCAGCCCATGTGCTGGCTGACCGGTATGAAGGCCATGCCCTGAACTCCCCGAATGATGTGATTGCGCACCCCGATGGCAGCATCTGGTTTACCGACCCCGGCTATGGCGATGGCTTTACCGAAGGCCACGCGGATGAACCGGGCGGTGAGGCAAACCCGGACGGGCATATCCGCTGGCGGATTGGCGAGGAACTGATTGGGGAACTGGGCGGCGTCAAACGGCAGGCTGACCATACGTTCCGGATTGATCCTTCAGGCCGGATCGAGTGTGTTTTAACACAGGAACAACTGCCGAACCCCAACGGTCTGTGCTTTTCGCCTGACCATGCGCGGCTGTACGTCATTTCCTCCGGCAAGCAGGCCGGGGGCCACGGGCATGACGGAGATCAGGCCGTGCATGTGTTTGACGTGAAAAAGGACAACACCCTCTCCAACCCGCGCCTGTTTACCAACATGCGCTTTCAGGGCGTGCAGATGGGGCCGGACGGGATGAAGGCCGATATCTTCGGCAATCTCTGGTGCGGGGTGGGTGGTCCGCTGGGGCTGTGCGGCGTGTTTGTGTTCAACCCGGAAGGCCAGTTGATTGGCCGCATCCGCCTGCCGCATGGGGTATCCAACCTGACATTTGGCGGGCCGAAGCGGAACTGGCTGTTTATGTGTGCGGGGGAATCCCTCTACCGCCTTCAGGTCAACACGCAGGGGGCCGGTGCGGCCTGAAGGCCGCAGGTTTTCAGGTCCTCAGCCGCCGTTGGCGGACAGAATACTCTGTACAGACCAGATGCCGGGCTGGCCGGGTGTGACTTCCCCGGTTTTATAGAACCGCACCACCGTCTCCTTCATCGGCTTGTCCAGCCGGGTGACGGAGGCCGGTGTGCTAGTTGTGGTCTCATTGTAGTAGGTGGAATGGCGGCCTGTTCTTGTCACACTACCACTGGTGGTAGAGGTGGCGGCATTCTGCACGTAGGTCGGGCGATAGCCCTGCCTGTCATCCAGAATCTGGAAATACTGGAAACCCCGCTGCTGGGCCGTGGTCGCGGCTTCCAGAAAGACCTTATGGGTCACGCTGGCGAGGTCATTAAAAGAAGACCCTTTGCCGGAAATGATGGCCGTCCGTTCATCCAGCATTTCTGTATGGGCGCTGAGGCAGCCGGAAAGAGATGCAAAGAGAAAAACAGGTAAAAAGAATTTTTTCATAGAATATCTTTTGGGTTAGAGATCTTTTTTACAAAGCGCGCAGATTTTATCTTTTTTGGGGTCGCGCGCAAGAGCAGGAGAAGAAGCATTTTCAGGCTCTGTTCTTCAGGAAAACCGGGAGCAGCGTGAACAGCCCACAGGCGCAGGCCACAAACAGCGGCAGGCCGCTGGCGGGAGAAAACGCCATGGAAGACCCGGCCATGCCGGGACCGGCAAAGGAGCCAAGCCCCCACGCCAGTGAGGTCGCCGCGTAAACTGACACCAGATCCCCGCCAGAAAACCGGCTGCCAACCACAGACATGGCCACAGTATACAGGGCAGCAAACAGGCCATCCCAGATAAACAGCAACGGGTAGGCCAGTGCCGGGGTGCTGATGGCGGCAGGCCAGAGGAGCGCCCCCAATGTGGAGGCGGTGCCAAGGCCGATGAGCAGAGCGCGCGGGTTTTTCAGGCGGTCTGCCAGCCAGCCTAGCGGGGTTTGCAGCACAATAGCCCCCAGCAGCATGACGGAGAGCAGCAGCGTGGCCTGCCGTTCCGTCCAGCCCATATGCAGGGCGTATAGCGGCAGAAAGGCGGAACTTGCGGCCTCCAGCATGGCCATAAGCAGGGTGACGCAGATGGCAATGGGGGCCAGCCCGATATAGCGCCACAGGCCGCTATGGGCCGGGCGTTCCGGCCGGGGGGCGTGCATCCACGGCATGCTGACCAGCGTAAAGGCCGCCAGCACAAACACGGTGCAGATGGCAAACGGGGCCATGCCATGCCGCCCCACCAGCGTGAGCAGCACCGGCCCTGCGGCAAAACCGGAGGACATCAGGCGCTGTACAGCCCATGGTGCGCGTGCGGTTGCTGTCATCCGTGCTCTGGTTCAGCCAGCTTTCTGACATGATGAGCATGCTCTCCGTCGCCATGCCCAGTACCAGCCGGAGCGGGAACCAGAACCACACGGAGGGCACGATGGGGAACAGAACAAGCGTTCCCGCCGTGCAGGCCAGCGCCACCAGAAGCACCTTGCGCGGCCCGGCCCACCCGGCCAGCCGGGG
>NZ_BAJW01000146.1 GCF_000613905.1 Acetobacter persici JCM 25330
CGTCGGGAAGCAGACGCCGACTCTCTTTAGGCATCCCTCTGAAAGAACGGTGTTGAATATCCATAATACGACTATTATAGTCGTATTTCTGGTGTGTTGGCCTCGCGTGTCGGATGTGATCGTGGATGATCACAGGCCGACAGGTAAGGGCGGCACGGGCACTCCTGAACTGGACACAGGAGAGGCTCGCTGAAAAGGCCCTCGTAGCACTGACCGCGCTCAAGCGCCTTGAATCCGAACGCGGTCTCGGCGTTCATGAGGGCACGACCGACCAGGTCCGTCGCGCGCTGGAGGCGGCGGGCATCCTGTTCATTGAGTCCGGACAAGGGCGCGGCGTCATGTTTCTTCACGAGACTTCCAGCACCGAAACGCGGCAGGCTAAGGTGCGTCGCGTTCGTTCTCCGACCTGATCGGCTCCATCATGCAGAAACCCCCGCTTGATCCGCCCGTCGCCGACAGCGCCCCGGAAGCGTCCTGTCTCACCGGCTATGACGAACAGCATCTGATCACCTATCTCCGCCTGCTGGACGCCGAAGCAGATGGCGCTGACTGGCGCGAGGTCGCCCGGATCGTGCTCCATCGTGACCCGGCGGCCGATCCCGAGGGCGTCCATCGCTGCTGGCAGAGCCATCTGGCGCGGGCGCACTGGATGACCGGGCATGGCTACCGGCATCTCCTGCGCGGCGGCGCACCCCACTGACACCCTGAATCGTTGCGTGATCCGCAAGACCTGTTGCGGGACCGGGGCGTAGCGGGCAGCGGGACGGTCTGGCATACTCTCGCGAGCAAGTGCTTGCCCTGTTCCCACCCGTTACGCATCGGAGACGACGCCATGAGCCGCGCCAACTGGCGGTCGGCGGGCGCGTACGAGGGCCTGCGGTCGCTCGACGCCCCTGCCTTTGCCTTGCAGTTTGTCAGTCGCAATCGGGACTTTATCCGCGATCGTGCCGCCCTTCAGCGCGCCGCGCGCCGGGCTGTGCTATCCGCATCGGATGCCGAAGCCTTCGCCCGGCGCTGGGGGTTGCGATTTCGAGAGTGTCCGCACGGCCCTCGATCCGCGTACCGCCCTCTGGACTGTTGCGGTATCGCCGGCCGTGATTGCGGTTGTCCCCCTGCCGACAGCACTGGCTGACGCGGCGTCTCGTCCGCTTTCTCACGCTCGGGCAGGGCTGGCGCCCGATATGGCGGGAGAAGTGCTGGTCGAGCAGGGGGAGACGATCCTGCGGCTGTATGTCCTACCGCCTGACGGGGCTCCGGTCGGCGTGCTGCTGCCGCTCGACGCGCTGTTCGAGGTGCGTGTCCAGGCCGCTTTGCGGCTCTGGCGCGCCCTCAATGGCCGTTCACCTGGCTGCGATCCGGCCCGCCTGTCATCCGATCGCATCAGCAGACTGATCCTGGCGCTCCGCACGCTGGACGGTCTGGACGACGGGGTGTCGCAGCGCGAGATCGCTGGCGTCCTGTTCGGTCGAGAGGTTTCCGCAGGGGACTGGCTCTCGCACGACCTGCATTTCCGTATGAAACGGCTGGTGCGTTTTGCACGAGGGCTGGTTGAAGGGGGATATCGGCGGCTGCTACAGCACCCGTTTCGGGGGCGGTGATAGGAAGAAAAAATATTCAGACGCGATTTTCTATACTATTTCAAAGGAAGAAAGGCTCGTTCTAACTTTTGCCTTCCGTTGAAATTTGTAAAGGCAAATAATTAAGGAGGGGGGGAGGGTATTGAACCCTCCAGCCATCATTCAGGTGCTAGAAAACCCCGTAAAATTACGTATCTATTCCCAGCGCCACAGTCGAACAGCAGTTTTACCCTACCAAGGGCCCCCCATGATGGCCTGCCTCGTGCTGCCTTTTTTTACCATTGGCATTGTCTCCTTCATCGCTTCTGACCTTTAGATTTCCTTTTATGTTGACTGATAAGTCAGTTCCACATGCCAACTTGTGATTGGCGGGAGGGTATCCATTGGTAGGGCGACTGCTGCGACTGCCACGCTCGCGATTAGATATTTTTTGAGTTTTCCGCATGCCCAACTGTTAAAACGAAGAAGTAATATATTTTTTCTTCAGTTTGGTGTCAATAAAATGTTGCGTTGTGATTATTGTCTAGGCCGCTAGTTGCAGCGTGGTGGCCTATTTATCGGACGCCCCAGCTTGATTCATATGTTCTGCGGTCAAGGACCGATCTCACCCCTCGGCGAGATCGGTCCTAGTCCAGCAAGATCCCGCTCCGCCACGCTGATCCCTGCTGGCCGCATCTGTCCCGCGGCCCCAGACAGCGATCACGGAGCCACCTCATGTCCGCCAATTACAGTGACCTGCCGCCGCGCTATCTGCGCACGCCCGACGCTTCGCGCTTCGTCGGACTATCCATTCGTACACTGGAGAAACATCGGATCTACGGCACCGGCCCGCGCTACTCGAAGCTCGGCGGCCGTGTGGTCTATCGGGTCGATGAACTGCAGGCGTGGGTCGAGAGCGGGGCACGGGCCCACACCTCCGACACTACCGCCGGCACCGTGCCAGCGGCCGCACGGCAAAGCCCGATGATCCCACCGACGCCGGCGACACCTCGCGGGAACCGACGCTGATGCCTCCGCTCGGCAAAGCGCGCTCTGAGCGCGAGCAACTGGAACTCTTCCACGTTATCGCGGGAGATTTCGCCCCTCGTGACGCGCAGGATCTGATGGCGTTCCCGTTCTTCAGCCTCGCCAAGTCGCATCGTGTCGTTCCGATCGATTACCGGACCCCGGATGTCATGATCCGGGTCGAGGCTTCCGCCGAACATGGCATGGCCACGATCTGGGATGCCGACGTGCTGATCTGGGCCGCCACAGACCCTGCTGCGCGGCGAGCGAACTCTCGCCCGGCAGGTCTCGCTTGATCCCGGCGACAGGATGGGACTGTGACTGCCATGCGAATCAAGCACACGATCCGGCTGCCGGCCGAACTCAGTGTCAGGCTTGCCGATTACGCCAGGCGCATGTTGATGCAGGCGTGCTCCGTCAGGTCTTGCGGCGTCGTGGGCACGCCGCGCCGCGCGACATAGGCCGGACTGCACACGACGGCGGAGCGCAGAGCGGGGCTGATGGGCACGGCAATCATGTCCCTGGCGATGCTCTCCCCCACGCGCACGCCGGCGTCGAAGCGCTCGGCGACGATATCCCGCAGTCCGTAATCCACGACGATCTCGATCTTTATGTCGGGGTATTGCCGCAGCAGTTCCGACACCCGGGGCCAGAGGATGGTGTAGGTAGGGTGCTCGGTCGCCGTGATGCGGATCGTGCCGGCCGGTTTGGTCCTGAGGCTGCTCATGGCGACCAGCTCCGCCTCGATCTCGTCGAAGCGCGGCGCGATGGTGTCCAACAGGCGCGTGCCAACTTCCGTGAGGCCGACGCTGCGGGTCGTGCGCGCCAGCAGCCGCAGGCCCAGACGCTCTTCGAGGTTACGGATCGTATGACTCAGCGCCGATCGCGACATGCCCAGGCGCGCGGCCGCGCGCGTGAAGCTCCGTTCGCGGGCGACCGCCATGAAGGCCAGAAGGTCGTTCGTGTTCTCTCGCAGCATTGATGCGCCATGCTCACAGGTTCATGCCGATCTTACGCCATAGTCGCCATAAAGGGCAGCGCCTAGAGTGGCACGGCTAGCAGGGGGCAACGCCCCGGAAGCGAGGAAAACCATGGAAAAGCGTGTCCTTGGCAAGAATGGCCTTGAGGTTTCCGCAATCGGTTTCGGCTGCATGGGTCTCAGCCACAGTTACGGAACGGTGACGGAGCGCGGCGAGGCGATCGGGCTTATCCGCGCCGCGCATGATCGTGGCGTCACGTTCTTCGACACGGCGGAAGTCTATGGGCCGTTCACGAACGAGGACGTCGTCGGCGAGGCGTTGCAGCCGATCCGTGATCAGGTCGTGATCGCCACGAAATTCGGCTTCCGCAACGGCGTAATCGCGGACGGGCCGGACAGCCGCCCCGAGACCATCCGCCGCGCGGTGGAAGGGTCGCTGAGGCGTCTTCGCACCGACACCATCGACCTGCTCTACCAGCATCGCGTCGATCCCGGCGTGCCCGTGGAGGACGTGGCGGGGACGGTGAAGGAGCTGATCGCGGCCGGCAAGGTGCGGCATTTCGGTATGTCCGAAGCCGGGGTCGAGTCGATCCGCAAGGCTCATGCGGTGCAGCCTCTGGCCGCGCTGCAAAGCGAGTATTCGCTGTTCTGGCGTGAACCTGAGAAGGACATCATACCGCTGCTGGAGGAACTGGGCATCGGCTTCGTGCCCTTCAGCCCGCTCGGCAAGGGGTTTCTCACCGGCGCGATCAACGAAAAGACTACCTTCCCGGAAGGTGATTTTCGCAACAAAACATCGCGTTTCGACGCTGAGAACCGCAGGGCCAATCAGGCGATCGTTGATCTTGTCAGCGAGATCGCGTGGGAAAAAAGCGCCACCCCGGCGCAGATCGCGCTCGCGTGGCTGCTGGCGCGCAAGCCCTGGATCGTACCGATCCCCGGCGCACGGAAGTTGGTGCATCTCGAAGACGATCTCGGTGCCGTGAAAGTCCGGCTTTCCGAGCGGGATATTCGGACTATCGAGAAGCGTCTTTCCTCCATCACGCTTCGGGGCGCGCGTTACCCCGCCGCGATGGAGGCCCTCGTCGAGCGTTGAAGGGCCATTCCTGCGTCCAGCGGGGACGGACGGCCTCGCCGGAGATCACTTCTTACACTTTGGCATAATCTCTGTCTCACGCGGCGCGACGGGGTATCTCGCGATCCACCAATCGCAAGTATCGTTGGCTGCCTTCCCCCGCAACCAGAAACACACTCAAAACCCCGCTAAGTCACTGACTTGGCGGGGTTTTTGTTGCACCCCATACCACACGCCTATCGAATGCCTCATTATTTCAAGGGTTTAACTCCGGTAGGTTCAAATCGGGGTCCATGACACCCGCAACCAACTCTCCTGTAACCGAGCGTAGATGGGCGGGCTCCGGCGTAGCGGGGCGTACTCGGGTGCAAGAGAAAGGTGCTCAGCTGAGGGGTGTACTGCCACCCCTAG
>NZ_BAJW01000145.1 GCF_000613905.1 Acetobacter persici JCM 25330
TCCGGCGGCTCAGACCCTGCGTCTGCGTGGCCGTGGCGCGGAAGGTGATGATGAACCGCGTCGTGCTCCCGCACGTCGTCCGGGTGGCAGCGGTGCACCGCCGAGCCGCAAGAGCGCCGGGCCGCGTAAAAATGATTCCGGGCGCCGTGCAGGCCGTATTGACGTGCAGGCCGCGATCGAAGGGGATGATGACAAGACGCGTTCACTCGCGTCTGTCCGCCGCCAGCGTGAGCGTGAACGCCGTCAGGCCGAGCTTGAACGCCTGCGTGCCGATCAGGTCCGCGTGGTGCGTGATGTGATCCTGCCGGAAACCATCACCGTGCAGGAACTCGCCAACCGTATGGCCGCCCGTCAGGGTGAGGTTATCAAGGCGCTGATGAAAAACGGCGTCATGGCGACTGTCACGCAGAGCATTGATGCTGATACGGCCGAGCTGATTGTTGAAGAATTCGGCCACCGCGTGCGCCGTGTTTCTGAAAGCGACGTCGAACTGGGGATCGAAGGCGTTGAGGATCAGCCGAAGAGCTGGTTTCTCGTCCGCCGGTTGTGACCGTGATGGGCCATGTTGACCATGGTAAGACCTCCCTGCTTGATGCGCTGCGCACCACGGATGTGGCGGCAGGGGAAGCCGGTGGTATTACCCAGCATATCGGTGCCTATCAGGTCACGCTGAAGTCTGGTGCGAAGATCACGTTCCTGGATACACCGGGCCATGAGGCGTTTACCGCCATGCGTGCCCGTGGTGCGTCCATTACCGACGTGGTGGTGCTGGTGGTGGCAGCGGATGACGGCGTGATGCCGCAGACGATTGAAGCCATCAAACACGCCAAGGCTGCGAATGCGCCGATCATTGTGGCGATCAACAAGATCGACAAGCCGGGTGCAAACCCGGACCGGGTGCGGCAGGAACTGCTGAACCACGAGATTGTTGTGGAATCCATGAGCGGTGACGTTCAGGACGTGGAAGTGTCCGCCACCAAGCGTCTTGGTCTGGAACAGCTTGAAGAAGCCATTCTTCTGCAGGCCGAAATTCTCGACCTGAAAGCCAACCCGGACCGCTCTGCGGAAGGTGCGGTGATTGAAAGCCGTCTGGATCGTGGCCGTGGTTCTGTGGCCTCTGTGCTGGTGCAGAAAGGCACCCTGCATAAGGGCGACATTGTTGTGGCTGGTTCTGAATGGGGCCGTGTGCGTGCGCTGCTGGATGACCGTGGTCGTCAGATTACGGATGCAACGCCGTCCATGCCGGTTGAAATTCTCGGCCTGACAGGTGTGCCGTCTGCTGGTGCGCCGTTTGTTGTCGTGGAAAATGAAAACCGCGCCCGTGAGATTTCCGAGTTCCGTCAGCGGAAACTGAAGGAGCATCAGGTTGCTGGTCAGGTTGCCGCCCGCGGCACGCTGGACCAGATGCTGGCGCGGATTCAGGCTGGTGAGCAGAAGGAAGTCGCGGTTCTTATCAAGGCCGACGTGCAGGGGTCTGCTGAAGCCATTCAGACAACCGTGCTGAAGCTGGCGCATGAAGAAGTCGCGGTGCGGGTGCTCAACGCAACGGTGGGGCAGATCACGGAAAGTGATGTGCAGTTCGCCAAAGCGTCTGACGCTATCATCATCGCCTTCAACGTGCGTGCTACGGCGCAGGCCCCGCACACTCGCCCAGCGCGAGGGTGTGGAAATCCGCTACTACTCCATCATCTATCAGGTGGCGGATGACGTGGAACAGCTGGTGCGCGGCAAGATTGCGCCCAAACATCGCGAGAAGTTCCTGGGTTATGCCGAAATCCGCAAGGTTTTCGAAATTACCAAGGTCGGCAAAGTGGCCGGTTGCTACATTACGGAAGGCGTGGTCAAGCGCGGCTGTGGTGTGCGTCTGCTGCGTGATGGCGTGGTGATCCATGAAGGTGACCTGAGCCAGCTCAAACGCTTCAAGGACGATGTGAAGGAAGTGGCCAAAGGCTACGAGTGCGGTCTGTCTTTCGCGGGGTATAATGACCTGCGCGAAGGTGACGTGGTCGAGTGCTTTGAAAGCGAACTGGTGCCTGCATGAGCCGTCGCAACGGATCAGGCAAGGCAGGGAATGCAGGACCGGCGGGATATCTCGCCGGTCTTTCTCCATTAGGGCCGTCCCAGCGCCAGTTGCGCGTGGGCGAAGAAGTGCGGCGCGTGCTGGCGGAACTGTTTGCCCGCACCACATTCCGCGACCCGGATCTGGCGGATGCTACGGTCACGGTGACGGAAGTCCGGCTTTCTCCCGACTTTAAACACGCCACCGTTTTTGTGGCACGTCTTGGCCGAAGCGATGTGGATGCGTTGCTGCCTGCTCTCAAGCGGGTCGGGCCATGGTTGCGGACGCAGATGTCCCACAAGCTGCGTCTGCGCGCGGCACCCGAATTGCATTTCCAGCCGGATACGACACTGGATGTCGCGATGCATATGGATTCGCTGCTGAAATCTCCGGATGTTCAGCGCGATCTGGGGTCTAAAGACCACGACGAGGAAGAGCCGGAAGACTGAGACTTCCTGCTTTTCTGGCTGTTCAGCTTTTCCAGGGCTGAACGACGGGGCGGATGGCAAAATTACTTTGTATCCGCACCACCCCCGGCATCCGGGATAATTCTTCTTTATGAATCCGTTCGTAATCTGACATGTCGCGGGCTTCCACGCGCAGCAGATAATCTGCGTCTCCCGTCATGAGGTAACATTCTTTGACATCCGGGCATTCGCGCGCCCGGCTTTCAAAGCGGCGCAGGCAATCATCGGTCTGCCGTTCCAGTGTGATCTGCACAATGACGGTGGACATGCTGTGAACCGCGTTTTTATCAATAATAGCGCGGTAGCCCTGAATAACGCCTTCCTGTTCCAGTATTTTAACCCGGCGCAGACAGGCGGACGGGGAGAGCCCGACCTTCTGGGCCAGTTCCGCATTGCTCATGCGGCCATCATGCTGAAGGTGGCGTAAAATCGCGTCTGTCAGGCGGTCGAAGATCATAAGGCGATATCCTGCTTTTCTTCGCATAATCTACAGGAAATTTGGAGATGTGTCGCATTTTATGCGGCTGATCGACAGGATATTCCACAGGCTTTTTGTTAAGGTTTTGGAGTCGAAATATTCTGGATGGTTAGCTGTGGCGTCTTCCTGTGTTTCTGTTTCTCCTGACTGGCCAGCACATCGGGCCGGAGCAATGCTGACGGTTGACCTTGCCGCGATTGCTGCAAACTATCGTCTGCTGGACGCCAGAACCCCCGGCGCACTCTGTGCCGCCGTCGTCAAGGCAGATGCGTATGGTCTGGGAGCCGCGCAGGTTGCGCCGGTGCTGGAGCAGGCCGGAGCGCGGCATTTTTTTGTCGCGCATGTGGATGAAGGTCTGGCTCTGCGGCAATGGGTCTCCCCGGCTACGCAGATTACGGTTTTGCACGGCGCGCGCCTGAAGCCGTGGAAGACTGTATTCGCTCCGGCCTGCGTCCGGTTTTAAATTCTCTTGAGCAGATCAGTCAGTTGCAGAGTCTGGCAAAACAGCTTGATCGTCCGCTGGATGCGGTCCTGCAACTGGATACCGGCATGTCCCGCTTTGGTCTTTCCGGCGCGGATGTCCAGCGTCTGGCACAGGAGCCTGAGCGCCTGACGGGTATTTCTCTCAGCCTGATCATGAGCCATCTGGCCTGCGCCGATACGCCTGAAAATCCTGCCAATGCGGACCAGCTCCGCACTTTGCAGACATATGCCGCTCTGCTGCCAAAGGCTCCTCTCAGTCTTGCGGCATCCTCCGGTATTTTTCTGGGGGAAGCGTTTCACCAGAGCCTTGTCCGGCCCGGTGCGGCTTTGTACGGCATTGCCCCAAACACATCCGGCCCCAACCCTCTTGCACCTGTTGTGAGATTGCAGGCGCATATTCTGCAAATCCGGCAGTTATCCAAGGGAGATCGGGTGGGATACGGGCTGACATGGCAGGCAGACGGGCCGAGGCGTGTCGCGACCATCGCCACTGGCTACGCGGATGGCTTTGCCCGGCAGGGGGCGGCCAAAGGGTGTGCGTGGTTCCGGGGCCAGAGGCTGCCTCTGCTTGGGCGCGTCTCCATGGATTCCATGACGGTGGATATCTCCGCCATCCCGGAAGCAGATCACCGCGGATGATACGGTTGATCTGCTGAATGACGCCTATGGGGTGGACGCACTGGCGGCGGCTGAAGGCACCATAGGGTATGAAGTGCTGACGTCGCTGGGGCGGCGCTATCATCGTGTTTATAAAAATACTGAACAGAAATCTGAATTTCTAAAAAGGTGTTTACCATGAAGGTTGTTGTTCTTGGTGGTGGTGTTGTGGGCGTAACCTCGGCCTGGTATCTGGCGCAGGCCGGGCACGAGGTCACGGTGGTTGAGCGTCAGCCGGAATCCGGGATGGAAACCAGTTTTGCCAATGCGGGGCAGGTTTCTCCGGGCTATTCCGCCCCGTGGGCCGGGCCGGGTGTGCCGCTGAAATCCATCAAATGGCTGATGATGGCGTACCGGCCCTTCGTTTTCTGGCCAATGCCGGACCCGCATCTGTGGACATGGCTTGTGCAGATGCTGGAAAACTGCACGACTGCGGCCTATGACCGCAATAAAGGCCGGATGGTGCGTCTGGCTGAATATAGCCGGGATGTCATGATGGACCTGCGGGCCCAGACGGGCATTACGTATGATGACCGCCAGCAGGGCACATTGCAGGTCTTCCGCACCCAGAAGCAGCTTGATGGTGCTGAGCAGGATATTGCGGTGCTGAAGCAGTATCAGGTGCCGTATGAAGTTCTGGACCGGGCGGCCTGTGTACAGGCGGAACCGGGGCTGGCCGAGGCCGCCAACAAGATTGTGGGTGGCCTGCGCCTGCCGGGTGATGAGACGGGGGATGCGTTCAAATTCACCCAGCGTCTTGCCGGAATGGCGGAAGAGGCTGGCGTGACATTTCTGTATAATACCCGCATCAAACAGCTTTTATCCGAAGGCGGCCGCATTACCGGCGTAGAGACCAGTAAAGGCGTGCTGACTGCGGACTCTTATGTTCTGTCTTTGGGGAGTTTCTCCCCGGCTCTGGTGCGTTCTCTGGGGATAAAGTTGCCGATCTACCCGGTAAAAGGCTATTCTCTGACAGCAGATATCACTAATGCGGACCGTGCTCCGGTTTCAACAATTATGGATGAAACCTTCAAAATCGGTATTACCCGTCTGGGTGACCGGG
>NZ_BAJW01000144.1 GCF_000613905.1 Acetobacter persici JCM 25330
GGCCCTGCTCTCCCCCTCCGTCCTGTCCTCCGGCCATATGGCCATGCGGGCCGGGCTGATCAGTTCCCCGCCGCTGATGCTCGCACTCGGGCTGCTGGGGCTCAAGGCGCTGGCCTCGGCCATTTCCATCGGGTCGGGCTTTCGCGGTGGCTTGTTTTTTGCCTCACTGTATCTGGGCGTGCTGACGGGGGCGGTGTTTGCGGGAGCGCTTGCCCCGCTGGCGGTGCTGCCGGTGTCCGTCTGCGCCATTGTGGGCATGTGTGCGCTGGCTGTGGCGGTGATCGGCGGCCCCATGACCATGATTTTTCTCGCACTGGAAACCACAGGCAGCCTGCCGCTGACGGGCGCTGTGGTGGTCTCGGCCATTGTCTCCTCCATGACGGTACGGCGGACCTTTGGCTATTCCTTCGCGACATGGCGTTTCCACCTGCGCGGGGAAAATATCCGTTCGGGCGTGGATGTGGGCTGGATGCGCACCCTGACGGTGGAACGGATGATGCGCACGGAAATTGCCACCTTCCCGGAAACGGAAACCGTGCAGGCCGCGCGCACCGCCTTCCCGCACCAGACGCCGCGCTACATCCTTCTGTGTGATGCGCAGAACCACTATAAGGGACTGGTGGAAAGCGTGCTGTTCCACGCCAGCCGCGTGCCGGAAACCACGCCGCTGACAGAGCTGGTAGCCGCGGATGATGTTGCCCTGACGCCCGCCCTCTCCCTCTCCACCGCCATTGATACGTTTGAGCGTCTCGCCCGCCCCGCGCTGGCCGTGGTGGACGCAGACAACCACATTCTCGGTCTGCTGAGCGAACGCTATGTGCTGCGCCGCTACGCTGAGGAACTGGAACGCACCCGCCGGGAACTGGCGGGGGAGAAATATCGGGTGTGACTGAAATATAAGGTGAAACGGATGGTCTTTTCTCACGCTTTGAAAACACCCCTGCCGCTGTGCGGAGCACTTTGTCTGGCGCTCGCGCTGGCTGGCGCACCAGCACTTGGGGCCACGGGGCACCAGAACACCTCCCGGCCCGCCTCTCCTGCACTGGACAGCGCCGCTCTTGCTGTGCAGGCCGAACTGAACGCCGTTGGCGCGGCCCGTTTCACCGCGCCGGACTACAAACCCGGTATGGTGCGCCATATGGTGATGTTTGCCTTCCGCCCCGGCACCACCGCCGCGCAGCGGGCTGAAGTGACGCGCCGTTTTGTGGCGCTCACCACCCTCTCCCGCCGCCCGGATGGCAAAGCCGTGGTGGCCTCCCTTGAAACCGGCGCGCAGAGCAGCGGGGAGAACGCGGATCTCGGGCTGGAGCAGGGCTATCTGGTCACCTTTGCGTCAGAAGGGGACAGGAATTTTTACGTTGGACGCCCGATTGTGACCGAGGCCGGGTGCTTTGACCCCGCGCATGATGCGTTCAAAACCTTTGCAGGCCCGTATCTGGCCAGAGTGGTGGTGTTTGACTTCATGCCTGCTGCCCCGGCGGCTCCCTAAAACGGCCTCTGGCTTTTTTGCCGGAAGACTGCAAGGATTTCCGGGCGGTGCGCCGCCTCCGCCCGGAGCGGGAGGCCGCACCAACCCAGACGCATATCTGTGATCTGGCACGGAAGAAGAAGAGTGTTATAACACCCCCCACGTTTTTTGCCTGATCCAGACGGAGCCTTACCCTATGACCGCCCCTGCCCAGACCCCGGCGAACCAGTCTCTGCTGGGCCGCCTGAAGGATATTGCCGGACACAGCCATGTGCTGACCAGCGAGGCCGAAACCTACCGCTTCCGCCATGGCTTCCGCTTTGGAGCAGGCAAGGTGCTGGCCGTGGTGCAGCCCGGCACACTGGTAGAACTGTGGCGCGTGGCGCAGGCCTGTGTGGCCGCGGGCAAAATTATCATCATGCAGGCCGCCAATACCGGCCTGACGGGCGGCTCCACGCCGGATGGTAATACTTATGACCGCGAAATTGTGCTGATCAGCACTTTGCGGCTGACGGGCGCGCATCTGATTGGCGGCGGCAAGCAGGTGGTCTGCCTGCCCGGCGCCACGCTGTATGAGCTGGAAGGCATGCTGGGCGCCATCGGGCGGGAACCCCATTCCGTTATCGGCTCCTCCTGCATTGGTGCCTCCGTTCTGGGCGGTATCAGCAACAACTCCGGCGGCGCGCTGGTGCAGCGCGGCCCGGCTTATACGGAAATGGCCGTGTTTGGTCAGGTGGGGGAAGACGGCACGCTGCGGCTGGTCAACCATCTGGGCATCCAGCTTGGGAATGACCCGGAAGCCATTCTGAACAAGCTTCAGGCAGGCACCTTCTCCGATGCAGATATCGACTGGGATGCGGGCCGCGGGCATGACAACAATTACATCACCCACGTGCGCGATGTGGATGCGGATACCCCCGCCCGCTTCAACGCGGACCCGGCGCGCTGGCATGAGGCCGCAGGCTGCGCGGGCAAGCTGGTGGTGTTTGCCGTGCGTCTGGATACCTTCCCGGCGGCAAAAAATCCTGCGGTGTTCTATATCGGCTCCAACAGCACGGACGAGCTGGAAGACCTGCGCCGCCATATGCTGACAGGCTTTGAAGAACTGCCGATTGCCGGGGAATACATCCACCGCGATGCGTTCAATATCGCCGAGAAATACGGCAAGGATACCTTTGCCATCATCCGCAAATTTGGCACGAAGTTCCTGCCAAAAATGTTTGCCATGAATCAAAGTTCGACATTTTTGCCAAGAAATTCGGCTTCCTGCCTGAAAACCTGAGTGACCGCATCATGCAGGCGCTCAGCGTGTTCATCCCCACCCAGTTGCCAAAACGCATGCTGGACTACCGGGATAAATTTGAACACCACCTGATGCTGAAAACCTCCGCCACGCTGGCCGCCCCCATGAAGGCCTATCTGGAGCAGTTCTTCACCACCGCAACGGGTGAGTTTTTTGAATGTACGCCGGATGAAGGCTCCCGCGCCTTCCTGCATCGCTTTGCCGCGGCCGGGGCCGCCGTGCGCTACCGGGCCGTGCATCACCGTGAGGCGGAAGATATTGTGGCGCTGGACGTGGCCCTGCGCCGGAATGACCGGGAATGGTTTGAAAAACTGCCGAAAGAGATTGAAGATAAGATTATCGTCAAACTCTATTACGGCCATTTCCTGTGCCATGTGATGCATCAGGATTACGTCATTAAAAAAGGCTACAACGCTATGGACGTGGAGCACAGCATGCTCCCCGGTCTGGACCAGCGCGGCGCGCGTTACCCGGCGGAACATAACGTGGGCCATCTCTATCAGGCTCCGGATGTCATGCTAGCGCATTACCGGGAGCTGGACCCCTGCAACTGCATGAACCCCGGCATCGGTCTGGCCACCAAGAAGAAAAACTGGGTGGCCGAAAGCGTCTGAAACGCGATAGAGAGGTCCGGCCCTTTCCTGTTACCGGACCTCTCGCTTTATGCTCCAGATCGACAACCTCGTGTTCAACGCATGGGGACGCCAGTTTTTCAATCGTGCCAGCGTCAGCCTGCCCAACCCCTCCAAGGTCTCTCTTGTGGGGCGGAACGGGGTGGGCAAGTCCACGCTGTTCAAGCTGATTAAAGGCGAGTTGCAGCCGGACTCCGGTGAAATTTCCATCCCCAAGGCTGCCCGCGTGGCGGCTGTTGATCAGGAACATCCGGCAACGGATATCAGCCTGATTGACACCATTCTGGCCGCCGATGCGGAACGTGCGACCCTGATGGCCGAGCTGGAAACAGCCGAGCCGGAGCGCATGGGCGATATCTGGATGCGGCTGATTGAAATTGACGCTGACAGTGCCCCCGCGCGGGCTGCGGAAATTCTGAATGGCCTTGGCTTCTCCACGGAAGATCTGGATCGCCCGATGGCGGAATTTTCCGGCGGCTGGCGGATGCGTGTGGCACTGGCCGCCGCCCTGTTCTCCGAGCCGGACCTGCTGCTGCTGGATGAACCGACCAACTATCTGGACCTTGAAGGCGCGCTCTGGCTGGAAGCCCGGCTGGAACGCTACCCGCACTGCGCCCTGATTATCAGCCATGACCGGGAACTGCTGAACAACTCGGTCGATTTCACGCTGCATGTCACGGAAGGCAAGCTGGAACTCTATACCGGCGGGTATGATTCCTTTGAGCATCAGCGGGCCGAGAAAATCCGCCTGCAAAGTGCCACCCGCGCCAAGCAGGAAGCCGAGCGCGCGCATCTGCAATCCTTTGTGGACCGCTTCAAGGCCTCAGCCGCCAAGGCCGCGCAGGCCCAGAGCCGCGTGAAACGCCTTGCCAAGCTGACGCCGATTGAAACGACCATCGAGGCGCAGGTCTCCCCCTTCATCCTGCCTTCCCCGCCGCGCCCGCTGGCCCCGCCGCTGCTGCGGCTGGAAAATGTGGACGTTGGCTACGGGGATGATCCCGCCATTCTGAAAGACCTCGACCTGCGGCTGGATGTGGATGACCGCATCGGCCTGCTGGGCGTGAACGGGGCCGGGAAATCCACCTTCGCCAAGCTGGTGGCCGGGGCGTTGCAGGCACGCTCCGGGCGCGTCTCCCGCTCGGCACGGCTGGAGGTGGGCTGGTTCCATCAGCATCAGATTGAAGCACTGGACCCGCAGCAGACGCCGCTGGACATCATGCGCGAAGCCCGGCCTACGGACAGCGACCAGTCCCACCGCTCCCGGCTGGCCCAGTTCGGCATTCATTTTGAAAAGCAGGGCACCAAGGTTGAAGCTCTCTCGGGAGGTGAACGCGCCCGCCTGCTGCTGAACATGGTCGCGATGTCCGCCCCGCACCTGCTGATTCTGGATGAACCAACCAACCATCTGGATATCGACAGCCGCCGCGCCCTGCTGGACGCACTGAATGCGTATGAGGGTGCCGTGCTGCTGATTACCCATGACCGCTCCCTGATGGAACTGGTAGCGGACCGGCTGTGGCTGGCGGCAGACAATACCATCGTGCCGTTTGATGGCGATATGGATGACTACGCCCGCTTTGTGGTTGAGCGCGCCCGTGGCGGCACAGCCGCCCCCTCCCAGCGCGCAGCAAAGGAAAAGCGGAACAAGAAAGAGAAAAAAGAGAAGAAGAAAAAATCCTGAGCAGAGCGTAGGCCAGACCCTTGGCGCAGATTGCCATCACCCCCAGCCTCTGGCTGGATGACGCGGAACTCTCCTTTACCTACATTCTGGCCTCCGGCCCCGGTGGCCAGAATGTGAACAAGGTAGCGACCGCCGCGCAGTTGCGGTTTGATGCAGCCAACTCGCCCTCCCTGCCCGAGCGGGTGCGCGCCCGCCTGCTCACGCTGGCAGGCAGCC
>NZ_BAJW01000143.1:0-2500 GCF_000613905.1 Acetobacter persici JCM 25330
TTGGTTGCGGGGGCAGGATTTGAACCTGCGGCCTTCAGGTTATGAGCCTGACGAGCTACCGGGCTGCTCCACCCCGCGGTGGTGTTTTGTAGGGTGGATTGGAAGACCTGGCGGCGACCGACTTTCCCACGACTTAAGCCGCAGTATCATAGGCGCTGGGGGGTTTCACGGCCGAGTTCGGGATGGGATCGGGTGGATCACTCCCCGCCATGGCCACCAGGTCATCCAGTCCACCCTGAGTGGGGTGGTGTGGATGCGGTTGGTGTTTGTTTAAAGAGAGAGGTTTTGTGTGTGACGCGTGCATGGATGATTTCTGTGCACGGGCTGTTCTTTTAAGGGAACAGTATGAGAGTGAGCCTATAGAGCGATTAGGACCAGTTAGCTGCACGCATTACTGCGCTTCCACACCTGGCCTATCAACGTGATGGTCTATCACGGCTCTCAGGGAGATCTAGTTTTGAGGTGGGTTTCCCGCTTAGATGCTTTCAGCGGTTATCCCGTCCACACTTAGCTACCCGGCGGTGCCGCTGGCGCGACAACCGGTGCACCAGAGGTATGTTCATCCCGGTCCTCTCGTACTAGGGACAAATCCTCTCAAATCTCCAACATCCACGGCAGATAGGGACCGAACTGTCTCACGACGTTCTAAACCCAGCTCACGTACCACTTTAATCGGCGAACAGCCGAACCCTTGGGACCTGCTCCAGCCCCAGGATGTGATGAGCCGACATCGAGGTGCCAAACCTCCCCGTCGATGTGGACTCTTGGGGGAGATCAGCCTGTTATCCCTAGAGTACCTTTTATCCGTTGAGCGATGGCCCTTCCACGCGGGACCACCGGATCACTATGGCCGACTTTCGTCTCTGCTCGAGCTGTCACTCTCGCAGTCAGGCGGGCTTATGCCATTGCACTCAACAGCCGGTTTCCGACCGGCCTGAGCCCACCATCGCGCGCCTCCGTTACACTTTGGGAGGCGACCGCCCCAGTCAAACTGCCCACCATACAGGGTCCCGGATCAGGCTAACTGACCACGGTTAGACATCAGAAAAATTCAGGGTGGTATTTCAAGGATGGCTCCACAAGGACTGGCGCCCCTGCTTCAAAGCCTCCCACCTATCCTACACAGAATGTCTCTGATGCCACTGTAAAGCTGCAGTAAAGGTTCATAGGGTCTTTCCGTCTGACCGCGGATACCCCGCATCTTCACGGGGAATTCAATTTCGCTGAGCCGATGCTGGAGACAGCGGGGAAGTCGTTACGCCATTCGTGCAGGTCGGAACTTACCCGACAAGGAATTTCGCTACCTTAGGACCGTTATAGTTACGGCCGCCGTTTACCGGGGCTTCAATTCAGTGCTCTCACACCTCCTCTTAACCTTCCGGCACCGGGCAGGCGTCAGGCCCTATACGTCGTCTTACGACTTCGCAGAGCCCTGTGTTTTTACTAAACAGTCGCTACCCCCTGGTCTGTGCCACCCGCAAATGGTTGCCCACTCACGGGTCTCGTTTATCCCGAAGTTACACGAGTAATTTGCCTAGTTCCTTCAGCATCGTTCTCTCAAGCGCCTTGGTATTCTCTACCAGTCCACCTGTGTCGGTTTCGGGTACGGTCTATATGCCAGAGCTATTTCCTGGAATGCGCCAAAAGCCAGTCCAATCCGATAAGGACTGACAACATATTGCATTCGTCACTTCTGGCAGGTTCAGGACTATTCACCTGATTCCCATCGACTACGGCTCTCGCCCTCGCCTTAGGGGCCGACTAACCCTGCGTGGATTAACCTTGCGCAGGAACCCTTGGACTTTCGGCGACAGTGTTTCTCGCACTGTTTGTCGCTACTCATGTCAGCATTCGCACTTCCGATATCTCCAGAGAGGGTCACCCCGTCTCCTTCACAGACCTACGGAACGCTCCGCTACCGCGCATATCAAAGATATGCACCCACAGCTTCGGCACGTGGCTTGAGCCCCGTTACATTTTCGGCGCAGGGTTTCTATTAGACCAGTGAGCTATTACGCTTTCTTTAAAGGATGGCTGCTTCTAAGCCAACCTCCTGGTTGTTTTGGAATCCCCACATCCTTTCCCACTTAGCCACGATTTAGGGGCCTTAGCTGGTGGTCTGGGCTGTTTCCCTCTCGACAATGGACCTTAGCACCCACTGTCTGTCTGCCAGGCTAATACTTCCGGGTATTCGGAGTTTGGTTAGGTTTGGTAAGGCTTGCCCCCCTAGCCCATCCAGTGCTCTACCCCCCGGGGTAAATACCTGACGGTCTACCTCAATAGATTTCGCGGAGAACCAGCTATTTCCGAGTTTGATTGGCCTTTCACCCCTAGCCACAGCTCATCTCCGACTTTTTCAACAGGCGTGAGTTCGGCCCTCCAGTGCGTGTTACCGCACCTTCAGCCTGGCCATGGCTAGATCACTCGGTTTCGGGTCTTCTGCCAGCAACTAGACGCCCTATTCAGACTCGCTTTCGCTACGCCTACACCTACCGGCTTA
>NZ_BAJW01000142.1 GCF_000613905.1 Acetobacter persici JCM 25330
TTCCACTTCGCCATTGGCTGAGATAGTTGCAACCTGAGCGGTTTCTTCGTGACCAGAAATCGCTTTGGTGCGCTTACGCAGTTCCTCAATAACGGCTTTGGTAGCGTGCTCAATCCCACGCCGCACATCCTGCGGGTTAAAGCCTGCGGCCACAGCCTTCAGCCCTTCTTTGGCAATCGACTGGGCCAGCACCGTGGCTGTGGTTGTTCCATCGCCTGCCAGATCATTTGTCTTGGTTGCGACTTCGCGCACCAATTGCGCCCCAAGGTTCTCAAACTTGTCTGCCAGTTCAATTTCCTTGGCAACAGAGACCCCGTCCTTGGTGATCCGGGGTGCACCGAAGCTCTTGTCCAGAACAACATTGCGTCCTTTGGGGCCAAGCGTCACCTTGACGGCATCGGCCAGAATATCAATGCCATTCAGCAGACGCGTGCGGGCATCGGTTGCAAATTTTACGTCTTTAGCGGCCATTTTCTTTATTCTCTTCCAATAAAAATCTTATATTACGATGCGTTATCGAGAATGCCGAAAAGATCAGATTCCTTGGCAATCAGTAGATCCTCGCCACCAATGCTGACTTCTGTGCCAGACCATTTGCCAAACAGCACATGATCCCCTTCCTTGACACTCAGCGGCACGACCTGCCCGCGTTCATCGCGTGCACCGGTCCAACTGCCACAACAACGGCTTCCACCGGCTTTTCCTTGGCAGTGTCGGGAATAATAATGCCTCCAGCTGTTTTTTCGGCCGGAGTAATGCGACGCAGCACAACACGGTCCTGTAAAGGACGAAATTTACTCATTGTATTTGAACTTCCTCGGGTATTTATGGACTTACTCTCAGGCCGAAGCGGCAGACGCTCTGGCCCGACGGAACTGCTGAGCAATCTGACGGCTCAGAGCGCCGGAACGATCGAGAATATGATTGTGAAAGGATTTGACGGCGTCATGCACAGCGTAAAATCGCTGCTCGCACCGCTTGCAGTCCTGAATGAGAGAACCGACAAAAACACCATCGATTTCGAGAATTTGGGATGTCACCATAACACTCTGCCTTCTACGCATCTTGCGAAGCCGACAGTTTCCCATCGGCAAATCTAGGAACAAGCTCGGTCTGACGACCGGTCGCTCCTACATCGGTCACAAACCGGCATTCGGTATCTGCTCTGCATCATGCTTTGACTCCGCTGGTGACATCAGACGCCATGAACTGGAGCGAAGGATTCCACCACGACGATATGTAGTCAATACATTAAATCATTATGTTTCGTTGTTTCTTGTATGCACAAATTATATAGTTGTTTTGTGGTGAAGCCCATGCCGCTCTGACTGCCGATATCACAGAGGGAGACTTCCCATGAGCGACCAAAGCACGCCCTATCAACCGCCCAAAGTCTGGAAATGGGAGGGGCCGGACGGCAGTAAGTTTGCGTCCACCAATCGGCCTGTAGCCGGAGCCACGCATGAGAAAGGCCTTCCCGTCGGCCATCACCCTCTTCAGCTCTATTCGCTGGGCACGCCCAATGGCGTTAAAATCACCATTCTGCTTGAAGAGCTTCTGGCTTCCGGACATTTGGAGGCAGACTATGATGCCTGGCTCCTTCGTATTTCAGACGGGGATCAGTTTGGCTCGGGGTTTGTTGCCATTAATCCAAATTCAAAAATTCCAGCTCTCGTTGACCATAGCGTCCGGCCGCCGCTCCGGGTTTTTGAATCCGGTTCTATCCTGCTGTATCTGGCTGTATCTGGCAGACAAATTTCAGGCCTTTATCCCGCAAGATCTGCATGGCCGTACCGAATGTCTCAACTGGCTCTTCTGGCAGGTCGGGAGCGCGCCTTACGTTGGCGGCGGCTTTGGCCATTTCTAGCTTATGCGCCTGAAAAACTGGAATATCCGATCAACCGCTTTACTCTGGAAACCAAACGGCAACTGGACGTGCTGGAACGCCGCCTGCAGGAGGCGCCCTATGTTGCTGGTGAGACCTACAGCATTGCGGATATCGCCATTTTTCCATGGTATGGCGGTCTGGTACAAGGATGGCTTTACGGCGCATCAAACTTTCTGGATGTGCAAGCTTACCCGCACGTCAAAGCCTGGGCGGACCGCCTGCTGGCACGTCCTGCAGTCCAGCGTGGGCGACGTGTCAATCGCATCACCGGTCCAGCTGAAGAGCAACTCCCTGAGCATTTCAATTATCTGGTCAACATGGCCGGCACCTCCCATGAGGGGCTATACAGATTTCTCCGGTGGCATAGTGCGAGATAACCCGGACATCGCCCACCACATTGCATAAACAACCGCGTTGGGACGTCCCGGCCTTACGGGACTATCCTGAATTTTGTGCGGTGTGGTGATAACCTGCTCGAAGAGGAGCCCTCGCATGAGCATTGATAAAGACCTCCTGGACCGCCTGATGGAAGGACGTTCCCCCGGCGACCTATTTGGCAAGACCGGCATCCTTTCGGAATTGACGAAGGCGCTGGCGGAACGAGCGCTCAGCACGGAGATGACCATTCATCTCGCCGAAGAACGCGCCGATGACGCCTCTGCCGAGGATAACCTCCCGCCCAATCGCAGAAACGGCAGAAGCCAGAAGACCGTGACCACGGAAAGCGGCAAGGTTGTCCTGGATATTCCCCGAGACCGGAACGGCACGTTTGACCCGCTGCTGATCGCCAAATACCAGCGTCATTTTCCTGAGTTCGATCGCAAG
Source organism: Acetobacter persici JCM 25330 (assembly GCF_000613905.1). Taxonomy (GTDB): domain Bacteria; phylum Pseudomonadota; class Alphaproteobacteria; order Acetobacterales; family Acetobacteraceae; genus Acetobacter; species Acetobacter persici. The sequence goes on from NZ_BAJW01000142.1 coordinate 2,714, forward strand.
ATCATCAGCATGTATGCCCGGGGTATGACGACCAGCGAGATCCAGGGGCATCTCGAAGAAATCTACGGCGTTGAGGCCTCCCCGAGCCTCATTTCCGCGATTACCGACGCGGTGATGGAGGAGGTTGCCGCCTGGCAGAACCGCCCGCTGGAACCGTGCTATCCGATCGTCTTCATGGACGCAATCCGGGTCAATATCCGCAGTGACGGGACTGTCTCGAACAAGGCTGTCTTTATAGCACTTGCGATTCTACCTGACGGTACAAAGGACATTCTGGGGCTGTGGTTCCAGGAAAATGAAGGCGCCAAATTCTGGGCCAAGGTCCTCAGTGACCTGCGCAATCGGGGGGTGCAGGATATCCTGATCGCCGTCGTCGACGGACTGAAGGGCTTTCCGCAGGCTATCGAAGCGGCCTTCCCCAGGACCCGCATTCAGACATGCATTGTTCACCTGCTGCGTCATTCCATGAGCTTTGCCAGCTACAAGGACCGCAAGGCCGTCGCCACCGCTCTCAAGGCAATCTATACGGCAGTGGACGCCAGCGAGGCCGAGGCAGCCCTCGGCAGGTTTGAGGAAAGCGATCTGGCCAGACAATACCCGGCCATCGTACCCAGTTGGCGCAGGGCCTGGAATGAGGTCATTCCGTTCCTTGATTATCCCCCGGAAGTGCGCAGGCTGATTTACACCACGAATGCCATTGAGGCACTCAACGCAAAAATCCGCCGTGCTGTACGCACCCGTGGCCACTTCCCCAGTGACGAGGCCGCAGCAAAATTGATTTACCTGGCGCTCAATGCTACCTCATCAGAGTGGAAGCGCTCAGTGAGCGAATGGTATGCTGTCAGATGCCAGCTCGCCATCATGTTCGAAGACCGTTTCCCTATGGCCTGAAAAAATGACACCGCACAAAATTCTACACAGTCTCGGCCTTACAGACGACATCGGCCCGATGATAGCCTCGCTACTGTCCGAGGATAATCGCTGGGTGAATGCGCAACGGATTGAAGTCTCCGGTGGCAAGGCTATCTGAGAGCGGGCCATTCCTTATACAGAAGGCCAAGTTGATAGGCGCTGTTCCCCTGATCATCATGAGCGGCTACGGTGTCGAGCTGCGTCAGCCTCTCGGTCTGGCACTAGTTGGCGGACTACTTGTCAGTCAGTTGCAAACAATGATTACAACACCCGCTCTGTACGTCGTCATCTCAAACGCCACTTGCACATTCCGCGCTGAACTCGGGAAAAAGAAACGTTCTTCCGTTCTCTAACAATTAATGGTGTCACGGAACACCACAGACCCGCATACACAAAGAGATTATGTGCAACACAATCACTTTCAGAAAAACTCAATTTCCTATGCTCCGAACAGGTGCGTAGGAAATTGCGGTAGCGTGCCCTCATCTGCCGATGGCAACGACCATAAGGATACCAAAGGAAATAGCTGTTTTCTGCCATTTCCTTGATCTCGGGCTTTCTCGCATCTGTTGCCATCTTCTCAGTGACAGCAGTCATGACACGAGCATGACAGCATGTTTCTGATGTCATGACGCCACTTTTCAGGTAGTGACACCCAAAATCAGGTGTCATCATGGCGTCATTCGGCAAGCCCCCATCAGGCAGCAGTTCGCAGCCCGTCTTCCGCGACAGCCTCAATAGCCTGCCTAAGGGCCCCCACAACCTGTTCAGGATCACAGACCATGTCCTTGAAAATGAGAATTGGGCGCTGATGAGTTGGGTAGCGATGCAGTCGCCGTAAGGTCTCGTCCTTTCGCTCCTTCTGCGTGGAAGAGTAGGCTGTAAATGTCCGGTCAAACAGACCGACGACTTCGATAAAGCAGCTCTTATCAGACTGGGTCGAACTCACTTTGAAATCGGCGAAAGCTTCTTCCTGAAAAGCGCATCCCTTCACAGCAGGATGAATGTCAAGCTTTAGCGTCGATGGCAGCATGGACTTGAGGCGTCGGTATACGGCCAGTTCGTAGAGCGAATCAAACTCATGACCGTCCTGTGCGAGCTTTTCCTCGACAGGCAGGTGCGAATGGCACTGATGCACAGCCTCACGAAAGGCGGCCCATGCCCCCTCCCCTGGCTGCCAGTATTTCTTGCGCAGATCCCAGGCCTTTCGCCCAAGATCTGCCAGCATAAATCCATGGACACAGACGCCAACACGGGCCGAAAGCTCAGCATAGAGGTCAATATCCCGGCGCGGAAAAAGACCGCTCCTGGCAGGCATCGGAAACTGAAGAGGATCGAAACGATAGTCCGTTGTCATGAGGGAGCATCCTGAAAAAATGGCTCCGATCACACAGCGTGAAGCGGAGCCAGGAAAAGGTTTTTTTGGTAGGATAGAGCGTGACTGAAGAGGTCAGGCTGCCTGCTTCATTGTCACTGGAACCGCCAAAAGCTGTTCCAGGCGGCCATAACGACGTTCCATGTCGCGATGCAATATGACCAGGCCCTCAAGAGCCTCAAAAGCAGCTTCGCTACCGCCAAGAATCTCAAGCAGCAGAACACCCTCCAGAACATGAAGGGCTTTAAGTTCCATCGCTGCATGCACAACGTCATCGATGACGGGAAATAGGTCGGAAAGCGGGTAATGAGACATGACTTTTGTCCTTGTCG
>NZ_BAJW01000141.1 GCF_000613905.1 Acetobacter persici JCM 25330
CACCGGCTGAGGCGACCGTATCCGCAGAACAGGGTCAGGTGGCAGCCCCCACTGCTGACGCTGCGGTTGCTGAGGAAGAGGCTCCCAAGCCGCGCCGCCGCCGCGCCGCTGCAAAAAGCACCGCGACTGCTGAAAAAGCTGTCGCGGCAGAAGCCAGCGAGAGCAGCACCGGGGAAACACCGGCTAAAGAGGACGGCCCTGATGCGTCCATCGTACAGCCGATTGTTATTGAGGACGACAAGCCTGCCCCCCGGCGCCGCACAGGCTGGTGGCGCCGCTAAAACTCGACTGAAAAAGGGGGCGGGGTGACACACCTGCCCCCTAACTGTTGCCTGCCTCTTTTGGGCATCAGCGACGTATGGTAGGTAAAGCCTTCGTAAAAACAGACCTGCCCGCCCACCGGAGTGTTCATGACCGTGCCCCAGCCAGATCTTCAGCCCGCGCGCTCTCCCGGAGCGCAGGACCGGGGCCCTCTGGTTCTGGCTCTGCCCAAAGGGCGAATTCTGAAAGCCGTCACACCGCTGCTTGATCAGGCGGGGATGGCCCCCTCCCCGGATTGTCTGGGTGATAACAGCCGCAAGCTGCGCTTCCCCACGCAGGACCCGATGCTGGATGTTGTGCGCGTCCGCTCCTTTGACGTGGCAACCTTTGTCGCATCCGGTGGCGCGCATATCGGTATCTGCGGCGCAGACGTGCTGATGGAATTTGATTACCCGGAAATTTATGCCCCGCTGGATCTGGGTATTGGCGGCTGCCGCGTATCCGTTGCGCAACCCGCCAGCCTCCCGCATGACCCGCAGGAATGGGCACGCTGGTCTGAGGTTCGGGTTGCCACCAAATACCCCGCCATTACCCGTCGCTTTTTTGCAGCGCGCGGCATTAACGCCAATATTGTGCATCTGCATGGTGCCATGGAACTGGCCCCCATGCTGGGGCTGTCCCGCCTGATTGTCGATCTGGTGGACACAGGCTCCACCCTGCGGGCCAACGGACTGCGGGAAGTGGAAACCATTACCCACATTACCAGCCGACTGATTGTAAACCGGACAGCGCTGAAAACCCGCCCGGAAGAAATCGGCGCACTGATCAACGGCTTTCGTAGCGCGCTGGAGGCCTCCCCTCCTGCCGCAGAAAAAACCAGGCAGAACAGTCTTCATGAAACGGTTAGACACACGCGATTCCGGTTTTGAGGCTGATTTTGCCTCGCTTCTGACAGCCCGTGAGGAACAGGGGCAGGAAGTTCATAAACCCGTTGCGGAGATTCTGGCCTCTGTCCGGCGCGATGGTGATGCCACGCTGTGCGCGCTGACAGAAAAATTTGATCGCCTGCCGCTTGAGCCTGCTCAACTTGCCTTCACGGCGGAGGAGATTGCTCAGGCCTGCACGCAGGTCAGTCCGGAGTTGATGGCGGCACTGGACGTGGCCGCCACACGCATTGAGTCTTTCCATAAAGCTCAGGTGCCGTCCGGCATCCGTTATACGGATGATGTCGGCATGACGCTGGGCATGCGCTGGATCCCACTGGACGCTGTCGGGCTTTATGTGCCGGGCGGGAAAGCAGCCTATCCTTCTTCCGTGTTGATGAACGCCATTCCGGCCCGCGTTGCGGGTGTGCCGCGTCTGGCCATGTGCGTCCCCACCCCGGACGGCGTGATAAATCCGCTGGTTCTGGCGGCGGCCCACCGGGCCGGAGTGACGGAAATCTATCGGATTGGCGGGGCTCAGGCTGTGGGGGCCATGGCATTTGGCACACAGACCATCCGCCTGTGGACCGTATTGTTGGCCCCGGCAATGCCTTTGTGGCGGAAGCCAAGCGGCAGGTGTTCGGGCATGTGGGGATCGACAGCATCGCAGGCCCCTCGGACGTCGTGGTGATTGCCGATTCGGCAACCGATCCACGTCTGATTGCGCTGGATCTGCTGGCACAGGCTGAGCATGATGAACTGGCTCAGGCCACGCTGATTACACCGGACGCCGCCTTTGCGGACAAGGTGACAGAGGCAGTCGCCACCGAGTTGAAAACCCTCACCCGTACCGCCATTGCCAGCGCAAGCTGGGAGCGGAACGGAGCCGTTCTGGTGGTAAAAGATCTGGAGGAAGCGGTGGCTCTGGCCAACCGTCTGGCCCCGGAACATCTGGAATTAATGGTGGATGATCCGGAAGCCCTGTTTGCCCACGTCCGGCACGCAGGCGCGGTTTTCCTTGGTCGGTTCTGCCCGGAAGCAGTGGGAGACTATGTTGGCGGCCCGAACCATGTGCTGCCCACATCCCGCACCGCCCGCTTTGCCTCCGGCCTGTCTGTTTTTGACTTCATGAAGCGGACGACCTTCCTTGCCGGTGGCCCGGATGCCCTGCGCCGTATTGGTCCTGCCGGGGTGGCTCTGGCACAGGCCGAAGGCTGGAAGCCCATGCGCTGAGCATCTCCGCACGGCTTGAGGCGCTGGACCAAACCACGGCTGACGCTTGACCGAACCCGCTCCCTCACCCATATCTGCACATCCAACCACAACGAGGCTTAAAAATGAACGAAGGACGCCATGTCTAAAGAAGACATGATTGAATTCAGCGGTACGGTTACCGAACTGCTGCCCAACGCAATGTTCCGGGTCAAACTCGACAACGAACATATGATTCTGGCCCACACCAGCGGCAAAATGCGCAAGAACCGTATTCGTGTTCTGGCCGGTGACCGGGTGAATGTCGAAATGACACCGTATGACCTTTCCAAAGGTCGCATTACCTTCCGCTTCAAGTAAGAGCATGACGACTTCCGGGGCTGCGTCCGGGCTGGACGGGGCTGAGCCTGTGCGCCAGCCTTGCTTTGTGCTGGCCTCTGCATCCCCCCGCAGGCTTGACCTCCTGCGCCAGATCGGGCTGGCACCAGACCGCGTTCTGCCAGCGGATCTTGACGAAACGCCAGCCCGGGCAGAACAGCCACGTCCCTATGTCCGCCGCATGGCCGCAGAAAAAGCCGCTGCGGTGGCCGCCAGTCTGACTGAACCGGCACTGGTGCTGGGGGCAGACACGGTGGTTGCCCTTGGGCGGCGTATTCTGCCTAAAGCCGAAGACCGTGAGACAGCGCGGGCCTGTCTGGAACTGCTTTCCGGCCGCCGCCATACCGTGCTGACGGCTTTGTCCGTTATTCCGTCTTCCGGCTGGCCTGAAGGCCGTCGGGCTGAACGGATTGTAGAAACGGCTGTGACGTTCTCCCGCATGACCCCGCATCAGATTGAAACACTGCTGGATCAGGGTGACTGGCAGGGCAAGGCGGGCGGCTACGCGCTGCAAGGCCATGCTGCGGCATTTATCCGCTTTATCTCAGGCAGTGCCTCAGCCGTTATTGGTCTGCCTTTATTTGAAACCGCCCAGCTTTTGCGCGGCCAGCCGGGCCACTGGCTGGCGTGAGCGTCTTTCTGCGCCTCGCCACCTTTCCCGGCGAATTCCGCATTGCTGTCACACAACACGACACCCTGCTTGATTACGCCCTGTGGCGTCCCGCAGCGCCCGACGGTGTGGATGATGTCTATCTCGGACGCATCAGCGCGCATGCACCAGGAATGGGCGGAGCCTTTGTAGACCTTGGATCAGGCGAAAGTGGCTTTCTGCCGGACCAGAAAGGCTCCGAGACCCTCACTGAGGGGCAAACGCTGGTCGTGCGCGTGGTGCGGGCCGCTCAGGGGGGGAAGGGTGTCCGGCTCAGGGCCGAACAGACTCCCACAAACGTGCCCGCCAGACCGGGGCTGATCCGCCGGGGCCCAACCCCGCTGGACCGTCTGGCCGCCCGCTGGCCTGATGCCGCCCTTGTTGTTGATTCCCCTGCTGCGGCTGCGCGTATCCCTTCAACTCTGCGTTCTCGCCGCCAGCAGGAACTTGAGCCGTTCCCTGAAGAAATCACCCACGCCTGCGCCGCACTGGAAGACCCGCTGATCAGCCTGCCGGGTGGAATGCAGGCGACCATTACGCCGACGCCTGCTCTGGTCGCCATTGATATGGATGCCCCTCCGGCCAAAACAGGCTGGCCCAAGCAGACAGCGCAGTTTGCGGCCAATCGGGATGCTCTTCCGGCCCTTATGCGCCAGATTCACCTGCGGAACCTCTCCGGGGCCATTCTCATTGACCCGGCAGGACTTGCCACCCGCAAACGGCAAGCCCTTCTGGACCCTGTGAAAGCCGCCTTGCAGGACGACCCTCTGCGCCCCCGCTGCCTTGGCATTACGGCACTCGGGCTGATTGAAATTGTTCGGGCGCGTATCCACCCCTCTCTACCCGAGCAGCTTTCCTCTCCGCACGGGCAGGCTCTGCGCGTGTTACGCCACCTTGTAACGCAGGAATGTGAGGCCAGCACGTTACGGTGCGGGCTGGGCCTGATGACTGCACTGGAGCAGGACCCGCAGGCTCTGGCAGACTGTATCTCGCAACGCGGCAAGGCTCTGAGCCTCCGGCTCGACCCTGCCCTCCCTGATTTTTTCTGGACGACACACGCATGAGCCAAAATAGCACCTGCCCCGTCTGTGGCGCGCCAACTCAGGCCTCTACACGCCCCTTCTGCTCTCAGCGCTGCGCGGATATTGACCTCGGGCGGTGGTTTTCCGGGCAGTATCGCATCCCCGGACCACCGGCTGACGAAGAGAATCTTGAAAAACCTGAGATAAATGACGAAAGGTGACTTGATCTCCCTCCCCGCCTGAGATAAATGCTCTCTCACGCCGCAAGGCTTGCGGTGCCCAAGTAGCTCAGTTGGTAGAGCATGCGACTGAAAATCGCAGTGTCACTGGTTCGATCCCGGTCTTGGGCACCATTTTCTCCCTTAAAAACTAAAAATATCTGATCTTGGCTTAAAACCGCGCTGATTTCGTGCGCGTCACCAGTCAGACATTTATTGGCGTTCAGGCACGTTGTGCATGCCCCCGAGCAGGAATCAGCAGAAGCCTGAAATCACTCGCCTTTTTCCATAACCCGCTGCTTTTTTAAGCTTTTGCACTTATCCCCAGATTCTGCGGATGGCTGCGGGGGTAAGCTTGTGGATAATCAGTACCGACTGTGTCGATAACCCTCACGCCTTTCCGCCTGCGCGCGAAATCCGCCCCAAAAACTATCGAAGGGTCCTCGTGAATTTTGAGCGAGCCTACAGTTGGCAATAAGAGCCAACTTAATTCCTCTGCGGACGCAGGGGAGCTTTTTGAGAAGTGTGGCGCTCTCCTTTGCCGGACAGCGAGGCTAAGCGCTTAACATCAGTCCCACACAGAGGAACCACGCTTCAGCGCTTTACACTGTTCAGACTGGCAAAACAGCGGACAATGATCTTAGCCTGATATGGAATTCCATTTTCCACTCTGACCATCCGCATTCTTTCGCCTTCGAAAGGAGAACCTATAAGGTGCGGGAGTGCGGGAGTGCGGGAGTGCGGGAGTGCGGGAGTGCGGGAGTGCGGGAG
>NZ_BAJW01000140.1 GCF_000613905.1 Acetobacter persici JCM 25330
GTTTTGCCCGTTTCTTTTCGATGGCGCATGCTCAATCTATGAGCAACGTCCCATGGTGTGCCGCGGATACTATAGTCTGGACGTTGCCCCGTGCCTCGCTGGCACCTTCTATGAAGGCAATCCGGCTTATCAAGGAGATGACGGACACGCGGCGCATCATTACAGGATATTTCTCTTCGTTCTCGAAAAACGCCTGGAACAGATTGAGAAAGAATTTGGAATTGCGCCAGGCCCAGTCTTCCTGCACGAAGCAGTACACCTCCTATGGGATGATTGGCAGGCCAGCGTGCATCATCCTGACAACATGTCGGCTTCTTCGCTCTAACTGTCCTGTTCTGGAATGTGTGTCGGAACTGTCGAGGCGTTTATCAGGTCCAAAAGTTCATCGGGAATATCGTCACCGAGAATAGCGCCGTATTTGTTCCGCAGTTCATGTCTCAGCCACGCGTCAACCACCGCGTCCCGTTGACGGTCCTGATCGCAGCTGCGTGAACTTTCTGGACTCAATGACTGCGCTCCTTTTTCAGATGGTTGTTCCTTGTTTGTCAGCCTTCATTCGAGATAGGTACGACACATGTTGATACTGGTATGATAGCGGCTGCCCGAAGCCCATAGCGTTCGGCCTTACCCTGCATAGTTGGACCGTTACGTCCATACTGAACGGTCCAACACGGATGATCACCAGCAGGTTTCAGCGCTTATTTCAGATTCTCACGAAAGAAATTAGCCAGCTTGGCGACAGGAATAAGTTTTGTTCTGTCATAGAGATCAACATGCCCCGCGCCCGGCACGATATAGAGTTCCTTTGGCTCGGCTGCACGCTGGTAGGCATCTTCACTGAATTCACGCGAATGCGCTTTCTCTCCGACAACAAAAAGCAGATGACGCGGCGAGATGGTTTGTATCTGCTCGAACGGGTAGAAATTCATGAATGAAACGTTGCTGACAAGTGTGGGATGCGTCGTGGTATTGGGAGAATATCCGCGCGGCGTCCGATAGAAATCATAGAACTCGCGTTCAACAACCGTCGAGTTTTTTGTCAGTTTTTCTGGCGTTCCACTCGTATACTTGATCGGAGCCCCTGAAAATTCGGCGGTGCGCTCTTGCGCAGCATCCTGAAGAATTTTCTCTCTCTGCTTGAGCGTAACAGAATGGTGCAGTCCGTTCCGGTTAGCCGCTCCCATGTCATACATGCTGACAGTTGCAATAGCTCTAATCCGTGGGTCGATCTGTGCAGCACTGACAACAAAGCTGCCGCTCGCGCAGATGCCGAGTGCTCCGATACGTCCCCTGTCTACAAAGGTTTGTGTCCCCAGAAAGTCTACGGCTGCCAGAAAATCATCCACGTAGATATCGGTCGATACCGTATTACGGGGCTCTCCTTCGCTTTCACCCCAGAAGGACAGATCGAAATCCAGCGTGACAAAGCCCTGCTCGGCCAGTTTCGTCGCATAGAGGTTAGCACTCTGTTCCTTGACGGCTCCCATCGGGTGGCCGACGACAATGACCGCATATTTTCTGTTCTGTTCCAGGTTTTTGGGCGTGAAGAGGTTTCCCACTACTTTCATGCCCATCTTGTTCTTGAAAGAAATTTTCTGAATCGTGACGCGATCGCTTTTGTAGAAATTGTCTGCACCATTCGACATGTCCGCCGCCATGGCAGGCACTCCCACCAAACCCAGGGTGATTGCCAGCATCACCATGATTTTTTCATGATTATCATTCCTCTTTATTGACCTGGTGTCAGGCGAAGGAGTTTCCCGTCATCCGTCAGGACATACACCGCCCCGTCCGGACCTGACCTGACATCACGTATCCGGCTGCGCAGATCGGCCAGCAGCGGTTCCTCATCCCTGACTTTGTCGTTAGTTGTCAGTGTAAGACGATCGAGAAATCCGGCACGTAAACCGCCAACGAACACGCTATCGTGCCATTGAGGAAAAAGATTGCCTGAATAAAACGCAAGACCTGATGGTGCTATAACCGGATCCCAGTAATAGCGAGCCTGTTCTGTTCCAGGTTTTTCGGTCAGGCCGCCATTGATCTTCTCTCCTGAATAATCAATGCCGTGTGTCACTAAAGGCCACCCATAATTCTTACCTCGTTCGATAAGATTGAGTTCATCACCACCTTGTGGCCCATGTTCTGTTTCCCACAACCTGCCATCTGGTGCGAAAGCCAGTCCTTCTTCGCTGCGGTGCCCAAGAGTCCAGATTTCCGGTCTTGCTCCTGCCCGACCAATAAAAGGATTATCTGACGCGGGTTCACCGTCCGCCGTAATGTGAATGATCTTGCCCAGATCGCTATCAAGATGCTGGGCGACATCCCAGGGCGTAATGCTGGAACGATCCCCTACAGTCATGAACAGGGTTCCATTCGGTGCCACCGCGATGCGACCGCCCTGATTGGCACCTTTTGTAGACGAGACCGCTGGTAACGCCCGAAAAATCACGGAAACATCCCGCAAAATACCAGCTTTCTCATCCAGCGTAGCGCGCGCAAGAGCAATATTGGTCTTATCGTCTCCCACATCCTCGCTATAGCTGAAGAATATGCGGTGATCCTTTGCGAAGTCGCGATCCAGCGCAACGTCCAGAAGCCCCACCTGACCGCCATAATGGACGGCTGGTAAATTCCTGACAGGCCCAGAAATCCTGCCCTGTGCATCTACGATACGCAACGCCCCAGGCTTTTCCGTTACCAGCATGCGCCCGTCAGGCAGGAATGCAAGGCTCCAGGGCGCATGCAGCCTGTCTGTCAGAACCGTGACGTGAAAGGGAGAGGTTGCATGGTAAGGCGCCCGGGTCTGCCCCACGAATGCAGGCCGGTCACTCTCAAGTTCCGGCGGACGTGTTTCGATGGCATGCCCCTCACGCCATGAAGGTTCGGCAGCAGCATAGGTATTTTTGACAGATACGGAAACAAGAACTGTCCCGAACGCAAGAATACCAAGAGTTACCAGCCTCCCTTTAGCGTGTCGCATTTCTTAATCCTTCGCATTCCAGCCCGAGATGACAGTTCTCCTTTCCCTTCCGGGAGGACATGTCATCCGCATAATTACGCCCAAGCCCACAGGTACGAACCGTTGTCCATGTAGGCACCAGCCTAGACTCCAGATAGCAGGTGCCTTTGCCATACGGCCTTGACAGCGATGTTATCTTACGTCCATGCCATTAATGTTGGTAGTCGATAAAAATTGCATACGGTTATGAGTTATTTTCATTAATTTAGTTCCGTCCGGCATTTTGACATCGTCTGCCTCGCACAGCGAACAAGGGAGATTCATCATGTCAGTGCAATTTGATTATTCGGGCAAGGTCGCCATTGTCACCGGTGCGGGCACGGGTATCGGGCGTGCGACCGCTCTCGCCTTTGCCAAGGCCAGAGCAAGCGTCGCGGTAGTTGGCCGTTCGGAAGGAAATATTCAGGAGACATTACGCCTCATTACAGAAGCTGGTGGTAGAGCAATCTCCATTATTGCCGACGTCTCAAAGGAGAATGAAGTCAAAAGTGCTGTTGCAAAAACCGTTGCGGAATTTGGACGCCTTGATTTCGCATTCAACAATGCGGGCATTGAACACAAGGCACTCGCAACTGCCGACATTCCGCCGGAGATGTGGGAAAATGTTATCTCAACCAACCTGAATAGCGTTTTCTTCAGTCTGAAGCATCAGATACCGGAAATGTTGAAAATTGGCGGTGGTGCTATTGTCAGCACAGCATCGGGCGCTGGTGTGAAGGGCTTCCCAGGAAACGGGGCCTACTGTGCATCCAAATTTGGAGTTATTGGTCTCAGTAAAGCCGCAGCTCTTGACTACGCATCTTCAAATATTCGCGTTAATGTCGTGGCTCCTGGCATCATAGAAACCCCGATGATGACCCGTTTCACTGGAGGAACCGAGGAGGGACGTCAGGCCGCTATCGGACAGGAACCTGTGGGTCGGCTGGGCAAACCGGAAGAAATTGCCGGAACCGTACTGTGGTTGTGTTCGGATCTCGCTGCCTTTACGGTCGGCGCAACGTTCGTAGTGGATGGCGGTCAGACCGCATAAGTAACAGTGCTGTGGAAAGAGAATTTCCACAGCACGTCAAAAAACACTCTGTATAAGTCAATTTTTTACTTCTTTATCTTTCCCGCAGATAAAAAAATCATGTTACTGGAGTGCAGCGGTATGCTTCCGAATAAAACAGAATTAAAATCCTATATCACCCGATTTAATTTCAGAATATCATACCGAGTTACTTTCGCTGTTTTTTTAGCTGCCACTAACCTTGCATTGTCAACGGCTCAAGCCGCACCATCCACCAAGACCAGTCAACATTCAGGGGAGACCACATGGATAAATACCAAGAATGTCAAACTCCAGATTCAGATTGGCAACACAAGAATGCTGGCGACTCTTAACAACTCGCCAACTGCACACAGCTTTGCCGCGCTGCTTCCGATAACAATGACCTTGCGAGACCTGAGCACCGCAGAGAAAGTCAGCGATGCATTGCCTACCCGTCTATCTGAAGAAGGTGCGCCGAAAAGAGACATGGGGACGATCGGTGACATCGCCTACTATGCACCTTGGGGTAATATTGCTTTCTATCGCGACGAAGGGCCTGACGCATCAGGGGTGATCAAAATTGGAAAAATCATATCTGGCCTAGAAGCCTTAAACTCTTTTGGGCGAATGACGATTACCATATCGCTAATTAATCAATTTCAGCCCTGACCGGATCGGGCGCCAATCTGGTTCCGGCAAACTGGATCGTTTTTGGGTAGAGTTTTTCGCGGGCCGTTTCTCAGGATGGGAGAAACGAAAAGGGACGACGGCATCCCTATTGCGGAGCTTTGTCGAAAGGCTGAGATCAGTCAGGCATTATATTTTCAACTGGAAGAAGAAATATGACGGCCTACTGCTGATGGAGATGCGGCGACTAAAGCTGCTTGAGGATGAAAATGTCACGTTGCGCAAGTTGGTGGAGGATATATCGTTGGAGCGGGAAATGCAGCAGGACATGATCCTTCAAAAAATCTGAGACCTGCTCGCAAGCGCGAACTCGTGGACAAGCTTAAGAAGATATCGACATGGTGCGCCTGCGCGAGGAACGTCGTCATGCGGCGCGCACCAATGATAGCTGGGCAACGGATTTTGGTCACGATCGGCTTGCCGACAGGGCCCATCTATGGGGGTATCAGAATGGGGTCCTGCTGACTTCTTCAGCCGGGGCAAAAATAGAGGCTTGGCGTGTCGACTACAACGAGGTCCAGCCTCGACAAGACCATCGACAAAGCGAGACCTTCTCCTAATCGAGAGAAACAGGCCCGAGAGTGCTCATCACTTCGAACACGAGGTAAGTGGCTTCGCGCCAGCATCACACACTTGTGAAGTCCGACAAAAATGCGCCGGATTACCTTTTCATCTGTTTCCTATGTGTTTCCTGCACCGCGTTTTAGACAACAAAAAACCCGCCTCAACGGGCGGGTTTTAATGTGTGATATCAATCACTTAACGTC
>NZ_BAJW01000139.1 GCF_000613905.1 Acetobacter persici JCM 25330
TCGAAAACCGCTGTGGTGCAAAGCCGCAGCGGTTTATGGGGTCAGCCGGACGGAAACGGCGCAGTGGTCGGACAGGGTGGGGGTGCCGTTTTCTGCCTTATAGGTCATGACGCGCAGAGACTGGGGTTGCAGCCAGTTCCGGGCGGCACCACCCAGCAGGATATGGTCAATAAAATACGTGCCATTATCGCACGGGCTGGCCCAGCCTGCGGTGGTCAGGCTCAGCGGGGAGGCCTTGTTCAGCAGCAAAAAAAAACGGGTCATAAACCGTCATGCGCCGGTTGAAATCCCCCATGATAACAAACGCCTCATGCGCAGCCGTGCGGGCGCTGATCCAGTTTTGCAGAACGCCAAACTGGTGCAACAGCACGGGGCAGTTGTGTTTTTTGTCTGAAAGAGGCGTATCCCAGCACCCGGTTTTAAGGTGCAGCACCAATACACGCAGCGGGTTTGTCCCTGTCTCTATCGTCACGTCCAGCCCGCGACGTAACTGATGCGCGGCGGTTGTGGGGGCGACGTTCAGGTCCACCACATCCGGGTTTTGGTGGGCATGCAGGGGTTTGCGGACGGCCAGCGCCGGATGCTGAAGCAGGGCATCCTGTGTGATGAAAATCTGATAGGCCTGCGGCGGGAAAAGTTTCTGTGCGGTGGGGATGGAATCCACTTCCTGCAAGCCGACCAGATCCGCATCCAGATGCTGCGCGTAGGCTGCCAGTTTTTCAAAGTCGGCGGGGGTGCGATGCGGGCGGTCCGGCGGGGCTGTGGCGGCCAGAGGTCCGTCTTCCGCCATCAGCCAGTCCATATTCCACGTCGCCAGTTTTAAAGAGCGCTGCGTGACGGGGCTGGTATCAGAGTCCGGCTGTGTGTCGCGCTCTATGGGGGCGTGTTCCGCCGTGGGGGCGGCATGAGCGTCATAGGCGGTTGGGAGCAATGTACTGCCCAGAACGGTCAGGGCCAGAAAGACCGCGCGTGAGCGGGGCAGGGTTTTGAAATACGTCATGGGGCAAAGAAAAACCGGCGAAGCCTCTGCTTCGCCGGTCTTGTTTGCGGCATCCGGGCTGAAAGCGGGATGGCCAGCATATCAGGCAGGCAGCGCTTCCAGACTTGCGATGGCCTGCGGGATGCTGGTGGTTTTACGGGTTTGTTCATCCAGAATGGTGATTTCACCCGTCCCGATGTCATAAAACCAGCCTTGGAGGAACAGCGTGCCGCGAGACATGGCGGCAACCACGGCCGGGTGCGTTTTGAGGTGGGAGAGCTGAAGCAGCACGTTCTGTTCAGACAGGCTGCGGACATTGGCCGGACCTGCATCTTCAGCCTTCAGGTCACCCAGTGCCGCGCGGGCGGCTTCTGCGTTGCGCAGCCAGGAACGGACAGTCGGCATTTTATCCAGCCCGCTTTTTTCCGGTGCCAGCAGGGCCTTCATGGCCCCGCAGTCAGAATGACCGCAGACGATAATGGCGGATACACCCAGACCGGCGACGGCATATTCAACCGCGGAGGAGACACCGCCCAGCATTTCCCCATAGGCCGGGACAATGTTGCCAATGTTACGGAGAATGAACAGGTCACCCGGTTCTGTCTGGGTGATCAGGCTGGGGTTAATGCGGCTGTCTGCGCAGGCAATAAACAGAGCGTTGGGAGACTGCCCGTCTGCCAGAGCGGCAAACAGGGTCTGTTTGGCGGGGAAAACCTCAGTATTGAAGTGTTCAACGCCACGCAGCAGCGAAATAAGGCCAGCTCGGGCTTCAGAACAAGTAGGCATAGGCTTCTCCAAAAAATACTCAGTGGGTGCAGGATTCGGTCCTGACCAAAGACCTTCGCTCTGCATGTTAGAGTTGAATGAAACGCATGGCACCGGCTTTTTTTCCATAACTCTGAAATTTTTTTTATAGAAACGTCAGAGTCGAAAGAAAAAGCGCCGAAAAAAAGACCCCTGCCAGCCTATACCGGAAAACCGGAAAGGCTGAAGAAGGGGTCTTACCTGAAAATCAGAGGAGAGGAATGCTGTTCAGGATCAGAGGAGATCATCCTCATCCAGATCCGGCTCGCTCATCTGGTCCGCCGGGTGGCGGATGGGGGCGGGGGCGGCCCCTGTGCGGGGGCGCTGGGTTTCTGCCTGCTGGCGGCGGGTAAAGTTACTGGCGATGGTCGCCAGTTCCATGAAGTTATCGGCCTGACGGCGCAGATCATCCCCGATCAGCGGCGGGGATGAGCGCATGGAGGACACAACGGACACACGGGTGCCCTGACGCTGCACGGCTTCCACCACGCGACGAAAATCTGAATCGCCGGTAAAGAGAATGGCGTGATCAATATGCGGGGCCATCTCCATCATATCCACGGCAATCTCGATTTCCATGTTGCCTTTAACGCGGCGTTTCCCGGTGGAATCGGTAAATTCGCGGGCAGGCTTGGTGACGAGAAAATAACCGTTGTAGGAGAGCCAGTCTGTCAGCGGCTTGAGGGGAGAGTAATCTTCCGTATCCAGAATGGCGGCGTAATAATAAGCACGAATGATATGCGTTTTAGAGGTAAAGAAATCCAGCAGCTTTTTATAATCGACGTCAAAACCCAGACCGCGAGAGGTGGAGTAGAGACTTGAGCCATCAATGAAGAGGCAGGTTCTCTCTTCTTTTTTGAGATTCATTTGGATTTTTTCCTCTAAATAATACAGTGATACGTTTTGAATGTAGGTTAAAAATCTATCGCATTCAGGGATTTAAGGCTAAGCCTGCGCGGATTATACCGGTGTTCAGAAAAAAAGATACATTCACATGGCAAATATATCAGGTCTGACAAAAACTCCGGACGAAGCAAATACCGTCCTTATCGCGATAGGGGCAAATCTGCCTTATGCGGGCCAGGCGGCATTGCAAACATGCCAGCAGGTTGTGGCCGCATTGCGGCAGGTGCCCGGGTTAACGGTCAAGGCGGTTTCCCGCTGGTATGAAAGTGCTCCTGTGCCACCGTCAGGTCAGCCTCCTTATATTAATGGTCTGGTCAGGGGGGTGGCCAGCATTGGGCCTGAGGCTCTGCTAAAGGCGCTGCAGAGGATAGAAACGCAGTTCGGCCGGGAACGTTCCATCCCGAATGCGGCCCGCACCCTTGATCTGGACCTGATCAGCTATGGGGCACTGTGTCAGACCGACCCGCATCTGACCCTCCCGCACCCCCGCGCGCATGAGCGGGCTTTTGTGCTGCTGCCCCTGCGGGATGTGGCGCCGGACTGGGTGCATCCTGAAAGCGGAAAAATGCTGGCGGACCTTCTGCCGGGCGTTGCAGATCAGGAAATCCGGCGGATTCAGGAATAAGGACTTCCTAGGGGTGGGGGGATGCGTTACAATGGTCCTTCTGAATTTTTTTGCTGAATTGTGTGGAGGCTCTTCGTAATGGCACGCGTCACTGTCGAAGACTGCGTTGAGAAAGTCCCGAACCGCTTTGAGTTGGTGCTGTACGCAGCCCAGCGCGCCCGTAATATCTCACGCGGTGAAGAGCTTACCATTGACCGGGATAATGACAAGAATCCGGTTGTCGCCCTGCGCGAAATTGCGGATGAAACTGTCAAACTGCCGGATCTGCGCAATGATCTGATCCGCTCTCAGGCGCGCGAGCCCGAGCCCGAGCCTGTGGATGAAGAAGTACAGGATCTGGTTCCCACGGAACAGAATATCTTTGGTCTGCAGGAAGTCTCCCCGGAAGAGGAAGCTTCTGATGATGCCGGTGCGATTGAAGCCGCTCTCAGCGGGCGCGCACGGCGGTAAGAGCGTGTGACGCAGGCGGGGAGCGATAACAGAACCGGACTTCTGGTGCCTGAGGCAGGTGCTTCGGCTGGTTCTGCGCTCCTGCCTGGTGTGATGGGAGAAACTGCTCCCGCGCCGGTTGCCCCGGAACCGTCCGGGCGAGGTGATGTGACCTGTGACCGGCTGGTTAATATTGTGCGCGGCTACGCGCCAATGCTGACCTTGAGAGTATCCGCCGCGCTTTTGAGGTGGCGAAAAAGGCTCATGAGAGCCAGCTCCGCGATAATGGTGACCCGTATATAACGCACCCGCTGGCGGTGGCGATGATTCTGGCCGGTTTCCGGCTG
Source organism: Acetobacter persici JCM 25330 (assembly GCF_000613905.1). Taxonomy (GTDB): domain Bacteria; phylum Pseudomonadota; class Alphaproteobacteria; order Acetobacterales; family Acetobacteraceae; genus Acetobacter; species Acetobacter persici. The sequence goes on from NZ_BAJW01000139.1 coordinate 4,091, forward strand.
GATGTTCCGTCCATCGTCACAGCGCTGCTGCATGATACGATTGAAGATACCGGCGTTACGCAGGAGGAATTGCGGGCGCAGTTCGGCGCGACGGTGGCCGATCTGGTGGATGGCGTCACCAAGCTGACGCGGCTGGAACTCCAGTCCGACCGGACCAAACAGGCCGAAAATTTCCGCAAGCTTGTGCTGGCAATGTCCAAGGACATTCGTGTTCTGCTGGTCAAACTGGCGGACCGGCTCCACAACATGCGCACGCTGCATTTTGTGGAGCGTGTGGACCGCCGCCAGCGCATTGCGCGGGAAACGCTCGATATCTACGCCCCCCTTGCCGAACGTATCGGTATGGACCGGGTCAAGACCGAGTTGCAGAACCTCTCCTTCGCGCAGCTTGAGCCGGAAGCGGATGCCACCATCCGCGCCCGCCTGAACTATCTGCGCGGGCAGGGGGCGGATGTGATTGAAGAGGTGCGGCGGGAACTGCTGCGCCTGTGTGAAGAGGCCGGGCTGAAAAACGTCCATGTCTCCGGCCGGGAAAAATCGCCGTATTCCATCTGGGAGAAAATGCAGCGCCGGAATGTGGCGTTCGAGCAGCTTTCGGACATCATGGCCTTCCGCGTGGTGGTGGACACGCGCGAGGATTGTTACATGGCGCTGGGGGCTGTGCATGCGGCCTATCCGGTCATTGCCGGGCGTTTTAAGGACTATATTTCTACCCCCAAGGCCAACGGATATCAGAGCCTGCATACCGGGGTGACGCTGCGCTCCCCGCGAAACCAGAAGATTGAAGTGCAGATCCGTACCGAGGCGATGCACGACATTGCTGAAAACGGTGTGGCGGCGCACTGGGCTTACAAGGAAGGCGATGCCGGGAGTGAAGGCGGTATTACTGGCTTCCGTCGTCCGCGCTGGGTGCAGGATCTGCTGGAAATTCTGGAAGCGTCCTCCGCGCCGGATGAGTTTCTGGAAAACACCAAGCTTGAACTCTATCAGGATCAGGTTTTCTGCTTCTCCCCCAAAGGTCAGCTTATTTCCCTGCCACGCGGGGCGACTGCGGTTGATTTTGCCTATGCCGTGCATAGTCAGATCGGGGATTCCTGCGTAGGCGCCAAGATCAACGGCCGCCTGATGCCGCTGCGGCATGAGTTGCAGAACGGGGATCAGGTCGAGATCATGACCGCGCGTGGTGGCGCGCCGTCTCCCTCGTGGGAACGGTTCGTCGTCACCGGCAAGCGCGTGCGCGCATCCGCCGTTATGTCGCGGCCCAGCAGCGCCAGACCTATCTGGATAGCGGGCGCGCGGCACTGGCCAAGGCTTCCGTCAGGAAGGGTCGATGGCTCCGAAAAGGTTATTGAAACGACACTCAAGGCGCTGAAGCAGAGTTCGCTTCAGGATCTGTATGTGGCTGTGGGTAACAATAATCTCGGGGCGCGGGATGTTGTGCATGCGGCTTACCCG
>NZ_BAJW01000138.1 GCF_000613905.1 Acetobacter persici JCM 25330
GGAGGGATGTTTTCAGGTGCAGCGGGCCAGCCTGACGGCTGTATGCCCGCGCATCGGCCTGAGGTTGGGCATGACCAGCAGGCAATTCTCATACGGGGTGCGGATTTCTTCACACCCGTCAAATGCCAGAAGAGTCCCTGCTTTTTTAATGACCTCCCCGCTGCGGAAGGGCCTCGCAAAAACAAAGCGGGACGTGCAGGCCAGCACATGATCTGTCACCGTGACCTGCCGGGTTTTCTGGCGGCAGGGGGAACGAAGATTTTTGGGCGAGACGGTGCCCATCTGCTCCAGAAACGTCTGACAGACATTCAGAGCCAGTGTTGCGGCTTCGGGCTGCCAGTGCTGCCCGGCCTCCAGCAGGCAGGCCCGGGCCGTTGTGCGGTTGGAGGCAAAGCGCACATAGTCAATCAGCCGGGGGCCTTCTTCATGTCCGCTATCCTGCACAATAAGAGGGGGTGGCGGCTGGAAGGCGGCGAGTGCCGTGGCCAGCGCACAGCTTTTTTCAGTCAGGCCGCTTAAAAAAAGCGGGTCGGCAGGCCAGAGCATGGAGTGCAGGTCCAGCAACGCATCCACTGTATTGAGAATGGGGGCTACGGCGCGCACGCGCTCCATCTCATAGGATGTATGGCCAGAGGCCATCAGCCCCGGCTCCCACAGGCGGTTCATATCCTCATCAATAAAGCGGGAGAGGGTGGGGCGCGCCGGATCGAATCGTGCAAAAGCTGCCAGATTGAGAAAAATCAGAGTGAGGCGGCCACGTTCCGGGCGCACGTCCTGCCTCAGCAGATGAGCCAGCGCGCAGGCCCCGCTATATTCATTGCCGTGCATAAGGGCGGTGATGGCAACATGGGGGCCGGGGTGAGAGGCTTCAAAATGATAAGCGCCGGGAATCCCGCAATTGCCCTCCTGCCAGCGGCTGAGGTCAGGTGGCGGTAAGGCGATTTCAAACTGCGGCAGCGGAAGCTGGGGCGGTGGCAGTGTTTCTGAAAGCGTACGAAGACGGATGCGTCCCTGTTGCGTGCTCTGGCGACGGGACGCACAACTCATGACGAAACCCAGCCTGTTATGGGGTTTGGCAGGGGGGCGCTTTCGCCAGATGAGGGGGTAAGGCACAGCATGGCGAGGGAAGTATTATCTCCCTTGGCTCATGCTGCAATCCCGTCGCTCTCAGGACTCGCCGGCAAGGGTCACAATGCTGGGATGTTTGCGGGAGGTATCGTTACGGAACCCGTCACGCAGCCCGGCAAGCATGAGTGTCCGGATATGCGGGACTGTCCGGTTTTTCCAGTAGAGTTTCAGAATACTGAGCAGCAGCAGGGGGGCAAAAGGCAGAAACAGGCCGCCCGCAATTTTTTTGTAAAAAAGAATCCTGTTCCGCACGATGTAGTAAATTTTCCATCGGTTGCGCGCAAAGCTGACGGTGGTCTTGCAGTCATGGTTAAAACGAACGGCGGGAACAAACAGGATTTTGCGGCCCAGACAGCGTAATTTCCATGCGTAGAGGGTATCATCCGCGTAGATGAACAGGTCCGTCTGCGGCAGGCCCAGCGGGCCGCGTACCAGATCAGAGCGGACAAAAAAGCCGACAAAAGAGGCGTAATCAACCGGCAGAGGTTTGCTTTGCCGGTAGCTGGATGGGTCAATGGCAAAGGTGGGTTTGCGGCTTTTGAGAAGGCGCAGGAGGCCGCGTCTGCTGGTAAAGGGGTTCAGGCCGGGGCGATTCATGTCACAGACCGCGCCACCGGGGAAATAGACCGCAGCGGCCACGCCGCCCACCGCAGGGGGCAGAGGCAGGGACTGAAAAACGCTCAGGGCGTCAGGCTGCGGCCAGGCATCATCATCAAAACAGACCATCCATTCACAGTCTGTATGGTGCGCAGCATACTCCATGCCCCGTGCAAACCCACCGGCGCCCCCGCTGTTGATGGTTTCATGCAGGCAATGCAGGCGCGGGTCTGTCTGGGTTTCCAGCCAGTCCTGTGTGCCATCCTGACTGGCGTTATTCACCACCACCACGGCTGAAAACTTCTGGGCAAGCGTGTGGTCCAGAACCGTTTTCAGTATGGCCAGCCGGTTACAGGTGACGATAACGGCTGCCACCGTGCACGGCGTGTGTCCTGCCGGAGCGGAGGGGGGCTGGGGCATGCGGGTTTACAGCGCCTGTTTGAGGCGGGACGCCACGCCGGACAACGGCCTGCGCAGCGGGCGGGGGAGCAGATGCCAGCCACGTGTCAGCACACGGCGCAGCAGGCTGTGGCGGAAGGGGGCCGGGTCATCTCCCGGTCCGGCCTCACCATTAAAGACGGATTCATACCAGAAGGTTCTGCGCAGGAAGTACCAGTAGAAAAAGCTCAGCGGTGCGCGCCGGTTGTTCCAGGGTTTGGCTTCATACCCGGCGTAATGCACAATTTTGGGGTCCTTGAGGTCTTCAAGAACCTTGGCGCGCCAGTCGGCATTCAGGTGCGGGAAGATCTCGCGGATGCTGTTCACGCAGTTCCAGGACGTATCCAGCATTTTCACTTTGCCGATCAGATATTTGTTCAGAATATCCTGATCAAGGAACCAGTAGCGCCGGTTGCTGAGGTCTTTGATGGCGGCGTCGGAAATATTGGCGGCCCGGAAGGTGTCAAGATCAAACAGGATCACGCCCGCCTGAAAATACGCATCGCCCCGGCCTTGCAGGCCCAGATACTCGCTCAGATACTGGCTGGCGGGCAGGCGCCCGTTTCTTCCATGGAGCGGATCCCGGCCTTCACGAAGTTCTTCATGATCAGGTCAGGCGTGGCTCCAATGACGGCGCCGTTCAGAGGGGTGTCCCACAGGCGGCACAGGTCGGCCAGAACAATGGTGTCACAGTCAATATAGAGGGCGCGCGTATGGTTTTGCAGAAGCTGGCCCAGCGAGAGCCGGTAGAACGTCGCCGGTGAAAAATGCATATGCGTGCTGATGCCGCGATACATATGCTGGCAGTCCAGAAAGGTCAGGCTGCCTTTGCTGGCAGGCAGGCCCATATGGAACTGCCGCCGCAGAAGATTGCGTTTGAGCGGCGGGATGCCGCCATCCAGCACAATCAGGTCCAGAAAGCGGTCAGGGTTGAAGGACGCCTTGATGGATTCCAGCAGGGCGGCCAGATGCGGCACAAAGTTCTCATCCGCCGCAGTAACAAGGGTGACAGCATTTGCCGCTGGGGCCGCAGGGCTTTTGGGAAGGACAACTTCCTTCCCGGTTTTGGTATTTTCAAAAAAGCAGCGCGCGCGTTCAATCACGCCCGTTTTAGGCACATGCGGCGAGGCCATGAAGACATTAAACAGCCGTTCCCCCAGATAGCCGTAAATGCGGCGTGCCTGAGTGGAATAATTGGTCAGATCGGCTTTGCGTTCCACTTCTGACAGAATGGCAAAGAGCCACGCGCAATAGGTGTCAAACAGATCCCGCCGGAAGACAAAGACGTTGGTGAAGTAGCTTCATCCGCTGCCATGACCGTATCAAACGCTGGGAGATCATCGGGATACAGGTCGGCAATGACGGACCGCGTCAGCGCGAGGTCATGCGCGAAGTGGTAATCGGCTTCCACATAATGCTGATAGAAGGATGTGAAGCCGACATTCCGCACAGACCATTTCTCGGGGAGAATGGCGCAGGCGTCCGGTGTGTTTTCAATCGTCTTACGGACCGTGGCGGCATTCAGGCCCATCTGTTTGAGGGTCTGTGGCGTCATGTCCGGCAGAGGGATGCAGCCGAACTGGTCAGTCTTCAGCCCTGTGCAGGCAAAGTCCAGAAAGCGCCGGTAATGCATGAAGCCGATCCATGCGGCATCCGGGTCATTTTTCCAGGCCCAGTAGAGTGCTGTCAGCTCACAATATTCCCGGTTTTTGCTGGAAATATTGTCACCTGTGTCATCCCCGCGCATTGGCAGAGTGGTGCTGGCAAGCGCACGACCAACCTGAATGGGGCGGAAGACATCATCTTCAAACGCAATGCCCGCAGCATGATGGCAGACATAAATATGAACCGGGCCTAAGCCGGGCTGGCTGGCGCTCATCGGGCGTTCTCTGTGCAGATCATGGCGCTATGGTCCACTCTTTTGGGGCCGTGTTCAAGAGGCAGATGGGCGGCGGGGGGCAGGTTTTCCGCTGCGTGGTGCGCGGGGTGCGGCGTCCTGCCCAGAGGCGTCCTTTCCGGTGGCATCCGGCAAAGCCTGATCCTGTGAGAGAATACGCAGGCGCACCGAGGCCCCGAGTTCAATCTGCCGGAGCTTCTTGCGTTCCGCCGCCGCGCAGAGTGTCAGCGCAGAGCCGGTCTGGCCTGCGCGGCCTGTGCGGCCAATACGGTGCAGATACGCTTCCGGCTGATCCGGCGGGTCATAATTCACCACGGTTTTCACGGCAGGCAGGTCCAGCCCGCGTGCCGCAATATCGGTTGCCACCAGTACCATAAGTTTGCCTTCGGTATAGCTGGCAACGGTCGCGTTGCGCTGCGCCTGAGACAGATCGGCATGCAGAGGGGCTGCCTGAATACGGGCTTTTTTGAGGGTGGCCGCCAGAAGGCCCGCTTCCGCTTTGGTTTTGACAAAGACAATGGCGCGGTTGGTGCGGTCGCGCATAAAAAACTGCCGCAGGAAGCCGGTTTTCTGCGCGGGTTCCACAAAGACTGCGCCCTGACGGATCGGCCCGCGTTTTTCAGCCGATCGGGTAATCCGGATCTCTTCGGGCCGCCGCAGAAGCTGCTGCACGGTCTGCTTCAGGGCATCCGGCAGGGTGGCGGAAAAGAACAGTGTCTGCCGGACAGGCGGCAGAAGGCTGACAATGGCGGCACTTTCCTCAAAAAATTCAGGGGAGAACAGGCGGTCCCCTTCATCCATCACGACGCGGGTGCAGGAGGCGAGCAGAATTTCTCCGCCATCGGCAAAGTCCAGCAGGCGTCCGGGGGTGGCAATCAGCACACGCGGGCCATCATGCAGCAGGCGCTCGGCCTGATGCGCGCGGTCCGCACCGCCATAGAGCGGGATAACCGCAATGCTGCCGGCTTTCTGGCGGGAGTTATCGGCCTTCAGGCCCAGACCCGTTCTGAAAACGCGGGCCGTCTGCAAGGCCAGTTCCCGCGTAGGGACCATGACCAGCACATCCTGCGCGCGTTTGCTTTCCAGAAGCTGTTGCAGCATGGGCAGGGCATAGGCTGCCGTTTTGCCCGTACCTGTAGGGGCAATGGCCAGAATATCTTTCCCGGCGAGGGCTGCTGGAATGGCGGCCTGCTGGATGGGCGTTGGCTCTTCCATGCCAGCCTGTGCGGCCCATGTGCACAAAGACGGCAGAAGGCCCATTGCCTCAAAGCTGTTGGACATGCTGTGTGGTATCCGTCCTGACCGGGTGTGAAACGAGAAAAAGCAGGGGAGCCTGATGGCTGAAGACGTATATGCCGGAAAGGTGCCGGGTTCAAACCCTGTCTCTGCTCTGGTGGTGGGGGAAGATTTTGCCGGCATGCGCTCTCAGGCGCTCGGGCTGGCAGAGCGTGCGGGGTGGGAAAGCCGTTTTCAGGCGGTCAGCCCGTCCCGTCTGGCGCGGCTGATGCTGGCCGGACCGCA
>NZ_BAJW01000137.1 GCF_000613905.1 Acetobacter persici JCM 25330
TTCTTGACCTGCCCGGCACATACAGCCTGAACGCCACCAGCCCGGACGAGGCCGTCACGCGGGATGTCTGCCGGGGCGTCTATAAAGGTGAGCCTGCGCCGGACCTGCTGATCAGCGTTGTGGCCGCCACCAACCTGCGCCTGCATCTGCGCTTTGCGCTGGAACTCCGCCAGCTTGGCCGCCCTATGGTGCTAGTGCTCAACATGATTGACGCCGTGCGCAGGCAGGGGCTGGAAATTGATGTCCCGCGTTTGCAGGCGGAACTGGGTGTGCCGGTTGTCACGGCCATTGGCGTCAAACGCGGCGGAGCGTCAGAAATCCTGTGCGCGCTGGATGCGCCCATCCCGCCGCCACCGGCCCCGCTGCCAGAAGGGGCGGACCTGCACGCGGAAATCCGCCGCCTGATGGCGCTGTGCGTCCGCCGCGCCACGGAACGCCACCCGCAACTAGATGCCCGGCTGGACCGCTGGGTACTGCACCCCGTCTGGGGTATGCTCATCCTGCTGGTGTTGCTGTTTATCATGTTTCAGGCCGTGTTCTCATGGGCGCAGCCGTTTATGGACCTGCTGCAAAGCGGCATGGACCAGCTTGGCGCGTTTGTTGGCGCATTGCTGCCCGAAGGTATTCTGCGCAGCCTGATTGTAGAGGGGGTGATTGCCGGGGCGGGCACCGTGGTAGTCTTCCTGCCGCAGATCCTTATTCTCTTTTTATGGATTCTCGCTCTGGAAGAATCCGGCTACCTGCCGCGCGCCGCCTTCATGCTGGATAAGCTGATGGCCTCCGCCGGGCTGAGCGGCCGCTCCTTCATCCGCTGCTCTCCAGCTTTGCCTGCGCGGTGCCGGGCATTATGTCCACACGCACCATCCAGAACCCACGGGACCGGATGGTGACCATCCTCATTGCCCCGCTCATGACATGCTCTGCCCGTCTGCCGGTTTATGCGCTGCTGATTGGCGCATTTGTGCCTGCCCGCACGGTGCTGGGGCTGTTCAACCTGCATGGCTGGTGCTGTTCGCCCTCTACGCCGCAGGGGTGCTGAGCGCGCTGGTGGTCGCCCGTGTGCTCAAAAAGCGGGATACGGAAGAACATCCGCTGCTGATGGAACTGCCGAGCTACCGCCTGCCCGGCCTGCAAAGCCTGTGTATTGAACTCTGGCAGCGCGCGCGCATTTTCCTCTCCCGCGTGGGCACCATCATCCTCACCCTCAGCATTATCATGTGGGCGCTTTCCAGCTTCCCGGCTCCGCCTGCGGGGGCGGAAGGCCCGGCGATTGACTGGAGCCTTGCCGGGCATATCGGCCATCTCATGCTGCCGCTCTTCGCGTTTATCGGCTTTAACTGGCAGATCTGCGTGGCCCTTATCCCCGGTCTGGCCGCGCGGGAAGTGGCGGTGAGCGGTCTGGCAACCGTCTATTCCGTCGGCGCGTCAGAAAGTGATGCCGCCGCCCAGCTCGCCCCGCTGCTCTCGGCCCACTGGAGCCTTGCAACGGCGTTCTCTTTGCTGGCATGGTATGTGTATGCGCCGCAGTGTTTTTCCACACTGGCCGTTATCCGGCGGGAAACCGGGTCCTGGCGGCTGGTCTGGGTTTCCGTGGCCTATCTGTTCGGGCTTGCCTATCTGGCCTCGTTCCTGACGTACCGCATCACCCTCTTTTTCACTGGCTAAGCCTGCGGCTGATAACAGGAGGACACCTGTGACACAGATTATCCTCGTTGCTCTGATTGTCGTGTTCTGTGCGGCCTACTGGCTGCAAAAACTGGCTCCGGCAACCCTTGTGCCGTTCTGGCGCAGTCTGGCGGGCCTGCTGCGCAACACGCAGCATCTGCCCGGCCTGCGTGCCCGTGCCGAACGGCTGGCCACCCCCGGCGGCCTGCGGACTGGCTGCGGCAGTTGCAAAAACTGCGATGGCGGCAAAGGGGACGGCTGCCACTGAACGCCGTAAAAACGGCGGACCGGGAAGACGGGCAAAGGTGAGCCTCATACCACCCCGAAGCCGTGGGACCCGGCCCGCCACTGGCTTGTCTTACGCCGCCATTCTGTTCCTTCTCGCGCTGACACTCCCGGCGAGAAGCCATGCCGCCTCTGCACAGCCTGACGGACCCCAAGACACCCTGCCAGACCAGACGTTACAACGCATGGTTGTGGATCTGACCCCTACCCCCGGCGTCACCCAGCGCATTCTGGTCCTCGCACCCCCTCACCCCCGCGCGACCCTGATCCTGTTGCCCGGTGGCACAGGAGATATCGGGATTGCGCGCAACGGCGCACTTCACCACACCCAGAATTTTCTCTTACGGATGCGGGCGGAATGGGTGGCGCATGGCTATGCCGTCATTATTCCTGACGCGCTGACCCATAACAGCCCGCAGGCCCATAACAGTCCGCAGACCAGTACAAGTCTCCGGACCCACACCACTCTGCGGGGCACACGCAGTTCCCCCGCCTATGGGGAGCTTGTGGTCAGTCTGGCGCGCTATGCCCGTACGCAGCATGCCGTTCCTGTTTTTCTGGTGGGTACAAGTCAGGGCACCATTGCCGCGACTAACGGCGCGGCCCGTGCAGCCGCAGGCTGATTGCCGGACTGGTGCTGACGGAAACCGTCGCTCTGCCGGGGCATCTCAGCACGGAAACGGTTTTTGACGCCCACCCGCAAAATGTGCGCGTGCCTGTGCTGATTATCGCAAATCAGGAGGATGCCTGTCCGGTGGCGTCTCCACGCATGGCCTCGCAGGTTGCGCAGGCCATGACGCACGCGCCGGAGGTCCGTCTGATCTCTGTCAGCGGTGGCCCCCGACACGCCGCGAAACCATGCAGTTCGCGCTCGGCGCACGGGTATGAGGGCATGGAAACCTCCGTGAGCCGCATGATCCTCTCATGGCTTCAGGCTCACGGAGCGTAACTCTCCGAGACAGGGTGCCTCAGTAGGTAAAGCTGACTTCACCAAGGAACATTCTCCCCGCCGACGGTGTCGCACGGTTGGAGAACAGGCTCTGATAGTTCAGGCGGTTTGCAAGATTGTAGCCGTTCATGGAGACTTTCCAGTGCTTGTCAAAGCGGTGAGAAATCACGGCACTGAAATCCAGATTAGCCGGAGCCCGCAAGGTGTTGGCTGTATTGAGCCACACATGCTGCCGCCATGTGATGCCGCCGCCAAACGAGATATTGTACGGCGTATGCGCAAACGCATTATAGACAGACCACAGCGTAGCCTGATTATGCGGAACATACTGAACATTCTTGCCACGATTGGCTTTGGTGGCGGAATAGGTTGTATCGCTGTCATACAGAGCATACGTCGCCGTTACGTTCCAGCCCGGCAGAATAATCCCGCCAACAGACAGTTCCAGCCCCTGATTGCGCTGCCGGTCAGATGATCCCTGCACTTCCCCCGTCACCGGGTCCGCATTGATGGTGTTGCCCTTATCGAGACGGAAGACAGAGGCCGTTGCGCCAATCCGGTCATGAAACAGGCTGTATTTGGCGCCAAGTTCATAAAGCTGAGACTTTTCCGGGCTGGCGAAGGAGTTCGTGCCGGGGCGGATCGGCACAGACCCGTTGGTGACGTACATTCCCATCGGCGTGGTGGAGCTTGCCCATGTGAAATAGTACGTCTGGTGCTCATCCGGTGTGGCGACAAGGCTGACATTGGGGTTGAACACACCGCTGACATCATGGAAGTGGCTGTCAGGGTTTTTTGCAACATCCCCGCCTGTCAGGTTATAGCTGGTCTGCCAGCGATCCCAGCGGAACCCGCCTTTGACAGACAGCCATTTTGTCAGCCAGATCTGGTCAAACAGGAACAGGCCGGTATCAAAACCATAGCCGCTGCTGTGAGATTTGGCATGCAGGCTACCCAGAGAAACCAGTCCTGCCGGGTTACTGTCCCCCGGAACAAGATCCAGATTGCCCACATACGGGTCGGGGTTAACAAGGCTGGCATAGGGTTTGGCGTTCAGATACGTGGACTGTGAGCGCACATCATTCACGCGCTCAATATCAAAACCGGCCACAAGCTGATGCCGCAGGAAGCCGGTGTTAAAGTTGGCCACCATAGACGCCACATTCTGCACGGACCAGCTTTTCTGCTCATAGGGCAGCGGAGCCATATACGTGCCAGGCCCGGTGCCGTTCCCCGCCCCAACCGGGCCGGAACGCGCCACGAGAGCCGCTGCCGGGTCCCCGTTGAAGTAATTATTGACGCAGGTGGTGTCACACGTCGCTTTGGACGCCGCAAAGGTGCGATAATACTGGCCGCCGCGCAGATCATCATAAATGGTAATATGATCGTTCACCTTATAGGTGAAACGGGCCGTTTCCATATTATCGTTCGTCGCGTTCTGGTCGTTATTAGTGCCGTACCAGTTGGTCCGCTTGATCCCGTATTCCGTAATGGGCATGCCGTAGGCCGCACCGGGTTTTGTGACAACCGGCACCCCGAAGTCAGGCACAGAATTTTCCTGTTGGTGCATATATTGCAGGACCAGCGTGGCGCGCTTGCCCAGACCAAAGGCAATGGAGGGCGCAATGCCCCAGCGGTGGGAATAAATAAAGTCCCGCCCGACAACATTATGCTCATCCCCCATACCCGTCAGGCGGAAGGCGGTCGAGTTGTCCAGCTTCTGGTTGATATCCAGCGTGCCGCGATAATAGCTGCCGGAGCCACCTGAAAATTCGGACGAATAATGATTCTGCAGGCCGGGGGTTTTGGTCACCATGTTAATGGCGCCCCCCGTTGTGCCATTCCCGAACACTTCCGAGGACGGCCCTTTGATGACGGACACGGAGTCAAAATTGAAGGAGTCACGGGAATAGACACCAAAATCCCTTAACCCGTCTTCATAAATATCATTCTGCGCCTGAAAGCCACGGATCAGGAACTGGTCCCCGTTCATGCCGCCCGCACCTTCCCCGATGGAAGAGGTTACGCCGGGCACGTTGCGCAGGGCTTCATCCAGAGACTTTACGTTCTGCTGGCGCATGAGCGCCTGCGGCACGACATTGATGTTCTGCGGCGTGTGCATCACATCCTGCGGCATACGGGACAGGCCGGTAGAGTCATGCATGGTGTTAAAGCCATGCCCCGTGACTGTCAGGCGTTCCTCATCCGTGGAATCCACACTGGCAAGGCGCGTGGCAGGGGATGCGGCCTGAGCATCAGCTTTATGGCGCTTGTTTTCACGCTTTGAGGGCTTTTTATCCCCCTCATGCAGCGCGTCCACAGACGCTCCCCACGCATGGGCTGAGAAAAAGAGTGCTCCCGCAACAGAGACCGGCGTGAGATACGCCTTATATGTCCTAGTCATTCACCTGCCTTCTGGAATTGTGTCAGTGCCGACACACATAAGGAGCAATTGCGAATTATTCGCAATGAATTTTTGTCTAACATTCCATAAAAACATAGCAGGGTTGCTTTTTATAAAATCCTTCCGGAAACCGCTTACGGCACCCTCAGGCAGAAAAAAGCATAAAAACCATACAAACTTCAGAATTCTGCTATTCAGGACACCTCCCGGCATGGGCGCGCTATGCTGGTCTTTTTGCAACAGTGTCTGGCCTTCTCTTGTCCCATTCTGCTCCGTCTTCAACGCCGCTCCGTCTGCCTGTGCTGTCTCTGGTGTCCGTCGGGATGATTTTCGGCCTGACGTACGGGCTCAGCACCCCTCTCCTCACCTTTTCCCTGCTGGACCACGGCTACGGCCCGCATCTGATCGCCGCACTGGCCATGATGCACGGCGTTGGCGTGCTGGGCTATCGCCCC
>NZ_BAJW01000136.1 GCF_000613905.1 Acetobacter persici JCM 25330
GCAACCATGGCCCGAACATGGGCAACGGCCGGGGTGGCCCGCAGCCGTCTTATGACATGAACCGCCGATGGGCCCGGGGTGAGCGCTATGACGGCCCACGTGAGCCGCGCTGGATGGTGAATGACTGGCGCCGCCAGCCCGGCCTGTGGGCGCCCCCAAGCGGATATTCCTGGATGCGCTACGGCAACCAGTTTCTGCTGACCGCTCTGGCGACCGGCATCATTGCAGGTGTTGTGAATGCAGGGGTAGGGGCCGTTACACCGGTTGTGCCGGTTACGCCCATGGTGCCCGTTGCTCCGGGTTATCCTGCAATGCAGGGCTATCCCGCAGCCGGGGGCTACGCGACACCGTATTGATCGGTGCAGTTTTGCGGCGGGAAAGACAGAGGTATCTCTCTTTCCCGCCTTGAGTGCGTTTCTGTAAAAAAGGGGATGCAGCCTTATCCGGCGCATCCCCTTTTTTGTAAATTTTTGACCTTGTCGGGCCTTACGCTTTGGCGGCCTCACTCAGAATCTGCTCAATCAGATCCAGACCTTCATCCAGCAGGGCGTCAGAGGCGGTCAGAGGTGTCAGGATACGGATGGTTGCTCCCTTCACACCACAGGCCAGCAGGATCAGCCCTTTCTCACACGCCAGAGTGCAGAGCTTGCCCGCTGCTCCGGCGCGCTGTTCTGTGCTGCCGTGGCTTTCCAGAATATCAAAAGCAATCATGGCCCCCAGTCCGCGCGGCATGCTGACGGGCAGCAGGTCCGTGCGCTTATGCCAGCCTTCAATCCGGGCGCGCAGGCGGTCACCCATCGCGTTGGCGCGGTCCAGCAGGTTGTCTTCTTCAATCACATCCAGCACGGCAAGGGCTGCGGCGCAGGCCAGAGGCGCACCGGCATAGGTGCCGCCAAGGCCGCCCGGCGGGACGGAGTCCATCAGGTCGGCACGGCCAATCACGCCGGAAATGGGCAGACCACCACCAAGAGATTTCGCTACCGAGACCAGATCGGGCTCAACGCCGGAATGTTCAATACCGAACATCTTGCCGGTGCGGGCAAAACCGCTCTGCACTTCATCAGCAATCAGTTTGATGCCGTGTTCATCACAAATCTGGCGCAGTTCTTTCAGCAATGCGGTCGGCGCCACGCGGAAGCCGCCTTCACCCTGCACAGGCTCAATAATAATGGCGGCAACCTGCGTGGGGGCAATATCCGCCGCAAACAGGAAGTGCAGCATTTTCAGGCTGTCTGCCACCGTGACGTCACTATCCGGGAACGGCACGTGATAGACCTGCCCCGCAGGGTGCCGAAAGGGGCTTTGTAAGGCAAGACCTTGCCGGTCATGGCGGAGGCCAGCAGGGTGCGGCCATGAAAGCCGCCGCAGAAGGCAATGACGGCGTTCCGGTCCGTGGCTGCGCGGGCAATTTTAACGGCATTTTCCGTCGCTTCCCCGCCAGTGGAGAAGAAAATGGTTTTGGCAGGACCGGAGAAGGGCGCGCGCGCGTTCAGCTTTTCCGCCAGATCAATATAGGATTCATAGGGCGAGACCTGAAACGCCGTGTGGGTAAAGCGTTCAAGCTGGGCTTTGACCGCGGCCATAACCTTGGGGTGACGGTGCCCCACATTCAGCACAGCAATACCGCCGCCAAAATCAATATAACGGCGGCCTTCCACGTCCCACAGTTCTGCATTTTCCGCGCGGTCCGCAAAAATGGGGGTGGAGGAGGCCACGCCACGGGGCACGGCGTTGGCCCGGCGGGTCAGAAGATCCTTGTTTGTTGTGCTCATGCCGTCTGGCTCCTGAAAAAAGAGGACTGCGGGAAGGCGCAGCCTGACGAAATTGTTTCAATCTCGTAAGTGGTTTTCAGGCAGGAGGGGAGGCGATTTTTTCTTGCAGATGTGGTGATAAATTGTCACCGCCTGTCCCAGAGTGTCAGCCAGCCAGTCTTTCAGCGGCAATCTGTTCCAGCAGCCAGTTCCGGAACAGGCTCAGCCCGTGGTTTTCCCACCCCCGATCTGTGGTGCGCAGCACGTAGGAGCCAAGCGGCGTAGTCTGCACAGGCGTTTGTTTTGGCTCGATGCGGATCAGCCGGCCTGTCACCAGATCATCCCCCAGCAGGAAGGGGTTGCTCAACGCAATGCCTTCTCCGGCACGGGCTGCGGCCAGCGTCAGATGGGCCTGCCAGAGGCGGCCCGCACAGGGGATGGTTCTGGCAGGCACATGTTGGGCCTGAAACCAGAGCTGCCATTCTGAATCATCTTCTTCATGCAGCAATGGCGCATGCAGCAGATCCGCCAATGTTTCCGGCTGACCGCCCAGAGCGGCCAGCCCTTCCGGAGAGATCACCGGAAACACCGCGGGGCGTGCAATATCAACACTGCACAGGCCGCGCAGGGTGAGGGCGGCATTGGTGTCCCGCACATAGCAAATATCGGCGTGGGTTTCGGCCGCGATGCCGGTGGCATGGAAGGCGGTATTGGCATCAATCGGGCGGAGCATGAAATCCATCCGAGGATGCGCGCGGCGAAAGGCCGCGAGGCGCGGTAGCAGCCAGTGATAGGCAAAGCCATGTACGCACGTCACGGTCAGGCTGGGGGTTTGCTGGCGGATATTTGCGGTTGCCTGAGCCAGACCATCCAGATGCGGGAGAATCTGTGTGTAATAAGTCTGCCCGGCCAGTGTGAGCGCGCCTGTGGAACGGTCCCGCAGCGGTGTGCCTAGAAACTGCTCCAGATCCCGCACATGGCGGCTGATGGCGGCGTGGTCCACGCGCAGTTCCGCCGCAGCGCGCCGAATGCCCCCGGTGCGGGCAAAGGCGGCAAAGGCGTTCAGGGCAGCCAGAGGGGGAATGCGGTATCGCGGGTCCATGGGGGTGCAAGTAGAGAAGGAAGCTTGCTACTTGGGCGCAAAAAGTCGGGTGTGCAAGGCGGCAGCCCGGAGAGAATACGGGGCGCGACTCCCCGGTTTTCTGGCGGAAGACTGTGGCGTATGAGTCGTGGGCAGCAGTTTTTTGAGGGAAATCAGCAGAAAATCCCAGAAAACTGCCAATTTTTTATCACGAAACCGTTTAGCCCAAAATTTGATCAAATGCCTTGAAAATTATCATTTTTTGGGTTGCGGTGCGGCATCGCGTCACACGATGCCTGTTTTTTATACTACAAATATTATCGGGATATTGAGATAAAATACAGGGATTCTTCAGGATGATTACTTGGATATCAGTTCTCTGGAACCCTGCTTCACTATGCGTTTTCTCGATATCTGGGGGCTTTTATTTTCCTGTTGCGTCAGGGGAGGGAGGTGTGTTTTAGCCCTCCACACGCTAAATTCTTAGGAAAATAAATAATGCTTATTCATGTTGTTAATGACGCCATCTCCGCCACCATGCAGGTTGCCCCGATGGCCCCGATGCTCGTCTTTCTGCCGGTTGTTGCCATGCTGATGCTTGCGACCGTGTTTTCTGACCGCACAGCCTGAGCGTTCTCAAGCGTTTCAGTCTGTTTTCCCTGTGTCCGCCTGATGTAAGGCGATACAGGTGTCCGGACCGTCATTCCTGAGGAATGACGTCAGTCCGGGGCGGGCCGCCTCTCCGTGCCCGGCTTTGCTGCCCTGAGCAGCGTTTTCCTGCTTCTGCATCTTCCCTGACAGAGTTTTCTGTTTAAAACCCGGTGAACCCTCTTTTGCGGAGGCGTGCTGTACATCACCGTCGGGGACTATACGGGGCTACCCATGCAGGATCTTTTTAACGCGCATCATGTCGGGAATTCCCGTCCGCTGGGTCTGTCTGATGATGTTGTCAGCACAGCCACCTACGGCGGCCCGGACCAGTGCTACCGTTACACCCTGAAGCGGGTGTGGGATGCCTCCCGGCCTGTCGTCATGTGGCTGATGATGAACCCGTCTGTCGCAACCGAAGTCGGGGATGATCGCACGGTTGCCAAATGCCAGCGTTATGCACGGGCATGGGGCTATGGCGGTATTCTGGTGGGCAACACCTTTGCTTATCGCTGCACGGATCAGACACGCCTGCTGGAAACACCGGACCCGGTCGGGCCCGAGAATGATGCTGCTCTTCTGCGTATGGCGCAGGAGGCGGATCTGGTGATAGCCGCCTATGGCTCCCCGCAGCACAAGGCCCTGCGCGAGCGCGGGCCTGCTGTTGTGCGCACGCTCCAGCAGCACGGGATTGCTGTATATGCCATGAAAGTAGGGGTGAATGGTCGCCCCTGCCATCCTCTTTATCTGCCCGCAGCCCTTCGGCCGGTCCTGTTGCCTGCGTCCTGATCAGGGTTGCGTGGCGGCCCTGATGGTTGACGGATGGCCGCCTTCAGTATCCGATCAGCAGGAACAGTGTCAGGCCACAGCGCAGTCCCTGCGGCCTGACCGCAACCAGACGGGGGTTTGCACCCCGCTCCTGCATGGGAAGGATTGGAATGACAGGCTCGTCACAGGCGCAGAACGCCACACCGGAAGAGACAAAACTGGCCAGCATGCTGGATCGGCTGGGGGAAGTGGCGGTGCGTACCGGCCTGAACGTCGCGCCGGAGCAACAGGTGATTATTACGGCCCCGCTGGAGGCCGTGCCGCTGGTGCGGCGGGTGACGGAACACGCCTATAAGGCCGGGGCCGCGCTGGTCACGACCTTTTACGCGGATGAGGAAACGACTCTGGCGCGTTACCGCTTCGGGCATGAAGAGACGTTTGATACCGCAGCCGACTGGATGGCCCGTGGCATGGCGGAGGGCTTCCGGGCGGGGGCGGCCCGTCTGGCGATTACCGGCAGCAACCCCGCTTTGCTGGCCGGGCAGAATCCGGAGCATATTTCCCGCGCCAGCCGTGCGGCCTCCCGCGTGAACCGCCCTGCGATGGAAATCATCACCAATTTTGATGTGAACTGGAATATCGTCGCCACAGCCACTCCGGCATGGGCGAAAGTGGTATTCCCTGATCTGCCGGAAGATCAGGCTGTGCGGCGCCTGTGGGACGCGATTTTTGCGGCCTCCCGCCTGACCGGAGCGGACCCGGTGGCAGACTGGGCGGCGCATAATGCAACCTTGCACCGCCGGGCGGCATTCCTGAATGATGCCCGTTATGCGGCCCTGCATTTTACCGGGCCGGGGACTGATCTCACGGTTGGTCTGGCGGATGGGCATGACTGGGCGGGTGGGTCTGAAAAAGCGGGTAATGGTATTGTCTGCAACCCCAATATCCCCACGGAGGAAGTGTTCACTACGCCGCATCGCCTAAAGGTGGAGGGCTATGTGGCCAGCACCAAGCCGCTCTCGCATCAGGGCACGCTGATTGATGATATTCGCGTGCGGTTTGAAGGCGGCAAAATTGTTGAAATGCATGCGTCAAAAGGGGAAGACGTCCTGTCCCGTGTGCTGGATACGGATGAAGGCGCCCGCAGGCTTGGGGAAGTTGCCCTTGTGCCGCATTCCTCTCCGATCTCGCAGAGTGGTATTCTGTTCCAGAACACTCTGTTTGATGAAAATGCCGCCAGTCATATTGCGCTCGGGCAGGCCTATACCAAATGCATGCTGGATACGGCTGGGCAGGATGAAGCCGCTCTGGCCGCGCGGGGTGCCAATAGCAGCATGATCCATATCGACTGGATGATCGGTTCTGGCGAGATTGATGTGGACGGTATTGACGCAAACGGAACTGCGGTGCCGCTGATGCGCAAAGGTGAATGGACTATTTCAGCGTAATCAGGCTTGTGAAAAATAGTTCTGCTGTAAAGAAGGATCTTATATGATGAACGGAATGAAAAAGATCGCTCTGGCGACGGCTCTGCTGGCAGGCGGCATCATGGCGCAGCCGGCGGGCGCACAGACGGCGGCTCCGGCGCAGACGC
>NZ_BAJW01000135.1 GCF_000613905.1 Acetobacter persici JCM 25330
CAGCAGGGGCAGGAGCAGCCGGAGCTGCGGCGGGGGCTTCTTTCTTTTCAGCCGGGGCTGCCTTGGCAGCCGGTTTTGCAGCGCCAGCGCCACCGGGCTCCAGTGTGGTCAGCAGGGCGCCAACTTCCACTTCATCCCCCACCTTGGCCACTTCCGCGCCCAGCACACCCGCCTGCGGTGCCGGAACTTCCACGCTCACCTTGTCGGTTTCAAGCTCAACAATCGGCTCATCAGCGGCCACGGTATCTCCGGCTTTCTTCAGCCATTTTGCCACCGTTGCGGTTGTTACGCTTTCACCCAGTGTCGGCACCTTGATTTCGACTGACATCCTATATCCCCATTTCCTTCAAACACTCCCCGGCAGAAACGTCTCTTTTTGCAGATCCGCCGGGCTGTCATGCCTGCCATTTTTGGGCAGGCGGTCTTTTCAGATGGTCTGTTTTCAGTCCGTTTTCTTCAAACCCAAGGCCCTTTCCACAAGGTTCGCCTGCTCTGCCGCATGGATGCGCGCCAGACCTGTTGCCGGGCTGGCAGCCGCGGCACGGCCCACATAACGCGGGCGACCCGCCTTATGCTGCGCGGCCTGAAGCGCATTTTCAATCCGGCGATCAACAAAATGCCACGCCCCGCCATTTTCCGTTTCTTCCTGGCACCAGATCACCTCGGCTTCAGGATAACGCTTCAGCTCGGCGGCGAGGGCTGCTTCCGGGAACGGGTAGAGTTGTTCCAGACGCAGGATGGCAACGTCCTTCAGCGTGTTTTCCCGGCGTGCGGCCAGCAGATCATAATAGACCTTGCCAGAGCAGATCACGACGCGCCTGATCTGCGCATCAGCCACCAGACCATCGTCCTGCGGGTCATTCACATCCGCCAGCACTGGCTGGAAGCGTGTCCCCGGCCCGAAGTCGGACAGGGCAGAAATGGCCAGCTTGTGGCGGAGCAGAGATTTCGGCTCCATCACAATCAGCGGTTTACGGTAATCCAGCTTCAACTGGCGGCGCAGCGCATGGAAGTAGTTGGCCGGGGTTGTGATGTTGCACACAAACATATTGTCTTCAGCGCAAAGCTGGAGGTACCGCTCAAGCCGTGCAGAAGAATGTTCCGGCCCCTGCCCTTCGTACCCATGCGGCAGCAGCATGACCAGACCGGACATCCGCAGCCATTTGGTTTCACCCGAGGCAATAAACTGGTCGATAATCACCTGGGCGCAGTTAGCAAAGTCACCAAACTGCGCTTCCCACAGCACCAGCGTTTTGGGGTTGCGCAGGGAGTAGCCATATTCAAAACCCAGCACGCCATATTCTGAAAGGAATGAGTTCCAGATTTCAATTTTGGCCTGCTCACCATCAATATGGTTCAGCGGTGTGAAGGGGGTCTGGTTGGTCTGGTCGATCAGTGTTGCATGACGCTGGCTGAACGTGCCGCGCTGGCAATCTTCACCTGACAGACGCACACGGTGTTTTTCCAGCAGCAGAGAGCCAAAGCCCAGAGCCTCACCCGTGGCCCAGTCAAACCCTTCCCCGGAGGAGAACATTCCGGCTTTTGCTTTAAGCTGGCGTGCGATTTTGGAATTGAGGTCAAAATCACCCGGCACCTGCGTGATGGCAGAACCAATTTTCTGGAGCGTTTCAACCGCCACACCCGTTTCCGGATAGGCAGAGTCCACTTTACCGGTTGTGGGGGCAATCAGCCCGGCCCAGCCGCCTTCAAGCCAGTCCGCCTTGTTCACCTTATAGGATTGTGCGGCCTTGTAGTCTTCATCCAGTTTCTGGAAGAAGGCATCCCACTGGCCCTTCACATCCTCATCTGTCACAACGCCAGCCTGCACAAGGCGTTTTGCATAAAGCGTATGCGGCGTTTCATGCTCGGCAATGGCTTTATACATCACGGGCTGCGTGAAGGCGGGTTCATCCGTTTCATTATGCCCGTGGCGACGGTAGCAGACGATATCCAGCACGATGTCACTGGCAAAAGCCTGCCGGTAATCCTGCGCCAGACGAGAGACGTAAATCACCGCCTCGGCATCATCACCGTTGACATGCAGGACCGGGGCTTCAATCGCTTTGGCAACGTCTGTGCCGTAAATACCGGAATGGCCGTTTTTCGGGTCCGTCGTGAAGCCGACCTGATTGTTCACCACCATATGGATGGTGCCGCCCGTGCGGTAACCGGGAAGCTGGGACATGGAGAGTGTTTCATACACCACCCCCTGCCCGGCAAACGCGGCATCCCCGTGGATGACAATGCCCATATGGCTCCCGCGGGTTTCCGTATCCCCGCTATCATCCTGAATGGCGCGCACCTTGCCGCACACCACAGGATCCACTGCTTCCAGATGGGACGGGTTGGGTTGCAGGGAGATATGCACGGACTTGCCGCCCACTTCCACATCCGTGGAGGAGCCGAGATGGTATTTCACATCCCCTGAACCCGCCACATCATCCGGTTTGAAAGACCCACCGGCAAATTCATTGAAGATCGCCACATAGGGTTTGCGGACCACGTTCACCAGCGTGTTCAGACGCCCGCGATGCGCCATGCCGATGGTGACTGAGGTCACGCCCTGTGCGGCGGCCTGATCAATAATGGCATGCAGGGAGGGGATGGAAATTTCCCCGCCCTCAAGGCCAAAGCGCTTCGCGCCGACGTAGCGTTTCTGGCAGAAAGATTCGAAACCTTCTGCTTCCGTCAGGTTTTTCAGGATGGCTTTCTGCTCATCCACCGTCACGGTCTGGCGCCACTGGTCGCCTTCCAGACGGTTACGGAGCCAGTCGCGCTGTTCGGCATTGCGGGCATACACATATTCCGCGCCGATCGTGTCGCAATAGACGGCCCGGAGTGCCTCCACCACTTCACTGACTTTGGCCGTGGTGCGGCCTTTCAGCAGCGGAGCCATGAGGGAACCGATATAGACTTCGCGGCCCAGATCTTTCTGTGCAAAACCGTAGGTCGCCGGGTCCAGTTCCGGTGTGGCGTGCGGCACGCGCAGGCCCAGCGGGTCCAGCCGGGCTTCCTGATGCCCGTAAACACGGAAAGCGCGGATCAGCCGGGCAATGGCCAGACTGTCCGTGGCGGCCAGTCCGCCTGCGGCACTGCCTGCTCCGCCTTTGGCCGGAGCAGCAGGTTCTTCCCCCGTGATGATGGACGGGCGTGGCGCCCATGAGGCCCCCACGGCGTCTTTCAGCACTGCGGCTTCATCATCATCCAGAGACCCAAAAAGCGTATCGAATGAGGGGTCAACGCTCTTTGCGTCCTGCGCCCAGCGGGCATACAGGTCCGCCAGATACGCAATATTTGCTCCGTTGAGCGCGGTTGTCAGCACGTCTGAAGCTGCCATGATCAGAGTCCTCCCTGCTGCCGGGCAAGCCCGTTCTGGCAGCCAGCGGTTGTGTTAGTCCCGAACGTAAGCCGGATCATTGTTCTTTCACCCTGCGCTGTGGCGCAGGGTGCCCTGCCCGCATAGTCTGAATTCCGTGAGGCTGGAGGCGTTCCCGCCCTCAGCCGCTCTGATGATTTTGCTAGACCGCGCCAGAAGCGCCGACAAGAGAGCCGGCTGTCACGGTGTGGAGAGGCGGTGCGCGGCCTGCGCGGCAGCGGCTCCACGGGCCAGCCAGCTTTCACTTCCCATCTCAGCGAGGCGTGATGCCGTACGGGCAAATGCGTCTGACCCTTCCCCGGTGGTAAAAAGCTGGTCAGGGGCCGCCGCGGCTGAGGCAAAAAGCAGGTTTCCGTTATCGTAGAGCGCATCCACAAGGGTGATAAACCGGCGGGCAAGATTGGCTTCATCCTGCCCCATGCAGGGAATTGCTCGATAATGACCACCGGGAAGCGACGGGCCAGCGCCAGATAATCATTCGGGCCACGCGGCGTGCCACACAAAGATTTGAAATCGAACCGTGCAACGGAACCGGCGGCCTGATCCACCTCAAACGTGCGTCCACTGAATTCCAGCGTCACCGGAGTAGCCTCCTGCCCCTCCGCATAGCGGGCAAAAATGCTGTCCAGTCTGGCCCGAGCCTGTGCATCTGCGGGAACCAGCCATGTCTCCCGGTCCTGCTGCCGCCCGCGCCGGTAATCCCGCGGGGAGTCCAGTTCCACCGTATCCAGTTCCCGCCGGATGATGGCGATAAACGGTTTAAAGGCATCCGCGCCGGGGCGGTTCTGGAAGAGTTCTCCCGGCTCGGTATTGGAGGTGGAGACAATCACCACACCCTGCGCGAACAGGGCTTCAAACAGCCGCCCCAGAATCATGGCGTCCGCAATGTCATTGACCTGAAATTCATCAAAGCACAGCAACTGCGCGCGCGCCGCAATAGCCGCCGCCAGCGGCGGGATGGGGTCCGCCATGCCGGGGTTGGCGGCTTTCAGCGCATGCAACTTCTGATGCACATCCTGCATGAAGCGCAGGAAGTGGATGCGCTCCTTTTTCTGCACAGGCGCGCAACTGAAAAACAGGTCCATCACCATGGTTTTGCCACGGCCAACCCGCCCGACAATATAAAGCCCGCGCGGACGCGGCGGCGGAGCCTGCGGCTTCAGCCTGCGTGCAAGCCCCGCCAGCAGGCCGCCTTTTGCAGGAGCAGCCGGGGGCGGCATGGTGGCCAGCTCACGCCAGAGCTGGTCCAGCCGCTCCACCACGCGGGCCTGATCCGGGTCACTATTCAGCTCACCGGAAGCAATCCGCTCCCGATAAAGAGCCAGAGGTCCCCGCCCGGTAAAAGACGAGGCCTCGTCCTTATTGATATACGTCATAACTATAGGCGGATAGCTGGGAGATATCCCTCTCCGCAAGGGGAAGACGCTCTCGTAACTGTGTCGTGACAGACTCCGGGCGGCAGGCGGCACTCTTGCTCAGCCTTTTTCCAATCAGGAGCAGGACTTATGGACTGGAATGCCTACCGCACCCATCTGGGCGCAAACACGAAAGTGTTCGCCCAGCTTTCCCCCAACACGTTGCAGGGGTTGCAGACTCTTGAAACCGTGCCCGCTGCCAACAAACATCTGGACGCCAAGACGCGGGAGCTGATCGCGCTGGCCGTGGCCGTCACCACCCGGTGCGATGGCTGCATTTCCGTTCATACCGTTGCTGCTAAAAAAGCCGGGGCGACAAAGGAAGAAATTGCAGAGGCCCTTGGCGTGGCGGTTGCCCTCAATGCCGGTGCAGCTCTGGTCTATTCCGGCCGTGTTCTGGATGCATTTGAAAATCAGCCTTCTTAATCCCCTCTTTTTACGCGAAGAGTAAAAGACGCCTTAGCCCGGCAGTTTTATTCCTCCGGGGCCAGCGGCAGAGTGGGCATGCCATGCCGCCGGGCTTCATCACCCACAGGCGTGCGCCGCGCACCGCGCGATCTGACACAACGCGCACGCCTTCAGGCCCCAGAAAGAGAGCCTGCGCGCCGTCCCGCCACGCCGTAAAACGATCAAGACCACGCACACCGGGGCAGGACTGGCGCAACGGCGCTGCGCTGATAACCAGATCCATCCCCGCGCACAGCGAGTCGGGCAAGAGCGCCATGCCATCTGATCTATCCCTGACCCGGAGCAGCACGGCACGGCCTTTCAGGTTGAGCAGGCAGACATCAGCCTCTCCATCCTGCCCGCACGCCAGAGCACCATCCGGTGTTGCGTCTCCCTCCGCCGGAAAAGGCTGCGTGGGCAAGGCGAACGCCTGCTGCCATGCGGCGCGCACCAGATACGCATCCCGCGACTGCCCGCCAACCAGCACCTGACGCCCGTCCCGCACCGCCATCAGCCCCCCATCCGGGCTGATAAGCAGATCCGGCTGCGTCACCAGACAGGGGGACAGCACACCCACCAGGCATCAGCACCAGCCCGGCCAGCCGCCAGACGGGCCGCCACA
>NZ_BAJW01000134.1 GCF_000613905.1 Acetobacter persici JCM 25330
AGTGCCAGTGCCAGTGCCAGTGCCAGTGCCAGTGCCAGTGCCAGTAGGGCGCGGGGCGGGTGTCGGTTGAAGGCGCGGGGTCACAGCCGCTGACTCCTCATGGCGTGCAGGCTTATGGCTTTGTGGCGCATCTCCTGACGGAAGAGGTGCTGTCTGTTCCCCCGATTTTGCCGGAATTCCGTCTGCCGGTAGCGGTGCTGAGGTTGACCCCGAGCCTGACCCTGTGTTCAGGCCTGCACCTGCACCTGCACCTGCACCTGCACCTGCACCTGCACCTGCACCCGCACCCCCATCAGGCCCCGCCGGAGGTGTTGTGGTCACCGGACTGACTGGTTGAGGAGATGGTCTGCCAGAAGCAGGCGTTTCAGGCCGGGCAGGTGCATTCTGTGCAGGCGCATCAGTTTTGAGGGAGGAAACCGGCACGCCTTTCAGCGGTGAGCGTTCCGTCACCGGGATTTCCGGCCCTTTTGCGTCCCACGCGTCCACAGGCGGCAATGGCTGCTGGGAGGGCTGGTCGGCCAGCGGGTTATTATCCAGCACTTTGCGGGTGTTCTGCGGATAGCGGTTCATCAGGCCCAGCAGGGTGCCGTTGGTCCAGCCAAACCCGATCTGCATCGGGTATTCACCGCCTCCCTTGCCGCCTGTGGCGCTGATCTCGGGGGAGACGACATCATATTTTTCCAGCAGCACGCCGCTTTTTTCATAAGTGCCAATCACGCGGGCCATCCAGCGGCGGCCAATATCTGCCGCCAGAGCATCATGCCCATATTGTTCAAGCCCTTTGATGGCCATCCATTCTTCCGGTGCCCAGCCGTTAGGGTAATCCCATTGCTGCCCGGTCTCCCGGTCTGTCACACTCAGGCCGCCCACATGTAAAAGGCGTGTCTGGAGAGTGCGGGCAACCGCATCAGCCTGTTCCTGCGAGGCAATATGCAGGAACAGGGGCACCGCGGTTGCGGTGGACAGCACATCTCTGAGCTGTCCGGTTCGCCAGTTATAATCGAAATACGCGCCCTCTTTTTCATTCCAGAGAACGTGGTTGATCGCGTTTTTAAGCTGTGTGGCCTGCTGCGCGTAGAAGGCCGCTTTGTCTTTCTCGCCATTCAGGGCGTAGGCGTGGGAGAGCGTTTGCTCCAGATGCACCATCAGACAGTTATATTCGATGGTGATGAGGGACGTTGTGGTGATGGTATCCAGCGTCTTGCCGTCCGCCAGCCAGCGGGACGTGTAGTCCCACCCGGTTTCTGCACCGGCGCGGAGGTCCCGCCAGAGTTCCGGGGCCGGGCGGTGTGAACTTTTCGCGGTGGCCAGATCCTGCGGGAAACTTTCGTCCCGAGGGGTCTCCATATCATCCCACGGCCGGAACATCAGGGTGTTGTCCGGCAGGCGGACCACATGCTGCCAGGCCGCACCGGGTTTGAGCGCATCCGCCCCGTGGGTCCAGTAGTCATATTCCCGCTGTAATTCCGGCAGGAAGGAGGTGTAGACCACCTGCCCGTCGTGGCTGGCGAGCAGATCCAGCATCAGGGAGAAAAAAGGCGGCTGGGAGCGGCTGAGGTAATAGGTCCGGTTGCCATTAGGCATATGACCATACCGGTCTATCAGGGATGCAATGTCGCGCACCACATTGCGAAGCAGATCAATCCGCCCGTCTTCATACAGGCCGATCATGGTGAAGTAGCTGTCCCAGTAATAAAACTCCGAGAACCGGCCACCGGGGACAATATAGGTTTCCGGCAGCGGCAGCAGGGAGGACCACGGCACGGCGGTATCGGCCTCTCGTGTCAGCACGTCCCACATGCCGGAAATATAGTCCCGCACGCTCTCTCCCGGTTTGCGGCTATACGCCGCCGAGCGCAGCACCGGGATGGTAAAATGCTGTGAGACAAACCGTTTCAGATTGAAATCCGGCAGATCTTTCTCCTGCCGCCATGCCGCGACCAGATCCGTGGGAGCCTGATCCGGGATGGCATCCGCAACGGCTTTGGCGTCTGTAAAAATATGGGCTGCATGAATGGCGGCAAACAGGTCTCCCAGCGCAATGGAGGGCGGCCGCAGGTCCTGTGGTACAAAA
The DNA here is from genome assembly GCF_000613905.1 of Acetobacter persici JCM 25330. GTDB lineage: Bacteria > Pseudomonadota > Alphaproteobacteria > Acetobacterales > Acetobacteraceae > Acetobacter > Acetobacter persici. Next base: position 2,075 of record NZ_BAJW01000134.1, read on the forward strand.
TCCGGCGCGGCATGTTGGCCTGCATGGGTTGCGGGCTGCACGTCAAAAAGTCTGACCTGCACGGGCGGGACGGCATCATCTTCATCCAGAGGTGCCTGTGCAGGATCGGTGCTTGCAGGGGCCACGGCTTTCGACTCTGCTTCAGGAGCAGGAGCAGGAGCAGGAGCAGGAGCAGGAGCAGGAGCAGGAGCAGGAGCAGGAGCAGGAGCAGGAGCAGGAGCAGGAGCAGGAGCAACGGATGGGGGGCTTGCCGGGAGATCTGCTGGAATGGCCGCATTTCCAGAAGACGCAGCGGCAGGGTGAGGCGCGGAGGGGGGGGCTGCCGGAGGCCGGGGAGGGATCTGTGTGTGAGGGCGTGCCAGCCACAGCAGGATGGTCCTGCGAGGCAGGGGGCCGGGCTGTCCCGCTGGTGATGGATGGCGTGGGGGTGGCGGTCTGTGCCAGAACCGGAGCCGGGGCAGCGGGCAGACAGCAGAGCAGAGCAAGGCGCAGGAAATAAGGGCCGGAAGAGGCCGGGCGGGCAGACGCAGCGTGTGCTGGTTGCCTCTGGAACGTCAGAATCCCGGAATGTGTTCTGGTCTGGTAAGCGCGCATGGTCGTCTTTCATCTGCTACGGCGGAACGCCGGGGCCGGAAAAGCAGAAAAAGAGGCCGCAGCGGTTGGTCAGGGGCGGGTCGTTAAACCCTGTCACGTGTTGTCTCTGCCCCCCTGACAGAAACGATGAAACCCCTTGCGGGTTTTGCGGCAGCACTTAACTGTTTATGCTCAGGCTGCTCTGCCGGGAAAATCTGTGACCCGGAGCCTTCTTCCTGTCAGGAGTTTTGTTCATGTCGTCTCTCCCTTCAAGCCCTGGCGCTCTGGCGGTTACAGACCAGTTGTTTTTTGACAGACCGGGCGCCCTGCTGGACCGTGCCGATGCGGAAGCCCTGACCCGCAAGGCGCTGGACGGAATGGATGATGGGGAACTGTTTCTGGAATACCGGGAGAGTGAAGGGATAGCGCTGGATGATGGCGTTATCCGCTCAGCGTCTTTTGATACCAGCAGCGGGTTTGGCCTGCGGGCCGTGCTGGGAGAAGAGACCGGGTTTGCTCATTCTGATGATCTCAGCCGCTCCGCTCTGGCGCGGGCCGGGGATGCTGTCAGCGCTGTGCGTGGTGGCCGTTCCGGCACGATGGCGGATGCCCCCCGTTCCACCAATCGCCGTCTCTACACGGATGCCAACCCGCTGGGTGAGACGGATTTTGCCGCCCGTTCTGGCCTGCTGACCCAGATTGACGCCTATGCCCGCGGCAAGGATAGCCGGGTGGTGCAGGTTATGGCCTCGCTCTCCGGGGAATGGCAGGCCGTGCAGATTATCCGTGCCGATGGAGCGCGGGTAGCGGATCTGCGGCCACTGGTGCGGCTGAATGTGTCTGTGGTGGTGGAGCAGGACGGCAAGCGGGAAAGCGGCAGCCACGGGCTGGGTGGCCGGTATGAAATCAATCGTCTGCTGGAAGCGGACACATGGCAGGGTGCGGTGCATGAAGCCCTGCGGCAGGCGCTGGTGGCCCTCGAGGCCCGGCCTGCTCCGGCTGGTGAGATGGAAGTAGTGCTCGGGGCTGGCTGGCCCGGTATCCTGCTGCATGAAGCCGTCGGGCATGGGCTGGAAGGGGACTTCAACCGCAAGGGCACATCGGTTTTTGCCGGGCGCGTCGGTACGCGGGTTGCCGCCCCCGGTGTAACGGTGATTGATGATGGCTCTCTGCCGGACCGGCGCGGCAGCCTGACCATTGATGATGAAGGCACCCCCACAGGCCGGACGATGCTGATTGAAGACGGGATTCTGAAAGGTTATTTGCAGGACCGTCTGAACGCCCGCCTGATGGGCGTTGCCGCAACGGGCAATGGTCGCCGCCAGTCCTACGCACATATGCCGCTGCCGCGCATGACCAATACGCTCATGCTGCCCGGTCAGGCCTCCACGGAAGAAATGATCAGTTCCATGAAGCGCGGCCTGTATGCCGTGCATTTTGGCGGCGGGCAGGTGGATATCACGTCCGGCAAGTTCGTCTTCTCCGCCTCCGAGGCTTATTTGGTGGAAGACGGAAAAATTACGGCGCCCGTCAAAGGGGCAACCCTGATCGGCAACGGGGCGGACGCCATGACCCATGTGTCCATGATCGGGAAAGACATGGAGCTTGACCCCGGCATCGGCACCTGTGGCAAGGCCGGGCAGGGCGTGCCTGTTGGGGTGGGGCAGCCCACTCTGAAAATGACGGGCCTGACAGTGGGCGGCACGGCCTGATCCGCACATCGGAACAAGGGAAGAGGTTCAGCCAGCCTCATGCTCGTGCTAGAGCGTGAGGCCGGATCTTCTGCTTTGGCGGCAGGCAGAGGCGTAAACAGGAATTAAAGAGAATGGTCGAAAACGGGTTTCAGAGTTCCTTCATGCAGGAAGCCGCAGCGCGCGGCTTCATTTTTCAGTGCACGGACCCCGCTGCACTGGATGACGCGATGGTGAAGGGCTCTGTTGCGGCCTATATCGGTTTTGACCCGACAGCGGACAGCCTGCATGTGGGCAGCCTGATCCAGATTATGATGCTGCGCCTGTTGCAAAAGCATGGGCACCGCCCGGTGGCTCTGGTGGGTGGCGGCACAGCCAGAATTGGTGACCCCTCTTTCCGTGAGGAAGCCCGCAGGCTGATGACGGAAGAGACCATCGGCACCAATCTGGCAGGGATTGAAGGGTGCCTGCGGCAATACCTGACCTTTGGAAGCGGTGCGTCCGGGGCCATTCTGGTGAACAACGCCGACTGGCTGGACAAGCTGGCCTATATCGACCTGCTGCGGGATGTCGGGGTGCATTTCTCCATAAACCGCATGCTCTCTTTTGATTCCGTCAAAAACCGTCTGGACCGTGAACAGGGGCTGACTTTTCTGGAGTTCAACTACTCCATTCTTCAGTCTTATGACTTCCGGGAACTGAACCGCCGCCACGGTGTAACCCTCCAGCTTGGCGGGTCTGACCAGTGGGGCAATATTGTCTCTGGCGTGGATCTGGTGCGCCGCACAGACCAGAAAAGCGTGATGGGCCTGACAACCCCGCTGCTGACAACCGCCTCCGGCGCCAAAATGGGCAAGACGGCCAACGGGGCTGTCTGGCTGTCTGAAAAGCGCCTGCCGGTGTTTGATTACTGGCAGTTCTGGCGCAACACGGAAGATGCGGATGTGGGCCGTTTCCTGCGGTTGTTTACCGATCTCCCGCTGGAAGAATGTGCCCGTCTTGAAGCCCTGCAGGGGGCTGACATTAATGAAGCGAAGAAAATTCTGGCAACCGAAGCTACCGCCCTGTGCCACGGGCGCGAGGCCGCACAGGCTGCGGCAGAAGCGGCCCGCCAGACTTTTGAGGAAGGGAACGTAACCGCTGCGGATCTGCCGGTGCATCTCGTGCCACAGGCTACGCTGACGGAAGGTGTGCCGGTGTTCCGCCTGTTTGTTGAAGCCGGGCTGGCCAAAACTAATGGGGAAGCCCGCCGGCTGGTGCGCGGCGGCGGCGCGCGCGTGAACAATGCCGTGGTACAGGATGAAAACGGCGTGATTTCAGAAAAAGACATGGCGGACGGCGCCATTCGGTTGTCTTCTGGCAAGAAGCACCATGTTCTGGTCAAAGTTGGGTAGTTTTTTCTCACTCCAGAAAAATATAAGGTGACAGGAGCACGCTGTATGAAACGTACCCCTCTGATTCTGGGTTGTCTGGGGCTGACACTGGTCGGCACGCTCTCTGGCTGTGCAGGCCCGGTTTATAGCGGGGGGTATGACTATTACGGGTACAGCCCGTCCCGTGGTTATGATGACTATTACGGCTATGGCCCGCGCTGGGGCTATTCAGACAGGCG
>NZ_BAJW01000133.1 GCF_000613905.1 Acetobacter persici JCM 25330
TTGCTCTCGGTGCTCCACCGAGCGAGGCCATCTGCCGGTATGTCGGCCCGGCCGGCCAGCATCTGGTCTTTATCGGTGAGTCTGGTCAGCGCGACTGGGCCCGCGTCGATGCTCAGGCGAGGGCACGCTGGCCAGACCTGCCGTCCACGGGAACGACGACCGTCGATGGCATGGTCTTGGAATCCCTGCCTGAACGTATCGTCTATCAAATCCTGCGTTCCATGGCGTTGCCCGACATGGAGATCGATCTTCACCAGCCGATCATGCCTGATGTGGGGGCCGAGAAAGCGGATCTGACGCTGCGACGTCGGGATGCGGCCTGTTTCATCGAGGTGATCGGCTGCTGCGGTGTGAACCGCATCACCCGCAACGACCATGAGCGCCGGGGACTGGAGCGGTTCGAGCGACGCGAGGCTTTTTACCGTCGTGTGGGCATCGCCCCAGTCTGTATTTTCCTCGACCTGCTGGCTCGGCCGGAGGAACTGAAGGAACTGTGCCGGTCGCTGGTCCAACGTCTCTCCGGTGACGCTGAGGTGGGATAAGCGCATCTGGCAGGAAGATCATAATCCGGTCTCCATGCCGGATTATGATTGCGCTTAGCTTACGCCATCTTTAATGTGGTCACATAAGACCACATTGCCGAGGACTGCTCCCATGCTGACAATCACACTGAGAGAGGCGAAGGCCGGTTTTTCTTCTCTGGTCGACAAGGCGCTCAAGGGTGAGTTCGTGACGATTACCCGTCACGGCAAGCCCGTGGCGGCTCTGGTTTCCATCGAAGCAGCCGAAGCCGGACGCCGGGCTATGGGGCGCGTGCGTCCCGGTCTGGTATCCTATCTCCGGAGCTTTCCTGACGAGGTTCCGACGCGGAACGCGTCGCCCTCGCGGGATGTGGATCTGTGAGGGGATACCTGCTCGACACCAACGTCATTTCGATGCTGTCACCCTCGCGGAACGACGCATCGGAGGCATTCCTCGAATGGTTGGAACGGATCGACGGGCAGGGCCAGCTCTATCTGTCGGTCGTGACGGTCCATGAAATCGAAAAGGGGATCGGTCTGCTTGAGCACAAGGGTGCCACTGCTCGTGCGGCAGGCCTGAAAATCTGGCTTGCCGGTCTGACCGCGACCTACGAGGACAGAATTGTAGCGATTGATGCTTCGGTTGCCACAATTGCCGGGCGTCTGGAAGCAGCTGCAATTGCCGCCGGACATAATCCCGGAATGGCCGATGCGCTGATTGCCGGAACTGCAAAGGCACACGACCTCCAGGTGGTCACACGAAATTTGAAGCATTTTGCGCCTTTTGACGTGGCGGCCTGGTCTCCTGAAGATGCTGTGACGGGTCACTGATCAAGCGGACCGTTCCTCCTCTCAGCAATCTTGCATTGGAAGCAGGGATCAGGACAGAAAACACGAACTGGGCCCATTTTTGTGAGATGAGCCTATTTCTTGCTCTGAAACTTGTATAGTCTGCTCGGACAATGGGGGAGGATCAGAGTGTCAGGGTCGTTGGGGAAAGCGCATCAGAGCGCGATCAGGAATCAGGTTGGGGACGCGATCAGACAGGCGCGAACGGATGTGGGCATGCGCCAGCCTGAGCTGGCAACAGCTCTTGGCGTGAGCGTAACGACCATCAGTGAGTGGGAATTGGGCAAGAAGCTCCCCTCTCTCGACCGGCGTGATCAGATTGCCCAGGTGCTTCATATCAATATCGACGAGTTGTGTCCGGACCTCGGGCACGTCGAAAAACTGACGCAGAACGATAAGGTGAGGCTTGATCGAATTACTGTTGGTGGCAAGCCTCGTGTCGTCGCGTCAAAGCGAGATATTGTTGCAGATACGACAGATCAGAAAGAGCTCGATTCCAGTAGTCAGGAGGGTGACCGGCGGGATCTGTTTTTGATTCTTGGTGAGCTTCGCGGCTTTTTCGGGATGATGGCGGAAGACGAGCAGCGTCTTACGAACGAGCTTGCGGAGCTTGCACGAGAGAATGGCAATGAGGATCTCGCCAAAATCGCTGAGCAACTCCAGGACTTGGCTGCGCGCCGCATGGCCAGGCTCGATACCCTGATCGATTCCATAAAATAAGCCTATTATAAGCTTATTCTGTTGACATAAGCTCATAATGAGCCCATTTTCTCTGTATTGCGTCGATTCTGGCGCTGTACGGAAAGGATATGGGCCATGCGAAGTCATGAGCAACTTCTGACCATACAGGCAGTAGCTGCGGTCCTGAAGCTTCACCTTGAAACGCCTCGCCGCGCCATGCGGCGAGAGTTGGTTGGAGCAAGTCAATCAATGGAAGGATCAGTCTGATGCTTGCTGATCCAGCGCACCAATCCGGGGCGACAATACAAATACCAGATTTACTGACTGTGCCGGAGGCGGCTTTGCTTGTCCGGAGACACCCTGAAACGCTGCGGCGCGCTATTCGCCAAGGGCGTCTGACGGCTTGGAGGCAGCCCGGATGCACACTTGTGTCCCCTGAAACCCTTAAGGCCTATCTGGATGGTTACCTATGCCCCGCATCCGCAACGAAATCCCTCATCTCGAACGCCGTCGAGGCAAGTACTACATCGTCTGGTGGGCAGGCGGTAAACGTCGAAGACTTTCGACGGGAACGGATGATGAGAAAAATGCTCGACAAGCCTTAGTTGATTTTGAAAATGCGCTTGAAAAGCAGCCGCTCAAAATGTCACTGTCGACGGCTTTTGAGCGCTATGTGGCTTCGCGTAGCGGAAAGGTCTCGGATCTGAAACGCCTGCAGGAAGCCATTGTGCCGTTGAGTCAGGCAATGGGCTATCTGCGTGTCGATCAGGTCGATCAAAGGGCGTGGGACATTTATGCAGCAAACCGCTTTAAAAAAAGCGGACGATCGGAAACTGAGAATGTTCCAGTTTCGCCGGGTACATTGAGGCGCGAGTTCAATGTTTTACGCGCGACCATGAGAAGAGTGTGGAAAGACGGCTTTCTGCTCAGGCCTCCTGAAATTGAGCCGCCCCGGGATTCTGCGCCGCGCGACCGGTTCCTGAGCAAAGAAGAAGCGCGGCGTCTGCTGGATGCGTGTGAAACGCAGCATGTTCGTACTTTTATGGCAATCGCGCTTTTTACAGGGGCACGTAAGGGTCAATCCTTGCCCTAACTTGGGATCGTGTGCACTGGAAAACCGGACTTATTGATTTCCAGGAGCCGGATCGGCCTATCACGAACAAACGCCGTGCGGTCGTACCGATGACGCGAACATTGAGAGAGGAGTTGGAAAAAGCCCAGAGTATGGCGAATGGGCCTTATGTTGTGCAATGGCACGGCAAACCAGTTCCCACCGGTCTACGCTGGTCATTTGCTAAGGCCTGTGAGCGTGCAGGGCTAACATGGAAGCCAACGCCACATCATATAAAGCACAGTGTTGCATCGTGGTTTGCTATGGATCGGGTACCGATTGATCAGGCTGCTGACTGGCTTGCGACTGATCCTCTAACACTGAGACGTGTGTACCGGAAATTTGACCCCAGCTACCTGAGGAGTGTCGCGGATGGTTTTGAACTTTAGTGGTCCAATTGGACCAGAACAGTCTCTGTGGATAACGCTAAAAAGCCATATAAATCAATGGCGTCCCGTACGGGATTCGAACCCGTGTTGCCGCCGTGAAAGGGCGGACTATGTTCTGGGACTTCTGCGGGGTTATCATGTAAATCGTTGGTTATCAGCCGATATCCTTCATCTGACTTCACTCAACTTCACTAGAGTTCATCCTCCAGCTTGGCTCAAATTTGGCTCATATTGCTTCTGTCGGCAAGAGGCGACCGTAGGATTGGCAATGTCACGATTGCGCACAGCATACCAACGGCGATATAGTCGATTATAGGCATGCCATGAGAAACGCAGCATAATTATAGAACAACAGCATGTCTGTTTTTGGCATGATGGTCCAAGGGTTACTCTTGGCTGAGGCATCGGGCGCTGCACCTCACACTATCTTCCTTGAGGATTATCGCGTATCTCAGATGCGCGATAATCCTTGCGTCTGAGCGTAGGTGATGGAATTATCCCGTATCTGAAATGCGGGATAATCCTATGGTGATCCATCTGGTTGGCGAGACGATTGATGCCAAGCGCGCGCACAAACGTGCGCAGGCGGGGGAACTTGTCCAGCTCGTGCGAGGCATCTACGTCGAACAGGATATCGACGCCGAAGCTGCTGTACTCAGCCATGCGGTCCGTATCGCGCACTATCTCTACCCCAACGCGTTTCTCTCATCGGCGAGTGCTGCCCTCCTTGCGCCGACGCCAGACGGGCGGCTGTTCATCAGCGGACGTCGCAACCAGCGGACCCGGTTGCGCAGCCTGGAGATCGTCCAGAACGAGGCGCCGCCGCATCCCTCGACGGCCGCCGCAGTGGTCGGTGATGATCTGGGCGAGTTGCGGATCGACGTCTCTTCGCCAAGGCAGCGTTTCCTCGAAGCCTTTCGCCTACGCAGTGAGCATGCCAGTGCGATTACGGTGGAGATGCGCGTGCAGATGGCCGTACGGCTCATCGAAGAGCATGGTACGCCCAAGGAGGCCGCTGATGCAGTCTGGGCGCTGGCGCGCGAGAATAGCTGGTATCGTGAGGGCGAAGGTGCGGAACGCTTTCTTCTGGCGCAACCGGGAAAGGCTAAGGTGTCCGCCAATAAAGCGGCGCTCGATCTGCTGATCGCCTGGCATGGCGACCCGCTTGGGCACCTGATTCATGACGGTTTGGAATGGCGCTGGAAGCCCGCGAAGCGTTCAGGCCCGGCACTGGTTCGCGAGACCACGCCGGGCAAACTACCGGCCTTCATCGAATCACTGCTGCCCGAAGGTTGGTTGGCTCAGGTCCTACATGAGCGCGACGACCGTGAGGCACTCAAGCGCGGGCGACGCTATATGTCTAATGTGACCGTGGTCGAGAGTCGTGATGAACTGGCAACGCTTCCAGCAGATATTCTGACAACGAGATTGGACAACTTTGTCGAGGCGGGCTGCTTTACTGGACGCTACGAAGGGCCTGCGCGCGGTGCGATCGAGGAAAGTTTCGAGCAGAATCTCGCACGGATATTCGCTCACGCCGAGACGCCGCGCCTATCAGGCATCCAGATCAAGGCGCCGATGTATCTCGCGCCCGATGGCATTCTCCGTCCGGCCATTGATTTGCCATTTACTCATATCCTGAAGCCTACCGGGACGGCTGGCTTCGAGATGCTGCCGATCGTCGAATGGCTCTGCCTGGAACTCGGTCGCGCCGCCGGCTTTGCAGTGCCTGTTATCGCGCTGACCCCGATGCCGGATGGCATGTCACCCGCGCTCATTGTCGAGCGTTTCGATATTCGTTATGGTGCGGACGATCAGCGTCGGCTCGCGCTGGAGGACTTCTGTTCGGTCCTCGATCTCCCGGCATCAGCGAAATATGACGGCACGATCGAACGCATGGCGCGCGGGTTGCGGCCGCTTTCCACAGATCCCGCCGCCGACCTTGATATTCTGTTTCGCCGTGCGGTGTTCGCCTGGTTGATCGCTGACGGTGATATGCACCTCAAAAATCTCGCGCTCCTCAAGATCGCCGAGCCAGAGGCAAAGGCATTCACGTCAGTTCGGTTCGCGCCGCTCTATGATGCGGTCACGACGCGGGTCTTTCCGGGTCTTGGAGGTGACCGAATGGCGCTCAAGCTCAACGGCAAGGATGATCGATTGACGCGCCGAGATTTCATGGCGCTGGCGCGCACTATTGGTCAACCTCAAGGCGATGCAGATAGAGGCATCACCGAAGTGAGCAACCGTCTGACAAAAGCCTTGGAAGCTGTCAGGCTACCGGATTTCGTTCTGAAATCAGAGACTGCTGCCCTTATTCAGGGACAGGTGCTGACTCTTGTCCGCGAGCGATGTGCCGTGCTCGTTGATGAAGTGGATGGCAGGCTCTGAAAACTTTTGGTTTTGACTAG
>NZ_BAJW01000132.1 GCF_000613905.1 Acetobacter persici JCM 25330
ATCAAGTTCTCTCTGTTAACCAGTCCATACCGATCGCTTCAATCCTACCATTCAATGACGACATCTCTGATCTTTGAGCAACATTGCATGTCTGATTCCGGATAGAAGGAGCAGAAAGCTGTCAGCTGATTTTACAGTTTGAAAGATGCCCCTAACAGATTTCATCTCCACTCAAAGCCAGAAAATTCCGGATCCAAAAAACTCACAATCTATTCATCGTAGTTTACTCACGAAATATCTGAGATGATCTGCAATAAAACTGGCTACAAAATAATAGCTGTGATCGTAATCAGGACGAAGATTCAGGATAAGTTCCTGCCCTGCATTCCGTGCGGCTTCCTGGAGCAGTTCTGGCCTGAGCTGTTCTTTCAGAAACTGGTCCGCCAGACCCTGATCTATCAGAACAGGTAGTCTTTCCTTCGCTGTCCGCACAAGTTCAAGCGGGTCATAGGCTACCCAACTGGCACGATCCGGACCCAGATAAGCACTGAATGCTTTTTCACCCCATGGTACCTGCGTTGGCGCCACAATGGGTGAAAAGGCTGACACAGAACGATAGCGGCCAGGATTACGCAGTGCGATCATGATGGCGCCAAATCCACCCATCGAATGTCCCGCAATGCCTCGCTGCTGCGTAACCGGAAAGCTCGCCTCAATCAGCGCAGGAAGTTCCGTGACGACGTAATCATACATCCGATAATGCGCAGCCCACGGCTCCTGCGTCGCATTGAGGTAAAATCCGGCACCCTGTCCAAGATCGTACGCATCGTCATCAGCCACACCCACGCCCCGTGGACTGGTATCCGGCGCGACAATGGCGATGCCCAGTTCTGCGGCCACGCGTTGCGCGCCAGCCTTGCCAATGAAGTTCTGCTCCGTACATGTCAGACCGGAGAGCCAGTAAAGAACGGGAACCTTTTCAGTTTTTGCCTGCGGCGGCAGGTAGATCGCGAAGTTTGCTTCCACACCCAACGACACGGACTTGTGTCGCCAGACTTCCTGCACGCCCCCAAAAGAGGCGTGTGTTTCCTTGCGTTCCATGGCTCTCACTGCCTTTTGCGCATGTCAGTTACCGTCCGTGAAGGTATAACTGCAGATCTTGTTCCCTGCCGGATCCCGGAGATAGGCAGCGTAAGCGCCCGGTAAGTGGCTTCGCGGGCCGGGTGCGCCTTCATCGGTTCCCCCATTGGCAAGACCTGCGGCATGAAAAGCCTCCACTTCGGCGGGTGTCGCTGCTGCAAAACCGATGGTGACACCGTTGCTTGAGGGCGCTTCACCGTTGCCAGGACGTGCAATGATGAAGCTGGCTTTTCGCGGCCATACAGAATCCACCCATGCCCGAACGGCCCCAGGTTTTTTATGCCCAGAGCCGCAAGCGCGGCGTCATAGAATTTCGCGGATACCGCAGTATCCACTGCCCCAAGAAAAACGTGAGAGAAAACACCGTCACCGGAAATAACTGCCATGATCGTTCTCCTGTAATTTCCAACCATTGGAAATGATGTTGCGCGGTGAGACGTAGACCTTAGAAATGAATGACGGAACGGATGGATTTTCCTTCATGCATCAGATCGAAGGCCGTATTGATGTCTTCGAGCGGCATGGTGTGGGTTACGAAAGGCGCAAGTTCGATATCGCCACGCATGGCATCTTCGACCATGCCGGGAAGCTGGCTGCGTCCCTTGACCCCACCGAAAGCCGAGCCGCGCCACGAACGCCCCGTCACAAGCTGGAAGGGACGGGTCGAAATTTCCTGACCGGCCCCTGCCACTCCGATGACGATCGACTGCCCCCACCCACGATGCGCGGCTTCTAACGCCGCGCGCATGACGTTGACGTTTCCGATACATTCAAATGTATGATCAATACCCCAGCCGGTCATTTCCACAAGAACCTGCTGAATCGGTTTGTCATAATCCTTGGGGTTGAGGAATTCCGTGGCGCCGAATGCTTTGGCAAGTTCAAACTTTTCCGGGTTGGTATCAATAGCGAAAATCCGGCCAGCCTTTGCCTGTCGCGCTCCCTGAATGACCGCCAGACCGATCCCGCCCAGACCGAAGACGGCAACCGTATCTCCCGGCTGCACCTTGGCCGTGTTGTGTACCGCACCAATCCCTGTGGTGACGCCACATCCCAACAGACAGACATGCCCTGGATTGGATGCGGGATTGATTTTTGCCAGAGAAACCTCGGCGACAACCGTGTATTCGCTGAACGTCGAACACCCCATGTAATGATGGATCGGCTGACCTTTGTAGGAGAAGCGTGTCGTGCCATCCGGCATCACACCTTTACCCTGTGTGGCGCGCACTGAAATGCAGAGATTGGTTTTTCCCGACTTACAGAACAGACATTCACCGCATTCCGCCGTGTAAAGCGGAATGACATGGTCGCCGGGGGCAACGCTGGTGACCCCTTCTCCGACCTCGATGACAATTCCCGCGCCTTCGTGACCCAAAACGGCTGGGAACAGTCCCTCGGGATCATCCCCTGACAGGGTAAACGCATCAGTGTGGCACACACCCGTATGCGTGATCTGCACGAGCACCTCACCAGCACGAGGAGGCGCTACATCGATCTCGACAATCTCAAGGGGCTTACCCGCCTCGAAAGCAACTGCGGCCCGTGATTTCATGATTTTTTCTCCAAATAACCTATCAGCCAGCATCGAGGGCATTACCGGAGATAGGATCGAACGAGTGACACCACATTCTCGATCGAACCACTGGCAGCATCACGATCACCGGCACACTCAACAAATTCTTCCCGCAGGTGGCTTTCGAGAACACCGGCCATTAATCCGTTGATCGCTCCCCGGATAGCCGCCACCTGTTGCAGCACCGGACCGCAATCAGTTCCCTTCTCCAAAGCCTGTTCCAGCGCATCAAGTTGCCCGCGAATACGGCGCACGCGGGTCAGAACGCGCTTTTTCTCAGCTGGTGTGTGCGGCACGAACGCTTACTCCCGAATATACTACCCTTGAGTATCCTTGTCATACTATAGGGCAGTATGACGAGGATATAAGGGCGTGCTTGTCATATGATCCGATCACAATTCCGTATCGCTGAAATTTTCATCGCAACGTCCATGGGTTGCCCGTCTGTGTCTTGGGATCATTCAATAGGTGCAATCAGTGAGATCCAGACAATCTCTGCAACGAGGCTTTGAAGCGCTGATGTCCGCTATTTGGCAAACAACCTTGTGGTCCAAACGACCGACATGAGGCGAAATTGTCGATACCAGGACATTCCCTTTAACTCGTATGGATCGAAAAACATTCACTTGATTTGAATAAGATCCGCAACAATCTCAATTCACACAGACACCCCTGAGACGATACTTCTCACCCTAAACTTCTTGTCCCCAGCCAGCGGACTTTCTCCGGATCGCGGTGATCGAAGAAACTGCTGGCTTTCTGGTCAAGCGTGGCAATTGCCTCAACATCAGCATCGTCCAACATAAAGTCGAAAATAGCGAAGTTTTCGGCCATACGTTCTTTGCGTACTGACTTGGGGATTGCGACAATTCCGCGCTGGTTCAACCAACGCAGCACAACCTGAGCGATGGTCTTGCCATGCTTCTGCGCAATTGACTGAAGCAGATCATTCGAGAACAGTCCGTTTCGTCCCTCTGCAAACGGTCCCCAGGCTTCCGCCTGAACATCGTATTGCTTCAGGATTTTCAGCGCATCGTCCTGTTGATGAAAAGGATGGAGCTCAATCTGATTGATCGCTGGTGGGATTTCGTTGTGCAGCACGAAATCCACCAGTCGGTCAGGATAGAAGTTGCTGACGCCGATCGCGCGGATACGGCCCGCACGATACAGTTCTTCCATTGCGCGCCATGCCCCATAGACGTCCCCGTATGGTTGATGGATCAACCAGAGATCGAGATAGTCCGTCTGAAGTTTGTTCAACGAGCGCTCAAAAGCAGCCTTGGCTCCCTCATAGCTAGCATCTTCAATCCAAAGTTTGGTAGTGACGAATAAATCGCTACGGTCGATCCCGTGGTTGCGAATCGCATGACCGACTGCTTCCTCGTTGCCATAGGACGTTGCTGTATCGAGAAGCCGATAACCGACATCAATGGCGTCCCGAACACTGCGTTCACACTCGGCAGGGTCAGGAACCTGAAATACGCCGAAGCCAAGAGAGGGCATCTGGATCCCATTGTTCAGCATCACGGCAGGAGTGGTGATTGTCATAACTATTCTCTCCGCGGTCGTGGCTCAGCGATTGATCAGGTTCTGATATGAAGCAGGATAACGAGCCCCTTGAAGCGGGATGTCATTGAGGGACCGTTCAATGCGGGCCAGATCATCCTGCGTCAGAATGACATCAGCCCCTCCCAGATTTTCTTCTAGGCGGTGAAGTTTGGTTGTACCGGGGATGGGAACAATCCAGGGCTTCTGAGCCAAAAGCCACGCCAAGGCGATCTGCGCAGGCGTGCAGGATTTTTCAGATGCGATGGCTTTGACAAGATCAACAAGAGCCTGGTTCGCGGCCAGTGCCTCAGCCTGGAAACGAGGAACGGTGCTGCGGAAATCATCCTTGGGAAACACGGTTTTCGGGTCGAGTTTTCCAGTCAGAAATCCTTTGCCAAGAGGCGCAAATGGCACGAAGCCGATACCCAGTTCCTCAAGAAGCGGCAGGATTTCCAGTTCAGGTTCGCGCCAGAACATCGAATATTCACTCTGGAGAGCGGCAACCGGCTGTACGGCGTGTGCACGACGGATTGAATCCGTCCCGGCTTCAGACATGCCAAAATGCTTGACCTTGCCTGCTGCGATAAGGTCTTTCACCGTTCCGGCAACATCTTCGACCGGCACGTTTGGATCGACGCGATGTTGGTAAAAGAGATCAATTCTGTCAGTCCGCAGGCGCTTCAGGGCTTCATCTGCAACCTGTCGAATACGCTCCGGCCGACTATCCAATCCCTGTGCTGGCACGCCGTTTACAAAACCAAACTTGGTGGCAATCACGACCTGATCACGAACCGGCTCTAGCGCCTCCCCAACTACTTCTTCATTAATGCCAGGTCCATAAGCTTCGGCAGTATCGAAGAAAGTGACCCCACGTTCATATGCTGCGCGGATCAGGGCAATAAACTGCCTGTCCGTTTTCTGGCTGACTTACACAGGAAACGGCCGAAACATGGCCCTTATAACGACGCGCCATTATTGAAGTGTGCGTTGAAAAACGGTATGGCGATCACGCGTCGATGCACGTCGCTGACTGAACATTTCATTATGCCGCCTGCCCAATGACGACCCCTCCCAGCGCGCTGATACCGACTACCACCAGGGGTGGCGCCCGCCAGACGGTCAGCAGGACGAAACCGACCAGCACGATCCCGAAATCCGCCGCCGACCTGACCGCGCTCGTCCAGACCGGTGTATAGAGCGCCGCCCCCAGCAGGCCCACGACCGCTGCGTTGACGCCGCGCATCGTCGCCTGAACGGCCCGCTGGCTGCGGAAGGTGTCCCAGAAGGGCAAAGCTCCGATCAGGACCAGGATGCCCGGCAGAAAGATGCCGAAAAGACCGAAAGCGGCACCGGCAACACCGTGGGGAGATTGCCCGACGACCGCGCCGAGATAGGCCGCGAACGTGAAAAGCGGCCCCGGAACCGCCTGTGCCGCGCCATAACCGGCGAGAAAGGTGTCGTCGCTGACCCAGCCCGATGTCACGAAAGCCTCGTGCAGCAAGGGCAGCACGACATGACCGCCACCGAACACGAGCGCGCCTGACCGGTAGAAGGCGTCGAACAGGGAAACGCCCTCTGGTGCGCCATGGCAGGCGAGAACGGGCAGACCGAAGAGCAACGCCAGAAAGAGAGCCAGTGCGACGATCCCTGCACGATGCGATACGGGCACTGTAATATGCTCGCCATCTGACGTCTGCACAGAGCGGCAAAGCCACAAGCCGGCGAGGCCCCCGAGAACGATGGCCGCGATCTGGGCAAGCGGTGAGATGGCGAACAGAACGACGAGCGCGGCCGTGACCGCGATCGAAGCTCGCGTCCGGTCCGGACACAGCGTGCGCGCCATGCCCCATACGGCCTGTGCGACGATGG
>NZ_BAJW01000131.1 GCF_000613905.1 Acetobacter persici JCM 25330
GGGGGAGGGGCTGTTTGCTCAGGCCTGTGCCGGGTGCCATCTGCCAGACGGTCAGGGGCGGCAGTCGGCCTGGGCTGCGCTGGGGGGAGCGCATAGCGTTTCAGATCCGGCGGGGGATAATCTGGTGCAGGTTTTACGCACGGGCACAGCGCTGGAAACAGCGCAGGGGCGCGTTTTTATGCCCGGCTTTTCAAAGGCCTATACGGCGGAGGAACTGGCGGCCATTACGGCCTACGTGACGGCCCATTTTGGCAACACACAGACAGATATTAAAGCTTCTGCCTTTAAAAACTAGGGGGCGTTGCCGCACTGACGATGTGGCACGGTTCCTTGCCGATGTTGCGGAAGCGATGCGGCAGGTGGCTGTCAAAATAATAGGCATCTCCGGGGCCGAGAAGGGTCCGCTGCTCAGCAACGGTAATTTCAATCTCCCCGCTGATGACCACGCCGCCTTCTTCCCCGGTATGTTGCAGCATGGCTTTGCCGGTATCGGTGCGCGGCGCGTAGACTTCATTCAGGATTTGCAGGGCGCGTCCGTTCAGGTTTGTCCCGATCTGGCGGTAGGAAATCCCTTTACCGCCGATTTCCCGTAATTCATGCGCGCGGTAGAACAGTCTGCGTTCATCCTGCTGCTCAAACGCAAAAAACTCTGACAAATTCATGGGTAGGGCATGAACAATCTGCCGGAGCAACCCGACTGACGGGTTGATGGCGTTGGATTCAATCAGCGATATCGTGCCATTGGCCACCCCGCACCGCCGTGCCAGTTCACGCTGGGACAGGCCGCGTTGTGTGCGTAGAGCATAAAGTGTGCCGCCAACATCCATAATGTCAGCCTTGTTCTCTGATGACATTTTTTAATCGTAATGAAGAAACAGGGCGGCTGGCAAGAGGCGGGTTTGAAAAAGCGAATGCTGATTGCCCCGGAATGTCGCTGTTTAAAGTGTTTTTGATGCTGAACACATAGCCCTCTGCGCGGGTGAAGGCTGCGGGCATAGAAAAAACGTATAAAACTGTTGCGATACAGTATTGACCTCCATATCATAACATCAGTGAAACGTTTTTGCGGGGTCTGTAAGGAGGCCCCTGCGCCCTGTCTGTTTTGTATCTGTGTAAGGCCAGTCTCACGGCGGGAGAGGGCTGGCAGATGCTCCGTGGCGCAAGGAAAAGCGTTTTTCATTCTCGCCTTTGCTGGCATTCAAATGTGGAAGAACCAGACGTGAGCAGAAAATCCAGCCCTGCAGACAGGGTGACGTCCCGCCGTAAACTGCCCCTTCGATGCGCCGTGTCGGTTTCCGCTTTGACAATGCCCGCGCTGCTTGCAGCGGATATTGCAAAAGCTGCCGCGGGCAATACGCCTGCGCCGGTTTCATCATCCCTCTCATCGTCCGGTGCTTCACAGACGCATCATATGCCCCGCGGCAGGTCTTCCGTGCATAAAGGGGCTGCTGCCTCTCGTGTCCCCGCGGGGGGAAGGGTGGTTCCTGTTGCCCGGCATCGGATCATGGGCCTGTGCAGGGCGGGAGCGAGGCTCTGGACGTGAGTTCTCACCGGAGTGTCTCCCGTGGGGCGGATAACGTGGTTTCCAAAGCGGTGATGGAACAGTTTACGCCCGGCACCTCTGTGCTGAAAGCTGCTGATCGGCTGCCGGGGGTCAGTTTCAGTTCAACAGATCCGCTGGGGATCGACCTCTGGGGGGCCAGCATTTACGTGCGCGGGTTCTTTATGGATCAGCTTGGCGTCACGCTGGATGGGATTCCGCTGAATGACCAGACCTATGAGAGCAATAATGGCCTGAATATCATTCAGGCGGCTATTTCTGACGATATTGATCGCAGCATCATCTCGGAAGGGCCGGGTGGGGTGAATGTGCCTTCCACGTCCACACTGGGCGGCACAATGCAGTTTGAAACGGGAGACCCGAAGGACCAGCTTGGCGGCAAAGTCTCTCAGGGCTTTGGCAGCTATAGTTCTTTCCGCACCTATGCCCGGCTGGACAGTGGCAAGCTTAACAGCACCGGCACCAAGTTCATGACGGCCTATTCCCGTTCAGACGAGGGGATGTGGGCGGGCGGCGGCTCCCAGTTCCAGCAGCAGGTGGACGCCAAGCTGGTGCAGCCTATCGGGCATGAGAGCGTCATGAAGGCGTTTTTTAACTGGAGCGATCTGGCCGAATGGAATTACTGGGACACATCTCTGGCGATGCTGGACGGGCTGGGCTGGCGCACGCCGCATCTGTACCCCAATTACGCAAAAGCCTATAATTATGTGGCAGGGAACATTTCCCTTCCAACCACGGATGCCATTGAGGCTAATGGAGATTCTCCTTACCTGTATGATGGCGGCCAGCATGAGATCAATTACACTGGCGGCCTGAATTTTGATCTCGCTCTCACGGAGCGTCTGCGCTGGCGCTCCACTCTGTATGGCACCAGCCAGACCGGGTATTATACCTATTCTGATACTTCCACGCCCTCGGCCGATACGGAGGCCCCGTTCTCTCAGGAGGTTTGGCAGAACCGGCAGGAGCGGTACGGGTTTACAACCAGCTTTTTATATAAAATTGCTAATCATAGCCTTGATGCTGGCGTCTGGTATGAAAACAACAATCAGGAAGCCGGATTGTTCTGGTATAATGAGCCGACATTAGGGCAGGGCGCTCCCCTGAAAACTGTTGGTCCGTATGATACCTATGGCAAAGCGTTCCAGCAGGGATACGGGTTTAACTGGAGAACCAACAACTTCGCGTTCCATTTGCAGGATACCTGGCGGCCGATTGAAAATTTGCGTGTTACGGCAGGTTTCAAATCCATGCTGGCGACAACTGCGGGCGGGGCGTCTTACAACAATCCCGATTACACCGGCGCGGATGCACTGCCTAATGGCACCATGACGGCATCCAGCGCGTTTTTGCCGCATGTTGGTGCAAGTTATCATTTTCTGAAAAATCATGAATTCTATTTTGATCTTGCGGAAAATATGCGGACTTATCAGGTGCTGCCAAACGGGGTTGGAAATTCACCATGGTCCGTGCAGGATCAGACGGCGTTCAAAAAACTCCAGAACGGTGTTTCTCCTGAAAAAGACTGGGTTTATGCCGTTGGCTACCGGTATACGGATAAACTGATACAGGCCAGTCTGGCCGGATATCATGTTGATGCCAGAAACCGCCTGCAGGCAGCAACGGAGGGGACTATTCTGGCTCCTGTCTCCACTGTTGTGCCAACCAGCGTGCATACAAATGGTGTTGATGCTGCGGTAACGCTGACGCCGGTTAAAGGGTTAGCCCTGTATAACAGTGTCAGTTACAACCACTCGACCTATGGCGGTAATATTTCCACCTCTGATGGCGTTTACTACACAAAAGGCAAAAAATCGTCAATTTCCCGCAGTTTATGTATAAGGCCAACCTGTCCTATCGCTGGAAAGGGCTGGAAACGCATTTTGACGTGCATTATTATTCAAAGCGCTACTACAGCTACGTGAATGATACGTCTGTGCCGGGGTACTGGCTGGCCAGCACGGGGGCGCGGTATAATTTCGGGAAGGTTGGGTTTGCGAAAAATCTGTCAGTCGATTTCAATGTCTACAACCTGTTCAACTCGAAATATATTTCCATGATGGGGCAGAACGGAAACCCGATGTCCGGAGATTATCAGTCTCTGGAACGTGGTGCTGTGCGTGAATTTTTTGGCACGGTCAGTGCGGAATTCTGATGCCGCTTTTGTCTTTCTTGCGCGGCACAGTTGTGCTTCCATCCGCTCTCTCAGCCAAAGGGTTTGATTTTATGCGCTATTCCACAGCTCTCCGGGCCAGCACGGCGGCCTTTGCACTGGGCCTTGTGGCGCTGGGCGCCTTTTCCGCAGCGCCGGGAAAAGCCCGGGCGGATGAGCCAGTGGTGCAGGAGGAAGAAAGCGATATTATCAAGCTCTCTCCGGTCACACCGCATCGTATTCTGGTGCAGGATACCGCGGGCACCCATGCCAAGGATGGCCGCATTTATGTAGTGGATGCGGATAAAGGCAAACTGCTGGGCATGGTGCAGGCCGCCTATAACGGGAACGTTGTGCAGGACCCGAAAGGGCGGGCTTTTTACGTGGCGGAAACGGTGTGGTCACGCGGCAACCGGGGCGACCGTCTTGACCTTTTGCCTGCCTATGACCCACAGACCCTGACCATTACGAATGATGAAGTTCTTCCGGGCAGGGCGCTCGTGACACCCAAGAAAAATGATCTCGCCATCAGTCAGGATGGCAGCCGGGTTTACGTCTTTTCCATGGTGCCAACAAACGCGGTGCATGTTGTGGATACAGCCACACATACGGTAAGCCAGACGGTGGACCTGCCCGGTTGTGCTCTGGCCTACCCCTGGGGGAATGACGGGTTTACGTCAATCTGTGCGGATGGTGGCCTTGCCAATGTCAGCCTGAAGGCTGGCAAAGCAGACGTGACACACACAAAGCCATTTTTTGATCCTGAAAAAGATGCTGTTTTTGAGCACAGCCCCACCCGGCGGCCGGATGGCAAAACATGGTTTATTTCCTACAGCGGCCTTGTGTACCCCACCAGCCTCTCTGCCGAAAGTAAAGTAGACGCCCCGTGGTCCATTCAGGAAGCGGCTGGCCTGAAAAAAGCACCGGCTGCTGAAGCGCCTTTTGCAAAAACATGGCGTCCGGGCGGGTGGCAGTTATCAGCTTTGCATTATGCCAGCGGGCATCTGTTCGTGCTGATGCATGAGGGTACGTTCTGGACCCATAAAAGCCCGGAACGGAAATCTGGGAGCTGGATACCGCAACCCATAAACTGGTGCGCCGCATCAAGCTGCCTGTGCCTGCAAGCATGGTGGGGGTTACGCAGGACGAAAAGCCGCTGCTGTTCACCAATGACAGCGCCGGAGATCTGTTGATCTGGGATATGAAGACCGGAAAGCAACTGCGTAAAATGCAGCATCTGGGTGATGATTTGTACTTTACCATCGCGCTGGGTGAATAAGCGTGCCGACGCTTGTGCTTCATATGCTCGGTGCGTTGGGAAGCGGGGCGTTTGGCGCGCTGTTTCTTTTCACGGGCATTGGGAAAGCCACGGACAGCGCCCGCTTTGCATCTGACATCGCAGCTTATAGCCTTCTGCCTCTGGATGCAGCCTTTCCCGCGGCCTATGCGATTATCGTGACGGAAACGCTTCTTGGACTCTGGCTGTTTTCGGGGGCGGTGACGGCTGTTGCGGGGGTGGTGTCTGCCGCACTCTTGCTGCTCTTTGCGGTGGCCATGGGGGTCAATGTTGCGCGAGGCCGCACGCATCTGTCCTGCGGCTGTATTCCGGGGGTGGATGTGCGCCTGTCCTGGGCGTCTGTCTGGCGGAATGTGGTGCTGGCGGTGCTGGTTTTTCTGACGGGTTTATGCGGCCAGCCAGACTTTGGCCTGCTGTGTGTTGAAGGTTTGCTGATGGGTGTGTCTCTCCTGTTGTTGTGCATGGCCACGGCATCTCTTACCAGAGCGGAGGCTGTGGGCTGATGCTGATTATTCTCACAGTCTCCACAGTGCTCCTGACCCTCTTTACGCTGGCTCTGGCTCTTGGTGTGTTTGTGCTAGCCCGCCAGATTGGCGTGTTGCATGAGCGTCTGGCCCCCATCGGCGTGCAGTCGGTTCTCTCCGGTTTGCAGGCGGGGCAGGCTTTGCCGCAGGTCACAGCGCGCACGCTGGCGGATGCTCCGGTTGCCATCGGGGGAGCCAGTGCGGCTGGCCGCGCCATGATGCTGATGTTTGTCTCCGCGGATTGCCCGGTGTGCAAACGCGCCCTTCCCAGCGCCCGGACCGTGGCGCAGGCGAATGGTCTGGATCTTGTGCTGATAGGCGAGGGGGATGTGGCGGCCCTTTCCGCCATGGCGCGCCAGACCCCGCTGGAGGGGGTGCCTTTGCTGGTGAGTATGGAACTGCTTTTGCTGATGCAGATTGGCCGTCTGCCAACCTTGGTGGTGCTTGACCCCCGTGGCGTGATTACGGCGCGGGATGTTGCGGGCAGCCGCCGCGAAATTGAAGCTCTGGTTGCCACGTTGCCGCAGGCACGTCCGGCCCTGAAAGAAGAGGTCTCTCATGTCGCAGTCTGATATGCCTGTGCGTTCCGGGGTGCGTGCTGAACACACTGGTGCGGCCCGGAGCCTGCTGGACCGCACGGTTGAACGCCTGACCCGGCAC
>NZ_BAJW01000130.1 GCF_000613905.1 Acetobacter persici JCM 25330
CACCGGGCCACCAGCAGACCGCGGCGGACGACCGCTGTCGCGGCTGGCACCACCCCGCGGCGGAGCAGAAGGCTCGACCGTAATTTCATCCGCATCGGCACCAGCGGCACAGGACTGGAAGCGTTCAGCTTTATCCTGTGCGATTTCTACCAGTGTGTGGTCCGGCTGGATGCGGATCGCGCCAATATCCTGCTTGCGGATACCGCCCAGACGGCAGAGCATCGGCACAAGCCATTTCGGGTCTGCGCGGTCCTCGCGGCCAACGGAGAGGCGGAACCATGCGCCCGGTTCACGCGGGCCACGGGTGTCACCTTCTTCATCATCCCGGCGGGTGCGTTCACGCGGCGCTTTTTTGACAGACCCGGGAGAAATAACGCGTACGCTGGTGGGTTCCGGCAGGTTGGCGCGCCACATGGCAATCAGCGCCGCAGCAAGCTGGTCGGCAGAATGTGCTGCTGTCAGCTTGGTGATCAGCTCATGCATGCCACCGGCTTCCGGCACGGCAATGGAGAGTTCCGGGGCGGACAGCAGGCGTTCCGCATCGGCTTTGGCAATATCGTCCGGTGTCGGGGCACCGCCCCATTCTGCCGTAACTTTAGCCCCTTCCAGCAGGCGTTCTGCCAGCCTTCTGCGTGAGGGCGGCACCAGCAGAACACAGGTCCCTTTGCGCCCGGCGCGTCCGGTGCGGCCAGAACGGTGCAGCAGGGTTGCCGGGTTGGACGGCAGGCTTGCGTGAATCACCAGACCGAGGTCGGGGATATCAATGCCACGGGCCGCAACGTCAGTCGCCACGCAAACGCGAGCCTGACCATGCCGCAGGCTTTCAATGGCGCGGCTGCGCTCGTTCTGCCCGAGGTCACCGGAAATGGCGACGGAGGAGAAGCCACGCTGCGTCAGAATCCCCTGCAACTGCCGCACGGCTTCACGCGTGTGGCAGAACACAATAGCGGTGGGAGACTCCATCTGGCGCAGCACGTTGACGATGGTGCCAGCCATGTCGGACTGGTCCGTCAGAATGGCGCGGTACGTAATGTCCGTATGCGGGGCGCTGCCGGTCTGCGTATCAATACGCAGGGCGTCCGTCTGGTAGCGGCGGGCCAGATTGGCAATGTCCCGGGCGATGGTGGCGGAGAACAGCAGGGTGCGGCGTTCCGGCGGGGCAGCTTTCAGCAGGGTTTCCAGTTCATCCCGGAAGCCAGATCCAGCATTTCATCCGCTTCATCCAGCACCACGGCGCGCAGGTTGCTCAGTTTGAGCTGCCCGCGGGAGAGATGGTCACACAGGCGGCCCGGCGTGCCGACAACAATGTGGCAGCCAGCGTTCAGCGCACGGGCTTCCACACGGGGTTCCATCCCGCCAACGCAGGAGACAATGCGGGCACCGCTGGAGGCGTAGAGCCATTCCAGCTCGTTGCGCACCTGCAGGGCGAGTTCACGCGTGGGGGCAATGACCAGAGCCAGCGGCGCGCCCGGCGGGGGGCAGCGGCCATTGTCATCCAGCAGGGTGTTGGCCATCGCAAGGCCAAAGGCAACGGTTTTGCCAGAGCCGGTGCGGGCTGAAACAAGAAGGTCCCGACCTTCGGCGTCAGGTGCCAGAACGGCGGCCTGAACTGGGGTTGCGGAGTCGTACCCGCGAGCGGCAAGGGCGCTCGCAAGAGAGGCGGGGGCATTCTGAAAAGGCATTCTACTTTAGGTCCAGGCAACAAGATGTATGGGGGGATAAAGGTTCCCCGCATAAATGGCCAGAGGCCTGGCCGGAGAACTTTTGCCCTGAGCGCTTATGAGCAAGCGTGGTGTGTTACTGGAACGGCAGGTAACGGAAGTCCAGAAATATCTGACTCATGCTGGTATCCGGTCCGCCGCCCTGACCCTTCCAGGCATCCTGCGGGAGTAGGCAAGCTGGGCTCCGGCTTCCACTGTTCCGTAATGTCCTTTGAAGAAGCGATACCATGCGCCGACGGTCGCTTCCATCACGCTCCGTGTGTTGGCCGTGCAGCCAGAGTGGACAGTTCCGTCTCACATCCAAGGTTGGAATAGTTCGGGTTGCCGTAGCCATACGCGCCGCCGCCATAGTTGGAATAGCGCCGTCCGGCTTCCTGATACCCAAAGAAACCATACACATCCACGCGCGGGGTGGGGTGGGCAATAATGCCGCCGGTTGCCTGCACGGAGGGAATGGGCGCGACGTCCCCGTCAGCTTTCAGGGTGGCGTCGGGCAGCAGGACGGAGCCATAGCGGCCTATACCCACCCCGGCGAGCCCGGCCAGACGCACTTCCACCTTATGCGGCACAACCGGCAGAACCATGGAACCTCCGCCACCGCCAGCAATGGCGGTATTGTTGTGGCCCTGCCCGAGGGATGCGACGCGGTCATGCGGGAAATGCAGGATTCCCACGGCTTCGTAATGGCCCCAGTGCGGGTCCCACGCCACCTTGCCGATCACATCCGGCGCAATCTCGTTGGAGAAGGGGGCGTCATTGGTCAGGCCCGTGCCGTTACTGCTGATGGTAGCGGTTTTGCCGTTGGGCAGCGTGACGGTGCCGTCTGCATTGGTAAAGCCAGTGGTGTCATACAGCGTGGCGGAGTTTTCGATAGACAGGCCCAGCCACAGACGATGCTGGAGGAAGTCCTTCACAAACCGGAACTGGAGTTGCCGTGCCCATGTCTGGCCTGCCAGCATGGAGGATTCGATTGTTTCCGGCAGACTTTCCTGACGCGGGATAATGCCGATGCGGCCCGGTGTGAGCATGCTCCACGCCTGCCCGGCAAGGAAATGGAAGTCCAGATCACTATTATCATAAGCCAGATACGCCTGCCGCATGCGGAAGGCGTAGCTGTTGCTTTCATAAGCGTCGGTCGTGGCGGCCCCAGCCCCGAAATCCATTTCAAAGAAGCCGGAGATGGTGGAGTGGTTATCCACGTTGCCGCGCGCCATGAGGGAGATACGGCTGTAACGCGCGCTGCCTTCAAAATTGTTGGTGTGATAACGGGACTCGTTCGGATACGGCATGGCCTGCCAGTAGTTGAACGTGCCGGACGGCACATGGCGGTTTTCAACCACGGCCGAGGCATCCAGAAACCCGCCCAGAATGAGGGTGACAGGCCCCATATGGAACACACCGTGGTCACCCAGCGCACCGGCGGCCTGTGCGCCCGCTGTTTCCCGCGCATGCGGGCCAACGCTGTTTTCCGCAATGCGGGAAATCACGTCTTCCGCGCGGTGGCCAATAACAGCTTCCACATCCGGGTGCGTATCAACGCCGGAGAAGATGGGCTGCGCGTCCGGTCCTGTCGCATGGTGCACCATGTGGTGCGGCGTGTTCATGGCGGTGGAGCTAGCTTCGGCAGGCTCAAGACCAGTCTCTTCAGCCCCGGTTTCCGGGGGCCAGCCTTTATGGCTCGTGCCGCCGCTGCCAGATACGGTGTTCCGCGCTGTTGTCAGCGTATGGTGGCTGCTGCCGTCCACTGCGGAGCGGGTTGCAGCCCCCCCGGCATGCCCCCCCAGCGCGGCCCGATGCGCGGCAATCTGCTTCTGCATGCCGACAAGCGCCTTCTGGAGTGCTTTCTGCTGCTCCTGAATTTGCGCCATCTGGTGTTCCAGAGCCTCCAGAGAGGCTGCTTTATCTTCTGCTGCGTGTGCCTCACGGGAGAGCGGCAAGCCGGACAGCCCCGTCGCCAGAATAGTGCCAACACACAGCCAGATCCGCATCTGGCGTGATGCCGGCGCAGGCAGAAGAGAAGAGGTGATCATTTCTTTAAATATTATCCCCGGAACAGGCGTATTTGTTGTTTGAAACCATTTTGCCGAGGCGTGCGTAAAGACTATTTTTTTAAAAAATAATTTCAGCAGGACCGGCTTCCACGTTATGAGCACTGTAAATTTTGACGAAGCCGATGTCAGAGAGGATATGCTGTGGCAAAAATGATCCATTCCATGCTGCGTGTTCTGGAGGAACAGCGCTCGCTGGCGTTTTATGAGGCAGCGTTCGGGCTGCGGCCGGTGGACCGGCTGGTGTTTGACAGCTTCACACTGATCTATCTGGCGAATGAGGAGCAGACCTTTGAGCTGGAACTGACCATCAATCACGGCCGGACCGAACCGTATGTGCTGGGGGATGGCTACGGGCATCTCGCCGTTTCAGTGGAGGATCTGGCGTCGGAGCATGAGCGGCTGGACGCAGCAGGTTTGTCCCCCACGCCGATCAAAACGCTGGAACTGGAAACCCGCATTATCGGCACGTTCTTTTTCCTGACCGACCCGGATGGCTATAAAATTGAGGTGCTGAGCCGTGGCGCGCCGGGACGTTTCCTCTGAGCCACGCGGTGGTGTTCCGCAATGGTATTAGGGGCTGAACTGCCTTATAAGGCGCGGTATGCAGACCTCTTTCTTCAAGATGCACGGGCTTGGGAATGACTTTGTCATTTTCGACGAGCGTGCCGGCCATCTGTCCTTG
Source organism: Acetobacter persici JCM 25330 (assembly GCF_000613905.1). Classification (GTDB taxonomy): domain Bacteria; phylum Pseudomonadota; class Alphaproteobacteria; order Acetobacterales; family Acetobacteraceae; genus Acetobacter; species Acetobacter persici. Next base: position 4,455 of record NZ_BAJW01000130.1, read on the forward strand.
ACCCCTGCGCGCATTGCAGCCCTTGCTGACCGCCGGAGGGGCATTGGCTGTGACCAGCTTGTGACGCTGCGCCCGGCCTGTGCGGACGGCGCGGATGTGTTTGTGCGCTTCTTTAACCCTGACGGGTCAGAGGCCGGGGCGTGTGGTAACGCCTCCCGCTGTGTGGCGGATCTGCTGTTCCGCCAGACCGGCAACCGTACCCCCGTCCTGCAAACACGCGCAGGAACCCTGCCTGCGCGCATTGAAGAAGACGGTCTGGTGACGGTGGATATGGGAGCCCCAAAACTGGACTGGCAGGCCGTGCCTCTTGCAGCCGAGACGGACACTCTCCATCTGCCCCTTTCCGGAGACCCGGCAGCGGCCTCCATGGGGAACCCGCACGCAACTTTTTTTGTGAAAGATTTTTCGATGCTCAGCCAAGGCAGCGCGCTTGAGCATGACCCGCTCTTCCCTGACCGTGCCAATATTGGTTTCGCCCGCATAGACACCCCCGCGCGGATGCGCCTGAAAGTGCATGAACGCGGCGCAGGCGTTACGGAAGCCTGCGGGTCCGGTGCGTGTGCGGCCGTGGTCAATGCCGTGCGGCGCGGGCTGGTGGAGCGCCGCTGCGCCGTGGAACTGGACGGCGGCCTTCTGCATATTGAATGGGCGGATAATGACCACGTGCTGATGACTGGCCCTGCGGCTGTTGCATTTGACGGGATGGTGGATCTGGCCACCTACGCCTCATGACCCGTCCGGAAATTCTGACCTTCGGGTGTCGGCTGAACACGTGGGAAAGCGAGGTCATGCGTGAGCATGCCGCAGCGCTGGAGGACGTGATTATCGTCAACACCTGTGCGGTGACGGGCGAGGCCGAGCGGCAGGCCCGGCAGGCCATCCGCCGCGCACACCGTGATAAGCCGGGCGCCCGGATTGTGGTCACGGGCTGTGCCGCGCAGATTGACCCGGACCGCTGGGCTACCCTGCCCGGCGTAACCCGTGTTCTGGGGAATGAAGAAAAGCTGAAGGCGGAAAGCTGGGCACCCGCCGCCATGAACGAGCCGCTCGCCGTCTCGGATATTATGGCCGCCAGAGAAACCGCCGCCCATCTGGTGACGGAATTTGCGGGCCGGACGCGGGCCTTTGTGCAGGTCCAGCAGGGGTGTGACCATCGCTGCACGTTCTGCATCATTCCCTTCGGGCGCGGGCCATCCCGCTCCGCGCCGGTTGGCGTGGTGGTGGAGCAGGTGCGCGCCCTTGTCGAATCGGGCTACCGGGAGGTGGTGCTGACGGGCGTGGACATGACCTCATGGGGCGGGGACCTGCCGGGCACGCCCTCGCTCGGGCAGTTGTGCCGCCGGGTGCTGGGGCTGGTGCCACAGCTTGAGCGCCTGCGCCTGTCCTCGGTTGATCCGGTGGAAATTGATGAGGATATCTGGCGTCTGCTGGAGCATGAGCCGCGCTTTATGCCGTATCTGCATCTCTCGCTTCAGGCCGGGTCGGACCTGATTCTCAAACGGATGAAGCGCCGCCATCTGGCGGAAGATGCCGCACGGGTTATCACACGGGCGCGCAGTCTGCGCCCTGATATCGGGATCGGCGCGGATGTCATTGCCGGATTCCCGACGGAAGATGATGCGCTGTTTGAAGAAACACGCGCCTTTCTGGAGGCGCAGGGCGTGCCGTATCTGCACGTCTTTCCATACAGTGAGCGTCCGGGCACGCCTGCGGCGCGGATGCGTGCTGTGCCGGTGCCCGAGCGCAAGG
>NZ_BAJW01000129.1 GCF_000613905.1 Acetobacter persici JCM 25330
AGTCTCGGCAGGCGGGATGGCCTCATCGCCGCTGCTGGTCATCGCCGGGGCCGGATCGGGCAAGACCAACACGCTGGCGCACCGGGTCGCGCATCTGATCGCCTCGGGCGCCGATCCGCGCCGCATCCTGCTGCTGACCTTCTCCCGGCGCGCCAGTGTCGAGATGACGCGACGTGTAGAGCGCATCTGTAAAACGGTGCTGGGAGACAAGGCCGGCCCACTGGCCGACGCGCTGGCCTGGGCCGGGACGTTTCATTCCATCGGCGCGCGGCTGCTGCGGGAGTATGCCCAGCAGATCGGCATGGACCCGGCCTTCTCGATTCATGACCGGGAAGATTCTGCTGACCTGATAAATCTGATCCGGCACGATCTGGGGTTTTCGAAAATTGAAAAGCAGTTTCCCGGTAAGCACGTGTTTGGCCATATGGTTTCATATGTGGGAGAGAATCCCTTGGCGCGGCAAACGATGCACTAGAAAAGCGTCCCTAGAACCTTCCACATCTGATCGACAATTGGTACCCCGGCGACTGGCCTCATGCCTTGTATTGGAAATTGAACGAATTCCCCCTCTCCAGTCTGACCAACATTTTCTAGATAATAGACGCTTTGCGATCCTGGCATCGGCTTACCGAGCCGTTTAAGGTAAGCGAAATGCTCGCTTGAAAATTCGTCGGCACGCGTTACGACCGCGACTATGCATCCGTCAAGAAGAGAGAGATCGGAGGCGGTACCAAGCAACACGCGACTTTGGTTAGGTGCTACAGGAAAAGCACTATCGCCAACGACTTCTGCCGCCGCAACAACCTGCCGGAGAATTGGCGAGTTGTCTGTTTCGATCGCTTCATTTTGCGATTTAGGCACGACTGTTTCATCGAACAGGACACCGATTACCTTATTCAAGTGTGCGCTGCTGCGTTGGACAAAATGGTTGGTGGCACCCGAGGATTAATCGATGGCATAGTCTCAAGAGAAATCTTCGAAAGATCCGCCTTGTCGATACCGATACGACGCGCATAGATTTTTCCCGGAGTACGCACGATTGCGAGGTCGCCATTGCGGACTTCGGCCGTCGCAGACACGATCAGGGTCTGGCCTGGAAAAACAACCAATCCCATAGTCGGTGCGCGCAATGTGAAAAGTGATACTTCCCCCAATGAAGTCAGATCCAAGAGATCTGTTGCTTCTTCGATCGTTGTCAACGGAGCACCAGGCGAGCGGGCAGCTAAACGACCTACGACGCAGATGGGCGAATTGGGTAATGCAACCAAATTGAGGCTCGGAGCTACCTTTTGTACTTCTGCTATCGCCTCTTCGGGCGAGAGACGTCCCATGAAGCGGGCATACGCTAGCCAGCAAGCGTCAATAGCGCAAAATACCTCCTCATAGCCCCGCCGGACGGTCTCGGCCTCAACTGGTGTGATTTGATCGGCACGTCCGTGATGTGCCTTGTTAATAACGTCGCGAAAAGCTGCCCCGGGTTTCAATGTCGGTAAATCGAGAAGACGGCGGAACGGTTCTTCGTTGAAGGGGGGCTCACCGCGGTTTCGGGCATTGGCTATTTTGCCGAGCAGGTCGCTCATGGTGGGAGTGTGGAGAACAGCCGGATCAGAAGCGAGAAGATCCCACAGTTTAATTTCGATTCGAACTCTAACGGGGTAGACAAATGCACGGGCGAGGTTCGTGTCATTAGGATCGGTCTTTTGCCAATCTGCGCAGCGGTCGCGAACCTCATCCGCTACGGGGGCGAGGCTTACTGTGCATTTCGAGGTGGAAATCGCGGAAAATTCCCACGTCTCGGTCCGTGTGGTGCTTGCTGGCTTGTTGGCAGCGACGAATGATTCGATAGTTGGGATAAAGCCGAAATCATTGCTTACAATGAGTGGATTGAGGCCTTCGGCAATCAGACGTGGCACCGTAGCAGCGAGGTTCGCGACATTCGCTGGATCAAGGAGGTCCTGCGGGTCATCCATGAGAAAGGTGGAAATACCGCCAGAACGCGTCCATACTTGTTGCCAAAGTGCCAGTACAAATGCCGACAAGAAAGCACGTAGGGCCGAGGCATTCATTACATGATGTGCCTCTACTAGATGCTTTCCTTGTGCAGCCAGAAAGGTAAATCCGTCACTCTTGGAGGGATCAAGTCCCGCATATTCTGGAGCTTGGACAAAGTGAGCCCTATACATATGTCGAGACCAAATCGTCGTCTTTTCTTGCAGGCCCGTGATCAGGCCTGCCACCTGATTGTGGACAAGCTGGGGAAAATCCTTGAACGGCGCAACGGCCTTCGCCGCTCGAGTTAGCTTCTCAATTCTTGTACGGGCCTTTGCCCAACGTTCGCAGCTATCCTTGATCTGTATCAGCTGCCGCCGGATCCCTGCAAACATGGTTGCAACCTCTAGGTGGCTCCGCAACACCGCTAATTGCCCTCGGATGCTGCGCTCGTGTGCAGAGATCGCCGCTTCATCGTCGTCGGATATGAGAACCCTGAGGACGGCGGCACGAGCAAATTCAGCATGAGCAATGCGGTAACGAGACAGCGCTATTGCTCGTCGTACGCTGAGGATTGCAGAGCGTAGTTTTTCGTTGTCCGGAATCTGTTCCGGTAACGTTACGCCTGGTAGTGGATCGCGAACAGGCGCGTTGCTCCAAGATGCCTTGCAGAGCTTATCGACGCTAGCCTTCATGGGTTTCAGCAAATGAGGGAAATCCGGTAGTTGGAATACCTCGCGAGCTAATGCTGATTCATAGACTGACGCGAGATCGTCGGGCACGGCATCGTCTATAAACCTTCTTAGCTTCTCTGGAATAAGATCGCGCAAGCTGCGCTTGGTGTCTCGTTCCCACTCTGCCGCAGTTTTTAGCGTTGCCTTGTCGGAGTGACGTGCGTCTTCCAAAGCTTGTGCCACTGACTTGTCCAATAAGGCGTCAGTAGGAATTGCACCGGGTGAGGTTAGATCACGCTCACAAACCGGGCAAGCGGTGAAGGCGTGGCCTGGATGGCAGGCTTCGTGCCACTGCGCTACCAAACCGTAGAGGCGGACTCTATCGGCCCGCTCGGCATTCGCCAATTGCGTGATCAATACCGATGCCTCGCGTTCGATATTGTTTAATACCGCTTCGGTAGCGATGAGATCTGTTTCGCTAAACTCGCCGAGCGTTTGAGCGAGTTGCATCGATGGTAGGCCTTTGAGGGCCGCATTGCTGAAACAACTTTCAACTGCTTTGATCGCTGCCTCGAAACGCTTGATATCGGTTTCATTAGCGAGTGGTGGCAGTGTTCCCAAGATTGACCGCGCATCGGCCGCGGCTTGACCTTCAGCCGTTTGAAGAAGTGTTTCCGCGCTGGTCAAGCCTTCCTTCCAAGCGTCCGGCATGATTTCATTGGGAGGGACCACGCAGCTAAGGTCTGGAAGCCCCTCACCATCTTTCAAAAGATCATGTAGAGTCTGCAACTGTTGGCGGACGTTTGTTTCGCAGGCTTCTTTTTCTGTATACGCAAGTTTTGGATATTTCTTTGTCAAATGGTCATGCAAACGTCTACATCTCGTCCCAAAATGAGCTAAAGGACGTAAGCCTGTCAGTGTCGAGATCGCTTGGGATAACGTTGTTTTGTCATCAAAACGCGTTGCCGCAGCAATCCCGGGCATTAGTGTGCCAATCTCCAATGCGAGGTCTGACAAACCCAAGCGGTCCAAACCGCTAGTGCTTGTCTTATAATTTTTCTTTCCGTCCCGTTCGAGACGACGTTCGACTTCCTCCTCGCTGTTGTCAACGAGCGATCGGAACTTGAGTCGGACCCATGTATCAATCTTCGGTTGGCCATTGACTGCTTGCAACTCCGTTTCGGTCGGGATCGGCACGATCGGTGGCAATGCAAAACCGGTGCTAGTGTTGGTATCGTCCTTGCCAGTGACTTGAATGTTGATTGGAATGTGCAAGGGAGATGGAAGCCCCTGAGATCGATGGCCATATCCGGTTAGACACCAGCAGATCGCACTAATAAGGGATGTTTTACCTGCTCCATTGAAACCCCGAAATAGAGTCGCATCGCGTGAGAGATCTAGCGTAAATACGAGAGGGTCTCCGCCGGCAGAATCACAATGACGATGGAGTCCACGAAAGCGATGGGCCGTGACACTGATTAACTGCCAACGCTTCTGTGAAATGGCTGATCGGCTTGGCGGTGAGGTTACAACGATAGGCTTTTCCAGCGCTTCGAGAAGGCGATCAATCTCACCGTCGAGGACGCTAGTGTCTTTGTCTGGATTCCAGTATGTTTGGCGATTGTTATTGTAAAAGGAAAGAGCAGTACGGCTGTCTATTGATGGAAGTGAAAAATTAACACTTTCGGTGGCCTGTAATGTGTCGCCAGCAATTAGATGTCGAACGACTTCGTCCAATGTCAGGTCTGCTATATCAATAGACACGTGTATTTCCTCTATATAATATGTCGCCAGTTCGTTTAGGCATCTTGCCAAGCATCGCTAACTCATCATTATGCAAGTTAGACGCTAATTTTTCTTACGTCTTCCACTTATTTATGAGAGCGGATTTGTAATTTATTTTGTATAAATCATGTAATTATGTATATTTATTATATATGGTTATATATTGATAGAATTTATTATAAATTTGTAAAGTACAATATATGTATATTTATATGAAAAAATTTTGTTGGATAAATAATGTCATTTGGGATGGTTCTCAAAACCCCTATTTTGATTTTTCCAGTAGTAACAATATCAATGGGTTACGATTTTAAAAGAGTCGGAAAAGAAGGTTTTTGGAACATTCCATCGTAGGCAGGCTTCCGGTCCAACTATTACGCCAAATTGCGTACCAGATATGTGAGAACTCATATTGTGTGACCAGCGTTGCGGCCCGAGCGGCAATGAACCGCAAGGGAGAGGCAACTATGGTGATCCCTCCAGTTGCCTCGACCAGTGCTCGTTGCCTTATCGGTTCAGCGCGCGCTGTCGATGATGGATCCACCATCGGGTGTCAGAGAATATCCCGTCATGAACTGGGCATCCTTGCTGGCCAGAAAGAGAACCACAGGGGCAATGTCTTCTTCCGGGGAACCATAGCGACCAAGCGGGTTGGTGGCTGGTGGCACATTAGCCTCTGGTCCCCAGGTTTCGGCGACGGGGAGAACATTGTTGACAGTGATCTTGTCACCGGCCCATTCACGCGCAGCCGTTCTGGTTAGCGCACGCACGGCCTCCTTTGCCATATTGTAAGGCCCCATACCTGCAAGGCCGATAATCCCGGCCATCGAACCGAAATTGATGACGCGCCCAGTGCCGCTGGCCTTGAGATGAGGATAGGCAGCCTGCATGAAGTGCAGGTAGGCGGTTGGTCCCATGTCGAAATTGCGCTGAAGCTGCTCAGTCGACAGATCAAGGATCGACGAATAGGCGAACCGCCTGATCGACCGCAGCATGGATGTTCAGCCCACGCTGACCGACCGGCCCGGCCTGCCGTTCACCCTGATCGTCAATCGTGATCTTGTCCTCAAACCCTGGCATCAGCATGAAGGAGCATCCCCATGACCAAACTCCGTATCAGTGCCATCCCAGACAGTCGGCCCGTGAAGCTGACGATCGAATTGCCGGCGGAGATCCATCGGGATCTGCTGCTCTATGTCGAGCTGGTTTTGGGTAGTGCCGGCCAGTCCACAGACGCCATAACTGACGCAGCCAGACTGGTGCCGCTCATGGTTGGACGTTTCATGGAGACGGATCGGGCGTTCCAGAAACAGCGCCATTCGCGGGCGGCTCGGACAAAGCTGGCGGGATCAGGTCCGGGTAACGTTCCCTGAGCAGGGAGAGGAAGGAGGCGAGGGGGCGGCTTGGGTTGCTTCGTAACCAGCAGGCAGTAAACCGCAACTCGCTCGGTGCGTTTTCGAAGCGTAGCTCCCGGTAGACGATCCCCGGCAACGTCTCGCCTGTGCTGCTTTCACAATCGATCATGATTCCTCGTTCCTCACTGACAAAAGCTCGCAGAGACGCCAACGGGATATCATGCTCGATCAGCGTGGGATGATGACTGCCGCGGCCCAGACATGCACGAATGATCCGTGTCAGTTCCTGACCTGGATCCAGACTGCTGACCAGAAAACGTTCCTTTTTCAGCATCATCCACTCGAGCACGGCTTCGCCAGCAAAAGGGTGTTTCACGGGTAAGACGGCAATGCATCGCTCTGGCCACAGCGGAAGAGACCCGTCTGGCCAGTTCAATTCACCAGCCGTCACGATGGCAATGTCAAGATGACCCCGTTCAAGTGCCG
>NZ_BAJW01000128.1 GCF_000613905.1 Acetobacter persici JCM 25330
CGTTGGGTCCGGCTGGTGTGCCGGCTGCCGCGTCCTCCGGGGCAGGGGCCCCATCCGGCGTGGTTTTCTTGCGGTAATAGGCAATCAGCTTGTCAGCCGTGACCGTGACATCGCCACGCACGGCCTTGGCCTGATCATACGCAGTGACTTTTTTCTGGTTCTGGTCCCAGTCAAACCCACCGGCCGCGGTGACGGTAATCTGCCCGCCATGGGAAAGGTCGATCGACTGGGCATGGGCTGTGCCGCAGAACAGGGCTGCCAGAAGCGGCAGGGCCATAAGGCCCGGAGCCGCAGCCAGCAACGGGCAGCGCAGAGTGCCGGTATGGGATAAAGCCGAGGAGAGCGCGGCGGAAAGGGGGAGCAGACGCATAGTCAGGAAGCCTTCCCATCAGCCGGATGGCTGCCGCGGTCATCATTCAGGATCAGCCGGCCCGGCCCGCGAAACTGGGCAATGCCCTCATGCTGAGACACCAGATATCCTTTTGCATCAAGCACGCCAAACGGCCCTTCTGCCCGCACCCACGCGTTGGAGGCAATAATGCCCGTACGGATATCCACATCCGCCACAGGGCTGCGCATCATAAGGCCATCATCACGATACAGGGTTACTTCTCCCGTCAGGTCAAGAATCTGTGCATGCTGCATGTAGACGCCTTTTTCCGATCGGACCAGCAGCCAGCTTCCGCCCTGACTGAGGATATCCGCCACCGGGTCTGTCAGATCCATCCGTTCCGGGTTGGCCTGATGCGCGCTGTCCGCCGTTACCATAAAGGGGCGGTTATGTTCATCCACACCCCGGTAGGTCGCGCCGATCAGATTCCCGCTTTCAATCTTGACCCTTGAGAGGTCTTTCAGCGCCGCCTTGTTGGCGTTAATCAGCCGGTCCACTTCCGGCCAGACCGCAATGGAGCTGAGCAGCAGCAGGGCCGTGGCGGGCAGAACCCATTTGGCCCAGCGCAGCAGCAACCGCCTGCGGGCGAGTTCCGCAGCATCCGGCGGCAGGCGGCGGGGTGCTGAGGGCGCCATGCGCTCACGCTGCTGGCGCACGCTCTCCTGCGAGCGGGCAAAATCATCACGCTGGGGGGGGCGGTCAGCGGGGTCGGTCATCCCACGCCCGCCCGCAGCAGGTCATGCACATGCACAACGCCCATCGGGCGGCGGTCCGCGTCCAGAATGAACAGGGAGGTAATGGGGCGGTCACGTTCGTTCATCATGCGCAGCGCATCAGCAGCAAAAATGTCAGGCCCTATGGTAAGAGGGTGACGATTCATGACATCCTTTGCCAGCGTGGTTGTCAGATCAAGGTCCAGCGCACGGCGCAGGTCACCATCCGTGATCAGCCCCGCCAGACGGCCATTATGGTCCAGAATGCCAATGCAGCCTAGGGCTTTGCACGTCATTTCCATAATCACGTCCCGCATGGGGGTGTCTTCCTGCCCCAGCGGGATATCCGCGCCGTTATGCATCAGCTCCTGCACGGTGCGCAGGCGGCTGCCCAGACGGCCTCCGGGGTGAAAATTGCCAAAATCGCTGGCAGTAAAGCCGCGCTGGCGCAGCAGGACCACGGCCAGCGCATCCCCAAACGCCAGTTGCATCAGGGTGCTTGTGGTCGGGGCGAGGCCCATCGGGCAGGCTTCCGGCATGGCAGGGAGCGTCAGGGCCACATCCGCCGCGGAGGCCAGTGTGGAGTTTGCCCGGCTGGTCACCGCCAGCAGCGGCAGGCCTGCCTTGCGGGTATGGGCGGCGATATCGCCCAGTTCTGTCGTCTCGCCCGAGTTGGAGAAGGCCAGAACGGCATCCCCCGGCTGCACCATGCCCAGATCCCCGTGGGAGGCTTCTGCCGGATGTACAAACAGGGCGGAGGTGCCGGTGGAAGAAAGGGTTGCCTGAATTTTCCGCGCCACATGGCCGGATTTACCAATGCCCGTTACCACCACGCGGCCGGATACGCTCAGCAGAATTTCCACCGCGCGGGCAAACGCGCCGCCCAGCCCGTCCGGGTCCTGCAAGGCGTGGACCAGCGCATCCAGCCCGGTGCGTTCCGTCTGGATCACGGCTGCGGCCTCGGTCGCGAGGGTGGCGGGAGAGGCCGGTAGAATGCGGTCTGTCATGCGGGGCGGGTTCCGGTCCGAGCGGGATCAGGCGCGGTGGGAGAAAATATCGGGGTCTTCATACCCCAGAAGGTCAAGCCGGGCACGCGCGGGCAGGAAATCGTAACAGGCCTGCGCCAGTTCCCGGCGGCCTTCACGCACCAGCAGCGCATCCATTTTTTCCCACAGCGCATGCAGATACAGCACATCGGACGCGGCATAGGCCAGTTGTTCCGGCTTGAGGTTTGTCGCCCCCCAGTCGGACGTCTGCTGCTGCTTGCTCAGTTCCACTCCCAGAATGTCCCGGCACAGGGCGGCCAGACCGTGGCGGTCCGTAAAGGTGCGGACCAGACGGGCGGCTATTTTGGTGCAGACCACGGGGCTGACGGTAATGTCCAGCGCATGCTGGAGAATAGCGACGTCAAACCGCGCGAAATGCATGATTTTGGTGACGGCAGGATCGGCCATCAGGCGTTTGAGGTTCGGGCAGTCATACCCTTTGCCGCCGAGGGATTCCGGGATGATCTGCACCAGATGCGCCGTGCCGTCTCCGGCGGAAAGCTGCACAAGGCACAGCCGGTCACGATGGGGGTTGAGGCCCATGGTTTCCGTATCCACGGCAACGGACCCGGTAAAGGTCAGCCCGTCGGGCAGGTCGTTACGATGAAGGGTGATGCTTCCCTCGGAAGAGGTCCGGGATGCGTTCATGACCCGCTCCTGCCTTGTTGTTGATCAGGCTCAGACGGATACAGCCGGGATGCAGGAATGTCCATTCCGGACACCCTGCCAGAGCTTTCAGGCGATTTGATGGTGAGTCCTGCCGGAGCATTTCATCCGGCCGCCTGCTGGCCTGAGCGCTGAGTGTGCTAGAACTGTTCCGTAAAGCGTATCTGGCGTGTGTTCGAGGGCGGGAATGCAGGAGGAGGTGCAGAAACAGACCGGGTTTTCAGGATGCGTCTCAGGACGCCGGGAGTGTGCCGTTCCGGGATTCCTGCACGGCAAGCTGGGTCAGCCGGGCCTCATTTTTCTTCAGGAAACGCCCCATGGCAATCATGCCACCAACCGCCGCAATGCCAATGATGATCCCGGCCGGGCCGGAGACTTCGGAGATCTTGCGGCCCAGCGCATAAGTGCCCAGCGCATAGCCGCCTGCCCAGCAGGTGCCTCCCAGCGCGTTGAACAGCATAAAGCGCGGCCAGTGCATACGGCAGGCCCCGGCCAGCACGGCCACAAATACCCGCACGACGGAAATAAACCGGCCACAGAAGACAATGGCGCTGCCGTGGTGGTGGAACAGATACTGCCCCAGAATCAGCCGGTCGGCATTGAGGCCGAAGCGCGGGCCGTATTTTTGCAGCAGGGGCAGCCCGACCCTGCGACCAATGAGGTAGCCGATGTTATCGCCAATAATCGCCCCGGCCACAGCGGCCACGGCCACCCAGCCAATGGCGAGGTGATGGGTTTTGAGGCAATAGAGCGAGGCCGTGATGATGCAGGCCTCAGCCGGGACAGGCACCCCCATGCTCTCCATCATGACAATCAGGGTAACAATGCCGTAGCCGTAATGCTGAAGCAGCGTGTCCAGATGGTGCAGCAGGGGTCAGGTGTCCTTGTGCAGGAGGGTGCGACAGAACCGCGCAGGGTAGGCGGACCATGCCGCAAAGCTCTGGCCGGGGAGAAGGCAGGCTGCGGCATGGCAGTTCTTCGGTCGTCCCGCAGAAGGGCGTGGGATGAAGGAGTTTAGTAATCCTGATCTTCATCAGGGAATTCATCATCCTGATTGTCGCCGAGATAATGGTCGGCGTAGTTTGTCATTTCTTCAATAATGTCTTCGCTTTCTTCCGCGCGCTGGCGTTCTTCTTCATCTTCTTCCTGCTGAAGGAGCATGAGTTCATAGGCTTCGTCTTCAGCAGAGTTGTCGTAAAGATCGTCATCATCAGAGTGGAGCGGGCGGTTTGGCATTTTGAAAAACTCCCTTGCGAATCATCTGTTCTACGGCAGTTTTATCAGCAGACTATGGCGGCTGCACTTTCAATTTTCTGTTCAGGTACTTTGCCGGATAGTCAGAGGCTCCGCCCACCCGGCGGGGCCGCAAGCCGTGCGGCGAGAAGACCGCCTGCGGCCTGTTTTTTGCCGCGCACCACGGCGGTATCCAGTGCTGAGAGAAACGCGGAGCGGTCTTTTTTGGTAAAGCTTTTCCCGCCGCCCGTCATGGTGCCGGTAGAGCGGAGGTCTTCCATCAGGTTGCGCATGGCCAGCGCCATGCCGATGGCGTTTTCATCCAGAATACGGCCGGTGGGGTTTAGCACACACGCGCCTTTTGCCACGCAGCGGGCCGCCAGCGGGATGTCTGAGGAAATGACGATGTCATGCGCCTGAACATGTTCGGCAATCCAGTCATCCGCCACATCCATGCCGTCCGTCACCACAATCCGCTCAATCTGCGGGGAGGCCGGAGCCGCCAGCAGGCGGTTGGAGACGACATAGGTTTTCAGCCCGTGGCGTGCGGCCACCTGATAGGTCTCATCCCGCACCGGGCAGGCATCGGCGTCTATAAAAATACGTATCATGGGCGCAAGCCTATGCCCTGCTGCAAGGGGGTGGCAAGGCCGCAGGGCCGTCGCCTGCACGGCGCGGGTGTTCCCGAATGTCCCGGGTAAAGGGGGATAGCCCGGCAGGGGCAGTTTGCGGTAGGGAGGGGGCTGAACAAGATAGCTCAGGGTTTTTCATGCGTCCTCCCCGTTCTGGCCGTCCGCCCCGCCGCTCACGCGGTTCTTCTCCCGCAGCGTGAGGGGGCCGCGCCCGCTGGTACCTGCTGGCTGTTTGGCACGCATGCCGTGGCCGCCGCGCTGGCCAATCCGAAACGCGTGTTCCAGCGCCTGATGGTCACGGAGCCTGAACATCCCGCCCTTCTGGCCGCGAAAGAGGCCGGGGCCGTTATCCGCATTGAGCCGGAAATTGTGCAGCGCGCCCGGCTGGATGACATGCTGGGGGAAGAGGCTGTGCATCAGGGCGTGGCCGCGCTGGTTAAGGCGCTGCCGAACCTGACACTGGAAGAAGCACTGGAACGCCCCGGCCCGGTGCTGGTGCTGGATCAGGTGACAGACCCGCGCAATGTGGGTGCCATCCTGCGCTCTGCCGCCGCCTTTGGTGCGGCCTGCCTTGTGGTGCAGGACCGCAATGCACCTGAAGAAACCGCCGTGCTGGCCAAGGCGGCTTCCGGCGCGCTGGAGACGGTGCCGATGGTGCGGGAAGTTAATCTCTCCCGCGCGATTGAGGCGTTGCAGAAAGGTGGCTGCTGGACAGTCGGGCTGGATGCGGGCGGCGGCCTGCTGGATGGTCCGTCCTTCAAAGGCCGCCGCGTGGCGCTGGTGCTGGGGGCGGAAGGCAAGGGCCTGCGCCGCCTGACGCGCGAAAGCTGTGACGAGATTGCCGGGCTGTATATGCCCGGTGAGATGGAAAGCCTGAACGTGTCCGTTGCGGCGGCTGTCGGGCTTTATGAGCTGGCGCGGGAACGCATGCCCAGCACATACCAGCCCCCGGCAACAAAAAAGCCTACGTAAGAGCCGATATCCGCCCCGTTTAGCCACCGGGCGACGGGACCGGTATAAAGCTGGCTTTCTGAAAACAGCAGGATGGTCAGGACCGAGGTCACGGCAAAAATCGTGGCTCCGTACGTCCAGCCCGGCGGCACCGGGCGGGGCTGGCGCGTGCCGCAATACCAGTCGGCCAGCACAATGCCAATCCACGGTGCAATCCAGTACATCGTGACCAGCAGATAATCCGTATAAAGGGCTGTATAGCGCCCCGCTCCGGCCACAGCCAGCCCGTAGCCCAGCAGGGCGGTCAGGATGGCGGCGGCTACGCGCGGCACATGCAGGCCTGCGGAAATCAGGCTGTAACTGGCCGTATTATCGTTAAACGAATTGCCGGTAATGGAAGAGAGCGCAATGGCGGCCAGCGCCACAGCCCCCAGCGGCCCCATGGCCTGCTGGAGCGAGGCAATGACGGCGGTGGGGGAGGGGTTGGCCACGCTCCCGGCACTGATCAGCCCCAGAATCTGGAACGGGATGGCGGAACTCAGCAACCCGGCCAGTGCCAGCCAGACCACCTTTTTCGGGTCCGTATCCGCAGGCAGATAGCGCGTATAATCCGAGGAATAGGACGCCCATGAGAGGTTGAAGCTGACCAGAATCCCCGTGGCCAGCAGGAAGGTGGACAGGCTGACCGGGTGATGCGCGGTCATGGGCGCAGACCCGCGCACGGCAAACACAACGCCCATCAGGATAAAGGTCACGAGCAGCAGCCCGCCCAGATATTTCTGCACAGCCTGCACCACATGATGCCCGTAAATGGAGGCCACCATCTGCACCGAGGCCAGAACGGCCAGCGCCAGCCAGAACGGCAGCGCCACGCCGGCCAGCATCAGCAGCGCCATCAGGGCTGTGGCGGCGGGCACGTTGTTCACGGCGTCCCACCCCACGCAGTAAATCCAGTTGAGGAAGGCCGGAGGGCG
>NZ_BAJW01000127.1 GCF_000613905.1 Acetobacter persici JCM 25330
CCCCGGCCCGGCCCGATGGTCTGGCCCGCTCACTCAGCCGCTGCCACGCGGGCCGTTGTGGCTGGGGCTGTTTCTGGCTGTGGGGTGCGTTTTGGGCATGCTGTGGGAGATGATCTTCTCCTCTGCCGGAACAGTGGATGGCGGTGGAATACGGACACAAGGGGCAAGTCTGGCAACATCCGGTGGGGAATTGGGGCTGGACAGCTTGCTTGTGCCTGAAAGTCTGACACTCCTCCATCTGGAGCTTGTGGTCACGGGGGCTGCTCTGATGGCCTGCATGCTGGTGGGAAGCGCGGCCCGCCGGATGCTGGGAGGCTATACGGGAGATGTGCTGGGGGCTGCGGCAGTTGTCACCGAATGTTGTGTGCTGTCCGCTCTGACAGCCGTGTTCTGAGGCGCACCGCGCGCAAAACCGGGCAACCGGGCAACCGGGCAACCGGGCAACCGGGCAACCGGGCAACCGGGCAACCGGGCAACACGGAAGAACAATAAGACAGTGCAGGCAAGAGCCTGTGGATGCAGGCAAGACGGGCTGTTGCCAGAAGGACAGTGCCAGACGGGGGCTGAATAAATTGACAGGGGCGCAGGGGCCGTTCAGACTAAAGGCTGATCTGGGGAAGCTGGTGGAAATCCGGCACGGTCGCGCCACTGTAATCCGCTTGCTGCAAGTGGGAAGTCAGACCTCCAGCCTTGTTTTTCTGTTCACCGCGGAACGCGTTTTTACCAGCGGAGCCTGTCTGATGATGCATCCTTCCTCCCCCCGTGCGCAGGGTATTGCCGCACCTGCCCCCGTTGCCATTCCCGTTGGCGCCTTGCTGCCCTGGGCCGTGTTTGGCCTGCTGCTGTCTGTGCTGATGCTGTATTTTGTGGGGGCGGAACAGGGGGCTGTTTCCCTGATTTCCGGGCATGAAGTGCATGAATTTGTGCATGATGGCCGCCATCTTCTGGGCTTTCCCTGCCACTAAACCGCAGGGTTTTTTCTGATGATTGCTGGACGTTTGCTGGCACGCGGCATGATGGCCGGGTGCCTTGCGGCTGCACTTGCCTTTGCGTTTGCCCGCCTGTTTGGGGAACCACAGGTGGCGCTGGCCATTGCCTTTGAGGCTGCGCGCAGTGCGGCGGAAGGGGCTGCCCCGGAGCCGGACATGGTCAGCCGGTCCGTGCAGGCCAGTTATGGTCTGGCCACGGCCACGCTGCTTTATGGCGCGGGGTTTGGTGGGCTGTTTGCGCTGGTGTTTTCCTTTGCCTACGGGCGGCTGTCTTTCTCCTCCCCCCGCGTGCTGGCGCTTTTGCTGGCTGCCGCCGGGTTTGTGACCGTGGTGCTGGTGCCGGACCTGAAATACCCGCCCAACCCGCCTGCCGTGGGGAACCCCGCCACGCTGGCGCTGCGGACGGAAACCTATTTTGTCATGATTGCGCTTTCCATCTGTGTGGCGGCCATTGCCTGCCTGATTGGCCAGAAAGTGGCGCAGGTGCGCGATAACTGGACCGGCTGGCTGTGCGGTGGCGCTGTTTTTGTGGTGCTGGCCGCCCTTGTGCAATTTGGCCTGCCGGATGTGAATGAGGTGCCTGACGGATTTCCTGCCGTGGTGCTGTGGCGCTTCCGGGAGGCCGCCCTTGGCATGCAGATGGTGCTATGGGGCAGCATGGGGCTGATTTTTGGGGCGCTGGCAACGCCGGTGCTGCTGGGCCGCAGCCAGAGCTGAGCCTCCCCCGCTGCATGGCGCGCAGGTGAGGGGTGTTTCTCCCTCCCTGCTCTTTCTGAAAAACAGATGATGCGATAACAGACACCAGCACCCTACTGACCAGAAGGAGCTGTGTGGCGGGTATGGACCAGAGCTGGCCTAAACTACATTCCAGACATGTCTGGTTGCTTTTCCTGTTAAGCTGCCTGTTTGCTCTGCCCATTTTTCTGGTCAACGTGCCGTATATGGATGATAACGCGCGCGTTTTATACGGCTACACATGGAGCCGCAGCGGGCGCATTTTCTCGACATTCCTGATGAACACGCTGGGTTTGCGCAGCCGCAATGTTCTTGATCTTGCTCCGCTGGGGCAGATTCTGGGCCTGCTGGCCCTTTCATGCTGCGGGGCCCTGCTGGCCGCGCGGCTGTTGCGCGGGCGCAGGATGGATGATCTTTCCGTCTGCCTGTGCGCCCTGCCGCTGGCGGTGCAGCCGTTTTTTCTGGAAAATCTGTCTTATAAATTCGACGCCTTGCCAATGCTTATGGCCCAGAGCTGCGCTGTTCTGGCGGCGCTGGTGCCGGAGGGCTGGTCTGGCCGGCGGCTGTTTGCCACATGCGCAGCTTTTCTGTTTGCGGTCATGTGTTTTTATCAGCCTGCACTGAACACATTTCTGGCCCTCGCCGTGCTTCTGTTTGTGTGTGACACCTGTGAGGGGCGGGATCAGGCCGCATGGCGGGCGCTGGGCCTGCGGGTGGCGGCACTGGGTGTAACCTATGGTGTGTATCACTTTGTGATTATCCGCCATTTTGTGCATGGCTCCTACGCTGGCCCCCATAGCGGGACCATGAGCCTGCATGATGTTCTGTCCGGGATGCTGTGGAACAACCTGCAACAGGCGCGCGCGCTGCTGGCCTCCCTTCTGCATGGCGGGCCGGGCGTTGTTCTGGGCCTGTTTTATGCGCTCGGGGCGGCGTTTGTGTGGTCTGGCGTGCTGCCAGCCTGCGCCGCGCAGACAGAGTTGCAAAGCTGAACGCGCTGGCACTGGTGAGCGTGCCATTTCTCCTTGTGCTGCTGGTGCCGGGGATTGTGCTGATTCTGGCGGATACGGTCATTGCGCCACGGATTTTTATGTCCTTCTCCGCCTGCGTCATTCTGGCCAATCTGTTTTTTCTCCAGACGGCTGTGGGCCAGAAACTCCGCTGGCTGGCGGTTGTGCCGCTCCTGTATTTTTATGTGGTGTCCTTTGATTTTGGAAACGCCATGCAGGCCCAGGAACAGTTTGAAAAGGAACAGGTGGAACGGCTGGCCAGCATGCTGGATGACGCCGGATTCCGCCCCGGAGATGATCTGTTCCTCTACGGCACGGAAGCAGAGGCCCCCATTGTGCGGAACGCCATGACCGCCCTGCCCTATCTGGCGGACGTGCTGCCGCGCCAGCAGATGAGTGATGATGCGTTTTTTGGCTATATCCGCCTGCGGCAGGTGGGCATAGACAGCCGGGAACATACACCTGCGGAATGGGAAGCAGCGCATACCCTGCTAAAGCCCAGCCACCTGCTGCACGAAACACCCCGCTTTGCGGTGTACCGGGACGGGCACAGATTTGCCTCACGCCTGACGGGGCTGTGACGCACGGAGCGGCCGCGAGCCAAAAGCTCTTGCGCCCTGCTGAAGGATATGCCAGCTTTTTTATTACGGTTTGTCAGTGAGTCGTTTGCCGGAAAAGGATCTGGAAAATGCGTACACGGTGCAAAGCAAAGGTTCTTGAAAACAAGTCCTTGCAGACCTTGCTTCTCATTCCCTTCGCGCCGTTGCTTATGCTGGCTGTCTCAAATCTTCCGGTCGCAGATTTTGAAAAAGGTCTGCTTGATGGTGGTCTGGCTGGGATGCAGTTGCTGCTGGTCCTCGCCCTTTACCGCCAGAAAACCCGTAAAAAGTAACGCTGCCGCTCAGGAAGAGCGTTACGGGTCCTTACCAGCTTCCGCCGTCTGGGCTGTGGCTCCGGCGGCCTGCTGGGCGGCCAGTGCGTCAAGATCTGCCGTGTGGTCTATGGCCCATGTGTAGAGCATTTCTATCGGTTCAATAAAAATCTGGCCTGCGGATGTCAGCCGATACTCTACGCTGGGCGGCATGATCTGCTGCACATGGCGGCTGACAAGTCCGGCCTGTTCCAGTTCCCGCAAAGTCTGCGTCATCATTTTTTTGGAAAGCCCCGGTACGCTCCGGCGCAGCCGCCCCGGACGAGAGGCGCCGCCCAGAAGATGCAGCGTATGCAGGAGCATGGTTGTCCATTTTCCACTGAATAACCGCAGGACCCGGCGGGGCGCACAGTCCTCCGCGAAGGGGGCCTGACGGTAGAGTTCTGGCAGGGACGAAGACATTTGCGGGAACCTTTTGGTGACCAGGGCACACAATAGTGCCGTCTGGCGCGCTAAGAACCAGACGCGCACAGTGCCGGACAGAGAAAAAACCGGAAAGGAAATTCTGATGTCCAGAACAGCTCTTGTTGTGGGAGCCACCGGCATTGTGGGGCAAAATCTGGCCGCGCGGCTGCTGGCGGATGGCTGGGTTGTCTACGGGCTGGCCCGCAGGCCACGCACCGATGTGGCAGGCGTGCTGCCCGTGGCGGCAGATCTGCTTGACCCTGCGGGGTTGCGCACGGCACTGGCCGGACTGCGGCCCTCACACGTCTTTTTCTGCTCATGGCTGCCGCAGGCGACGGAGGCTGAAAACTGCCGGGTCAACAGCGCCATGATCCGCAACCTGTTTGCCGCCCTGCCCGCGCCGGATGCTGTGGAACATGCCGCGCTGACAACGGGCATGAAACATTATCTCGGCCCGTTTGAATCCTACGCCAGCGGTGCGCCGCCACAGACACCCTTCCGCGAGGACCAGCCGCGTCTGCCGCTGGAAAACTTTTACTATGCGCAGGAAGATGCGCTGTATGCCGCAGCGCGCCAGCATGGATTTTCATGGAGCGTGCATCGCCCCCATACCGTAATTGGCTATGCCGTGGGCAACGCCATGAATATGGGATCAACCCTTGCGGTCTATGCCGCGCTGTGCCGGGAAACTGGCCGCCCCTTTGTGTTCCCCGGTTCCCCCATGCAATGGCACGGGCTGACGGACCTGACGGATGCCCGGCAGCTTGCGCGGCAGATTGTCTGGGCGTCCACCACAGCAGCGGGGCGGAACGAGGCCTTTAATATCGTGAATGGCGATGTGTTCCGCTGGAAATGGCTCTGGCCGCAACTGGCAGCATGGTTCGGGCTGGAGGCCGCCCCTTACCCGGAAGAGACCACGCCTCTGGCCCCGAAACTGGCACAGGACGAAACTCTCTGGGCCAGCGTGAGCGCAAAATATGGACTGGCTGAACCGGACCTGACCCGTCTGGCCTCGGCCTGGCATACGGATGCCGATCTGGGTCGCCCGGTGGAGTGCGTGACGGACATGACCAAAAGCCGTCTGGCAGGCTTTACGGACTACTGCCCCACCCCGGCCTCGTTCTTTGACCTGTTTGCCCGCATGCGGGCGGACCGGCTTATTCCGTAACGCCTGTGTCACCCTCCGCCATGCCTGTTGGGCCTGCGTGCCTGCGTGCCTGCGTGCCTGCGTGCCTGCGCATGGGCCTCTGTTGGGGCTGGGGTCAAGCATGAGCATGGCGGATTGCAGGTGACAGGTGACAGGTGACAGGTGACAGAAGTTTGTGTGAAACTGCCTGATCCGCACATTTTCGACCCGTGGAAGATTTTGAAATGCGCCAGATGACAGAACTGTCAGACACCACACAGAAAATCGTCATTTTTATTGGGGCGGGTCTTATTTTTATTCCTCTGGATGTGGCGTGTATGCGGTATTTCTACATCCGGGACGCCTTCTGGCCGACTGTCTTGCTCACATTTGCACTGGCGCAAATGAGTACTCTGCTTGTGACGAAAGCGGTAAAAAGGAGAGCCGCGCAGAGACAATAAATCTGGAAATCTGACCTGCTCAGTGCGGCAGGTCAGCCCTGAGATTTAGCCCCGTCTCCTATCCTGCCCCCAATGCCCGCACGCGCCAGTGTCCGGCGTGGTGGGTGAACAGGCTCGTGGTCTGGGGCGGGATATCCAGCTTTGCCACCATCTCCGGCCCACCCCCCAGAATTACGCAGGCAAGAGCGCGCACAACAGCGGGGCGCGCAATAATCAGCAGTGTTTGTGCCCCGGAACCGGTAGGGCGGCCAGCGGCGGGCAGCGTACCGCGCGCGGCCTCTTCCTGCGGCAATGTAGTCAGCCAGATCTCGACCCGCGCATGGAACTGACGCAGGCTTTCCCCCTCTGGTGGCGCGAAATCCGGGTCATGCAGCAGAACATGCAGGGCTTCAGGCGCAAGGTTTTTCAGAGCCTGCCCGTGCCATGTGCCGTAATTGCGATCCCTTAGGGCTGCGGTGTGTGTGATGGGAGTTTCACGAGAAACACTGGGGGCTTCCTGTACCTCTCGGGTCTGTAAAGAGGACGGTCCTCCGGCTGGCCAGAAGGAGCCATCGCCTGAGCAGACTGAAGGAGGTGCGCCTTCCGGGCCAGTCAGCGGGTGTGTCAGCGGGTCTGCCTGATTGATGGCGGAGGTACAGACGCAGTCTTCAGCCAGAATGATCTGGCGAAACTGCGGGGGTCTGCGCAGATGCGGCAGGGAAAGGTCGCCCACATTCGTGGGAAGAGTCACCAGACCACACGCCTCACGCGCGGGAATACAGCCCTGCTTCACCGCGTCTGGCAGGTTGGTTGTCAGGCAGATCAGGCGGAGGGTCTGGGGTGTAGAAGCGCGGGTCATTCGGCATCGCCCACAGGGCGGGCGGCCCATGCCTGCACAGCATTTTCCAGCCGGGACCATGCGGACTCGGACGGGGGCAGGCCAATCCGCAGGCGGCCCGGCTGGTCTGCAAAAATGCGTGTCACGAGGCCGTAGGTGCAGAAATGCCGCCAGAGCGCCGAAGCGTTGGGGTGCAGCACCAGCGTAAACAGACTGGCCTGCCCGGTGTGGGACAGACCAGCGGCATCCAGAAATTGCGTCAGACGGCCATGCGCCGCGCGGGCCTGTGCGCGGGCGGCGTGCAGCCATGCGGTGTCTCGCAAAGCCTGCCGCCCTGC
>NZ_BAJW01000126.1 GCF_000613905.1 Acetobacter persici JCM 25330
ACCCACACACAGGCCCGGCCCGCGGCCGGATAGCGCAGCAGCCCGACCATAACAGCCAGAACCAGCACCATACCGCCCAGCACCGCCATCAGGCGGGAAAACACGACGGGTTCAAAATCCGGGCGGGAGCCAACGCGCGCCAGCCATTTATGGAACAGCATGTAACACGCCACCCCAAACGCCAGCCCCGCCGCACAGACCAGAAATGGCGGAGACCACCCGTATTTTTCCTGCAACCACGGCGTCAGCAGAAGAGACAGCGTGGAGCCGACATTGATGCTCATGTAGTAAATGGTGAAGGCAACATCGATGCGGGTATCGTCCCCTTCATAAATCCGGCGGACCAGATTGGCCGCGTTGGATTTAAACAGCCCGTTGCCCACAGCAATGACCGCGAGGGCGGCAAACAGCGCCATCTGGCCACCCAGATCCACCCCCAGCAGGGCGTACCCTACCGTCAGCACCACAGCGCCGAGCACCATGGTGCGGCGGGAACCCAGAACTTTATCTCCAACCCAGCCGCCAACAGCGGGAGCCGCATAACAGACGGCGGAGAAGGTGCCCCAGAGCAGATTGGCCTGTGCGTCGGAAAAGCCGAGCCGCTGGATCATGTAAAGCAGCAGGATGCCCTGCATGCCGTAAAAGCCGAACCGTTCCCACAGCTCTATCGCCAGCACGACGGAAAAAGACTGGGTTCGGGATGGCAGAGAAGACGCTGATGCTGTCATGAAGTCCTGACCATATTGTGATGCCCCCTCCTACACCACTTCCGCCCCCTGCACATACCCCGCGCAAATCCGGCCTCCGGCGGCATAAAACCGGGGAAAACACCGGTGTTGCCCGTCTTTTCCTACCCGGAATGTGAAGCGACAGACCGGCCTTACGCCTTATTCCGTCCCTCCGCCTGCCGCATGATGCTTATACGCTTCGTGTGCATTTTTACGGTCCCGTGCGGGGATGAGGGAGTATTTCACCATGGCAAAAATCAAAGTTAAAAATCCCATCGTCGAGATGGATGGTGATGAGATGACACGCATCATCTGGCATTTTATTCGCGAACGGCTGATTCTGCCCTATCTCGATATTGACCTGAAATATTATGATCTGGGCATTGAGCACCGGGACGCCACGGATGATCAGGTGACGGTAGACGCTGCTGAAGCCACCAAACGCTACGGTGTGGCCGTCAAATGCGCCACCATCACGCCGGATGAAGCCCGTGTGACGGAATTCGGGCTGAAGCGCATGTACCGCTCCCCCAACGGCACCATCCGCAATATTCTGGATGGCACCATCTTCCGTGAGCCGATTATCTGCTCCAACGTGCCGCGCCTTGTACCGCACTGGACCAAACCGATTGTGATCGGCCGCCATGCCTATGGTGATATTTACCGCGCTGTGGAAACCCGCATTCCCGGCCCCGGCACCGTCAAGCTGACCTACACACCTGAAGGCGGCGGTGAACCCGTGACGCTGGACGTGCATGACTTTAAAGGTCCCGGCGTGGCTCTTGGCATGCACAATACCCGTGCGTCTATTGAAGGCTTTGCCCGCGCCTCCCTCTCCTACGGGCGGGACCGCAACATGCCGGTCTATCTCTCCACCAAAAACACCATTCTGAAGGCTTATGACGGCCTGTTTAAAGACGTGTTTCAGGAGATTTATGACAAGGAATTCAAAGCGGATTTTGAAAAGGCCGGTCTGACCTACGAACACCGCCTGATTGATGATATGGTGGCCTGTGCCCTCAAATGGCCGGGTGGCTATGTGTGGGCCTGTAAAAACTATGATGGTGACGTGCAGAGTGACATTGTGGCGCAGGGCTTTGGCAGCCTCGGCCTGATGACGTCCGTTCTGCTCAACCCGACAGGTGAGGTTGTGGAGGCGGAAGCCGCCCACGGCACCGTGACCCGCCACTACCGCGAGCACCAGAAGGGCCGCCCCACGAGCACCAACCCTATTGCCTCCATTTTTGCATGGACACGCGGGCTGGCCTACCGGGGCCGCTTTGATAACACGCCGGATGTGGTCCACTTTGCTGAAACGCTGGAACGCGTGTGCATTGAAACCGTGGAAGGCGGCCAGATGACCAAAGACCTAGCACTTCTGGTCGGCAAAGACGCCAAATGGCTCAACACGCAGGACTTCCTCGACGTGCTGGATGCAGGGCTGAAAAAGGCTCTGGCTGCCTGATGAAAAAAGGGGATTGTGCAGAAAGCAACAGCTTGCTGCACAGTCCTCCTATGGTGCACACTAAGCGTTTGAAATAAAAAAGATTCGCCACTGCAATCCGTTCACGACTTCGGTGCAGTCCAAACGTTACGCGTCAAAAATTTTTTTTTTGTAAATTATAATCTACTTAGGTTATTAATTCTAAGTTGTTTTTTGTGCAGAACGATCTGCATACATAAAAACCTTAATATTTTATGTGAGAAATTTATGTCCGATACCAATATTCATACTCTAAATTTTCACACCCCTTCAAAAGAACATGATATATTCACCAATACAGCATCACATTTATACGCCACACCCCCTCCAACAGGCATGAATATTGATGATTCTCTCCATCAATCTACCAGAACTTTTTCCACATTAGAGAAAAATCCTCTTCCATTTTCAGGAACAAATCATGATTACTGGATGAATAGTAATCATGTAGAAATTCTTGCCACAAAAATTCAAAATATTTCCCCACAAAACCAGTATACGATCTTAGAAACTGAAGACGACTCGGGGGAAACTATCGCGCATGGAACTTCTCCTGGATATGGGGGAAATACCAGTGGAGGAGGTAGCGGATCTTATCCCGGTGGAAACAATACAGGAGGCCAAGGTCAAGATCCTAACCGCGGCAACGACGGAGGCGAAGAGAGTGCCCCGATAGAAGTACGTGGAATCCGCGCCAGACCAGATGCCGATGGCCAACTCGCAATAGTTGACGATCAAAATAATTTTGTCAGAGAGGCTCATTACAACGGACCTGCTGGCAGCCGTAACTATGATATTACCGTTGATTCAACAGTTCTCGATGCACAAAAAACTTATTCTGATATTGAAGATCAACAAGCAACAGACCAACAGATTACAGATTTCCTAAAAGATGTCGCCGCTGGCCAAACCTACAGTGATATCCGCTCAAACGTCATAAACTCACCAGACATGCAGAGCGTCATGAATTCTTATGAGCAACAACTTTACGGCGTTGCTCCAGACCAGAACACACAAGACTGGTTAAAAACCAACTTGCAGAATGGGCGCACAATACAAGATGTCCGCTGGGAAGATGCACACTCACAGAGAATGTCCAATGCTATTTTTGATATGATCAATGGCGTTCAGGATCGAAATGATGCGAGCGATGCAAATGATAACGCCTATAAAAATAGAACGATGGACGCATTGGGACGGAAAGAAAATTCTTTTGTCCAAAACAGGAACGGTTTGATCGATGCCTCTTCCGAAGATTTCGTCATAGACCAGTATGAGAAGCAGTTATATGGTGTTGCGCCTGATCAAGCAGCAAAAGACTGGATTCGCAGTAATCTGCACAATGGGCAGACAATGTCTGACATCCGCTGGGAAGATGCACACTCACAGAGAATGTCCAATGCTATTTTTGATATGATCAATGGTGTTCAGGATAGAAATGATGCGAGCGATGCAAATGATAATGCCTATAAAAATATAACGATGGATACACTAGGGCGGAAAGGAATCTCTTTTATTCAGAATCGTGATGATTTAATAAACATAGATGCTGAGAAATCAATTATTCTTAATAAAGTTTACGAGAACGTGCATGACCGTACCACGCAACAAAAAGGTATAGATTACGCACTTTCACAATTACACGCAGGCTGGAGTATTCAGCAACTTATATGGAGTGAAGCGCATAATCAGGAAGCCAACGATAGCTTAAAACAACAAATTTCAATATTGAGTGGCCGCGCATTCTCTTCAGATGATAATAACGCCCTAACCCAGATCGAAGATGCCGTTGGTAATCAACAAATCACGTACAAGAATGCAAAACTCTGCCTATCTCAAGGAGCCCAGATTGCTGCCGCCAGCGATCAGAATGCAACTTCTTACACTGTTGTAGATTCAGCCTCACCGGACGCCTTTAGTTATACCGATGGAACGGGAAAACAATTCTGTTTATCGGCAAAAATTCCCTTATCTGAAGTGATTGCCGCAGGCAAAGCTGTGGGCGAGCAATATGAAGCTGACAAAGCGAAGTTCGGAATAACAAGCACTCA
Source organism: Acetobacter persici JCM 25330 (assembly GCF_000613905.1). Lineage (GTDB taxonomy): Bacteria > Pseudomonadota > Alphaproteobacteria > Acetobacterales > Acetobacteraceae > Acetobacter > Acetobacter persici. Next base: position 4,263 of record NZ_BAJW01000126.1, read on the forward strand.
ACCTCTATATAATTACGCCCAGAACTTTGCACACTATATCAAACAAGGAGGAGTATTCGATATCCAACGAGATCCTAAAAATCATATTTTTTATAAAAAGATGACTGATGGATCTAATTATCTTGTCGGAGTTTTTTCAGCTGCAGCAAAACTTAATTCATGGGAAACCTCTATCGCTGGATTAGGTTATGCTCTTGTAAAATCAAAGAATTTAAAAGATATTATTGTAAATGATCGAATCCTATGGAATGAAGGGATTAACGATTTCAACTCTGGAAAAATCAAATGAAATACGGAAAAAATAATATTTCCTATATTTTCTCCATTTTTGTTTTTTATTATTATCTATAATATAATTTTATCTTCGCGTTTATTTTTTGAAAAATCTTTATGATTTAGGTTTTTATCCTGCAACTAAAGCTCATATTATTTATCTTATATTATCTGTTTATCCTCTCATCCAGGAAGTAATTTTCTGTTTTCTATCATCAAAAACCAAAATAAAATTTCTATCTTATTTCCTTGAATTTATCACTCCCATTCTTCCCATATTGTGGTTTTGCTATCAGGTGAAATATGGACAAGGACCACAGGGAGAAGCAGATATCAACGAATTCTCTTCTTTTTTTGAACGCTTATTTGCATCTTTTTATGAAAACGGTCCTCTTATCATTAGTATTTTTCTAGTTCGTTATTTTTATTTCAGAAAAGATTCTCCCGTCTCACAAAAAAACACAAACCAGTAATCATCCCTTTCGTGACGACCAGAGGCTGTTAGATCTTGAAATTCTTCCTACATATTATAAGAATGCAAGAAGAAGACGGAGTGGCTCGCTTTCGTAAGCAGATACGAAAAAAACAGCAACACCCTTCCTTGCTGCTAACTGACGACACGCCGTAAGAGTCCGTTTGAGAATGGTCATGGATGGACAATTCTCAAACGGACTCCTAGAGGCAGCAAAAATTCACGATGATATCATATACACAGTAGAAATCCCGAGCCAAACAACAATACTAGGAACAGTATTAATGTTTTGAAAATATTGCACCATAGGTAATGAAAATTTATGATTAATTGTGTAAAAGAATAAAATTTTCCAGATAAAGGTTTGATTATGAAAAATATTTATAATAGTGTTTTAGAAAACTTATCAGATGACAACTTTTATGGTATATGGAATGACCTTTTTAGGCACAATAAAAAATTAAAAACGCACGACAAAAAAGAAAAATTTTTTGATTTCTTCATATATGGAATGAAAAAGAATATACTTCTTGAGTATGATTTAGAAAATCAATGCCCTGTATTTTCTAGAGATGATCCTTATGTAGTTGTACATCGTATATTCTCAGATTTAAAAAATCTAAAATTACCCGAAGACAACGGTGACGTTACAAGAGAGTTTATCGCATACGCTATGACCAAATATGGTTGGGCCGTTCTCAAAGAGGGAACATATTTGTTCCTTCCTGATTAAGCGCCCTTTTTGAAAAATCATGGATGAATGGTTCAGCATAGCTGGAGGCTTCCTACGGTGATGCGGGTCATAGTCAACACCCCGAGGTTTTCAAACCGTACAACAGACGCCCCCACAAGATACACACCCCACGTAAAGGCCCCATAATTCATGGGAAAATTAAAATGAAATACGGCAAAAATAATATTTCCTATATTTTCTCCATTTTTGTTTTTATTATTATTTATTATGCAATGTTATATTGGCGTTTTTTTTTGAAAAATCTTTATGGTGTAGGTTTTTATCCTGCAGTTAAATCTCATATTTTTGGTCTTATATTTTTTGTTTGTCCTCTCATCCAGGAAGTAATTTTCTGTTTTCTATCATCAAAAACCAAAATAAAATTTCTATCTTATTTTCTTGGATTTATCACTCCCATTCCTCCCATATTGTGGTTTTGCTATCAGGCGAAATATGGACAAGGAACAGAGGGAGCAGCAGATATCAACGAATTCTCTCCTTTTTTTGAACGCTTATTTGCATCTTTTTACGAAAATGGTCCTCTTATCATTAGTATTTTTCTAGTTCGTTATTTTTATTTCAGAAAAGATTCTCCCGTCTCACAAAAAAACACAAACCAGTAATCATCCCTTTCGTGACGACCAGAGACTGTTAGATCTTGAAATTCTTCCTACATATTATAAGGATGCAAGAAAAAGACGGAGTTGCTCGCTTTCGTAAGCAGATACGAAAAAACAGCAACACCCTTCCTTGCTGCTATCCACACCGCCGCAGCGGCAGACTGGATCAAGCCTTAACATGCCCCGGCCATCTGGGATAAAACAAAAGAAATTATGGTTCTATTTAATCCAAAGGATAATAGTGATAGTGGATTTGGCAGTCTATAAAAACAAAACAATCGTCACCAAGAGTTTATGGATATAAAAAATGGAAAATAATCATAATCTCCTTAATAAAGAAAATCTATTAAATATAAGATATTTGATTTTATGTGCTATATCTGACCCAGCTTATTGTGAAAAAATAGAAATAGCGACAGGTTTTTCAGAAAAAGATTTTTGTATGGTATCTAGTAAGTTATATCATATTGCGAATACATTTAACTCAAAAGAAATTTACGATATTTTTGATCATATCACTGTACATGATCTTATAGTTGCCAGATCATGTATATCACGAGCAGAAGGATCTTTCGGCATTTATAGTAACTTTTTTAATAAAAAAGAATTTTTTATCAATGTATATAAAATAGAAAGAAATAATATTAATTCTATACTATCAATTTATGGCGAATAACTAAAGTCTCTCCACACGCTACCCAGTGAAGGCACTGTTGCAAACTTGGCTTTCATGATTGCAACGCATTCATGTCTCCTCCTAG
>NZ_BAJW01000125.1 GCF_000613905.1 Acetobacter persici JCM 25330
CAGCGTGTGGCTCTGGCCCGCGCCCTGCTGCGCAACCCGCGCCTGCTGCTGCTGGACGAGGCGACGAGCGCACTGGATAGCGAGAACGAAGCCGCTGTTCAGGAAGCCCTCAGCACCCTGCGCCACGCCCGCACAACCATTGTGGTGGCGCACCGGCTCTCCACCATCCGCTCGGCGGATCTGGTGGTGGTCATGCGGGAAGGGCGGGCCGTGGAATATGGCACGCATGATGAACTGATTGCGCAGGATGGTCTCTACGCCCGGCTGGTGCGGACGCAGGGGCTGGAGCACTAAAGCGAGTCTTTTTTTGGCCGTTCCGACAAGGTTTTAGGGCCGGATACGCCCTTGCGGGCCGTCTGCCCGCTTGAAGCCTTTTTGGGATCATGCCACATACTGACCGAACCGATCGGTCAGCGCGGCGCAAGCAGAAGCATCCGTGACTGACTTTATGTGTTGAAGTGTGTCTCAGGGACGGGAAACAGAATGGCCGACGACTATAACGAACAGTCTGATGCAACGTCTGATAACGGGGGCGCCCCGCCAGAGAAAAATCCGCCGGAAAAAAAGAAAAGCGGGCGCGCCAAGATTATTCTGACATGCGTTGTGATTGTGCTGGCGGTAGCGGCCGGGGTGTACTGGTTCCTGACGCGCAATGAAGTGGAAACGGACGATGCGTTTACCGCAGGCCGTGCCGTCTCCATTGCGCCGCATGTGGGCGGGTATGTGACGGAACTGCTGGTGAATGATAACCAGTTTGTCCGCAAAGGGCAGATTCTGGCCCGGATCGACCCCAGAGACTGGCAGGCCGCGCGTGATAAGGCCGCAGGTCTTTTAGAAAAATCTCAGGCGGCCATGCAGGCCAGTGATATGATGCATATCGTGGCGATGCAGAGCTATCCCGGCCAGCTTGTCCGGGCGCAGGGGAACCTGGCGTCTGCCAAGGCGCAGCTCTTCAAAGCGGAAACGGATTATAAGCGTCAGCATTCCGTGGAACGCGCTGCAACGTCCCAGCAGGATATTGATTATGCGCGGGCCGCGCTGGATGCGGCCAAAGCGCAGGTTCTGGAAGCACAGGGCGCGGTGCAGATTGCAACGCCGGTGCAGCCGAACATCAAAAATGCCCAGATTACGGTCAGCCAGCAGGAAGGTCAGGCCAAAGCCGATCAGGCCGAACTGGATAACGCCAACCTCAATCTGGAATGGACGGTGATCCGCGCTCCGTGTGATGGGTGGATTTCACAGCGTAATCTGGAGCAGGGCAATTACGTCCGCGCCGGGCAGGTTGTGTTCTCCATTGTTGAGCCGGAAGTCTGGGTTGTGGCCAACTATAAGGAAACGCAGATTACCCATATCCGCCCCGGTCAGACGGTGGATATCAAGGTGGATGCCTATCCGTCCCTCAAGCTGCACGGCCATGTGGACTCCCTCCAGAAGGGAACGGGTGCGACCTTCAGCGCCTTCCCGCCAGAAAACGCGACCGGCAACTACGTGAAGATTGTCCAGCGCGTGCCGGTGAAAATTCTGATTGATGACGGTCTGGACCCGAACCAGCAGCTTGCTCTCGGGATGTCCGTTGTGCCTGTGGTGCATGTGGATACGCAGGGCCACGCGGATGCCGCACCGCAGGATGTGCAGCAGGCCGTGGCGCAGCGCCAGAGAGCCGCTGCCACAGCAGGCCATGAGACCGCCGCACAATGAGCACGCAGGACGAGGTTGCCGCCGGAGGGTGGAAGCCCAAGCATAATCCGTGGTCCGTCGCCTTTATCGTCACGATGGCGGCGTTCATGGAAATTCTGGATACGACAATCGTCAACGTGTCCCTGCCGCACATCGCCGGGAGCCTCTCCAGCACCTACGATGATGCGACATGGACGCTGACGGCCTACCTCGTCGCAAACGGTATCGTTCTCACCATCTCCGGATGGCTGGGGAAGGTCTTTGGCCGAAAACGATACTTTATGGTCTGTATCGTCATGTTTACGGTTTCTTCCTTTCTGTGTGGCATGGCCACCAGTCTGGCGGAACTGATTATCTTCCGCATGATGCAGGGCTTTTTTGGGGGCGGTCTGCAACCCAACCAGCAATCCATTATTCTGGACAGCTTCCCGCCGGAAAAGCGCGCGGCAGCTTTCGGGCTGACGGCAATTGCCGCAGTTGTCGGGCCAGTGATCGGCCCGACGCTGGGGGGCTGGATTACCGACAATTTCTCTTGGCGCTGGATTTTCTTCATCAACGTGCCGTTCGGTTTTCTGACTACCCTCGGCGTGGCCGCACTGGTGGAAGATCCGCCATGGGCCAGAAAGCGTAAAGCGCCGATTGATGTCATTGGCATCAGCCTGATTACCATCGGGTTTAGCTGCCTTGAGGTCATGGTGGATCGAGGTGAGGACGCCGACTGGTTTGGCTCCACCTTTATCCGTGTGATGTGCGTTCTGGCGGTGCTTGGGCTGGGCGGTGCCGTGCTGTGGCTGCTGCATACGGACAAGCCTGCGGTGGATCTGCGGGTTTTCAAGGACCGGAATTTTGCCGTCGGCACAGCCATGATGGGTGCCATGGGGGCGCTGCTTTACGCCTCGGCTATCATCGTGCCGCAATTTGCCCAGCAGGTTATGGGGTATACGGCCACGCTGTCCGGGCTGATCCTCTCACCCGGCGGGATTGCGGTGATTGTGCTGATCCCCTTTGTGGGCAAGCTGATGAGTATCACCAGCGTGCGCAGCGTGATTGCTCTGGGGTTCGGGCTGATGGGGGTTTCCCTGTTCTTCTCCGCCCAACTCGCGCCGTTGCTTGATTTCAAGCATCTGGTGCTGTTCCGGATGAGTCAGACGGCGTGTCTGGCCTTCCTGTTCGTGCCGCTGTCCACCATTGCCTATTCCACCATTCCGGAACGCCTGAATGCGGATGCGTCCGCGCTATTCAGCATGTCTCGTAACGTGCTGGGGTCTCTGGCTATTTCCGGGGCGACCGCGTTGCTGATGGAGCGGAAACAGGCGCATCAGGCGCATATGGTCCACTGGATGACGCCGTATCACGAACCGTATAACGAGTATCTGACACAGGCGCAGAATGCGGGCATCAACCGTGGACTGACGTCTGAGGCCGCGCAGAGCGTTGCGCAGCATGTGCAGTTTCAGGAGTTCTCCCGTCAGGTCGCGATGCTGACCTATAACGAGGTCTTCATGATCCTCGGTATCGGGGCGTTCCTGTGTGTGCCGTTCTGCTTCCTGCTCTCCAACATCAAGAGTGGCGGCAAACCGACGGCTGCGCATTAAATACAGTGCAGACATCTGTTGTAAAAAGGGCGGGAAGAGAGATCCTCTTCCGCCCTTTTTTATGATCGTCACGCTTTTTTATGACCGCCATACTTGGTTTATGACTGCCACACTTGAGGAAAATCAGGTGGAGGAGGGGTGTGCCGGGGCCGCGAACGGGGCAAAATCCTGCACCAGCCGCTCATAAATGGGTTTTTTGAAGCCGACATTGCCAGAGGGCAGATCAGCCAGCTCAATCCACTGGATGGCGTCAAATTCCGGCGGGGTCTGGGCATCAAGCCGGATATCGGCATCAGTGCCGGTAAAGGCCAGCGCAAACCATTTCTGTGTCTGCCCGCGGAAACGGCCCCCCAGAGCCTTGCCAATCAGATACTCGGGCAGGTCATACGTCATCCAGTCCGGGTGCTCCTGCAGGATATGCAGCAGGCCGGAGGGGAGGCCCAACTCTTCATGCACTTCCCGGAATACGGCTGTTTCCGGCTCTTCTCCATCATCAATGCCGCCTTGCGGGCACTGCCAGATCCCTTCTGAAAGCGGGCCACCCGCGCCGGGCTGGTCTGTGCGCCGGGCAATGAGAATACGGCCATCCGCCCGAAAAATCATGGCGGCGACATTCGGGCGGTACGGCAGGCTTTCGGCGTGCGGGCTGGTGCTCATTCTGTGTGTCCAAAGGGGGCGGGGGTGGTCTGGTTCCCAGCGGGCGGTGTGCTGATCTGCACATGCACAGCGCCTTCCGGGGCCGTTGGTTGCGTTGGTGGTTTGGGGTGCGGCGGAGGTGCGGGCGGTGGGGCCACCAGCATGCTGACAGGCACCAGTGTCACGCCAATCGTCTTGAGATGCGGGAGCCACGCTCTGAGGCAGGAGAGAGCCACCGGGCGCAGCGGCCCCATAACGCCAATGGCGTGTCCGTTCCTGCGGGCAAGCTGCTGGAGTTTGAGCAGAAGGATATCAATTGTGACGATATCCGCATCGGTATTGATCACAACATCCGCCGTACCAGCAACACCGGGCCGGTCTACAAACGGCGCGGTGGTACCGGCCGTTCCGGATGCCGCTGTGTTTGTTGCTGCCCTGTCTGCGCGGGGAGAGGCTGAGGCAGGCTTGTTCGGTGCTGTGCCGTTTGGGGATTTGCTGTCTGGGGATGTGCTGGGTGGGACGTTCAGGTAAAACAGACCGCGTTGCGTCAGAGCAGCCACAAGAGGGGCGAACGCCGGAGACTGCGCATACTCTCCGCCAGTCTGGCCGGAATACGCATTTGTCATACCCGCATAGCCCGCCAGATGGGAGAGAATGTCCGTCAGGATCGCGAGGTTTTTTTCAACGCTCACAACGGGCCGTAATGTCGTGGGTCTGGTATCTCCCCCGGCCGCCGCACTGCCCGCGGGCGTGCCTTCTATGGGCAGGGAGAGCAGCGTTTCATGGTTATGGGATCTGGCCCGTTCCATGAGGCTACCGGGGTCTGACGCATAAGGTGAGACGGCCAGAGAAACCGGGCCGGGCAGGGCATCAATCGCCTGATTGCTCAGTTCATCATCCGCCTGACCAATGCCGTCAATCAGCAGGGCGACCTGTGCGTTGCCAGCGGGCACCGGAACGACGGGCGCGGCATAAACCTGCCGGGGCATGAGCCCATCCGGGCCTTTTTGGGGAGCGCAAACCCGCCGGGGCCGATATCATCCGTCAGCAGGTCCCCCATCGGGGCGGGAATATCTGTTTTATGCGCGAGGGTCGCGAGGACCGTGGGGGTGGCGGTGCCTACGTCAATGTCCTGCCCGCTGACCTCCGCATAGGGTGGGCCCATGATCTGCAGGGTCAGGGCGACAACACCCGCCAGCGCCGTGCAGCCGCCCCAGAAAGACAGGAAGGCCCGTCCAGACGCAGGCATCTGCTGCCACAGAGAAGCCTTGCGTGGCTCCTCAGGCGTGCCAGAAGATGGGCTGGACATGGCGGACGGGCCTCGCGCTGCTGTTAGTGGTGGGCTTTGGCGTCTTTGTCCGCTTTATCCTTATCCGCGTCTTTCCCGGCAGGGGGCTTGGCCGCGGGCAGAGAGGCTGACGGGTCCGGCGCAGGCAGCCCGGCCATAGAACGGACAACCCGCAGCCCCTGCTGGAGCTGGAAGTCGGTTGCGGGTTTTGTGTAGTCAAATTCCGGCCAGTTGGCCGGTGGCTCACCGGCAATATCCTTTGCAATGGCGGGCAGGTCCGTGCGCGGCACAGCCTTGGTCTGGTTCCCGCCCTGATTTTTCAAGATATGTTCAAGGTCAGCTTCATGCAGGCTGAAGCCGGGGTCTTCCCGCGTTTCCTTCACGGCGATATCGGGCGTGATGCCCAGCCCCTGAATGGAGCGGCCGGAGGGGGTGTAATACCGTGCGGTTGTCAGCCGGATCGCGCCATTGCCCGGAATGGGCATGATGGACTGCACAGAGCCTTTCCCAAAAGACTTCGTGCCCAGCAGCACGGCGCGATGGTGGTCCTGCAACGCGCCGGAGACAATTTCAGACGCGGAAGCAGACCCGCCGTTGATCAGCACGACAATCGGCAGACCATCGGTAATGTCTGTGCCGTGCGCATCCCAGCGCTGGCTGTCTTTCGGATGGCGGGCGCGGGTGGAAACAATCTCGCCCGAGCGGATAAAGCTGGAGGACACATCAATGGCCTGATTCAGCAGGCCGCCGGGGTCATTCCGCAGGTCCAGCACCAGCCCGGCCAGTTTGCCACCGGCCTGCTGTTTAAGCTGGTTGTAAGCCTTGAGAAGACCTTTTTCCGTTTCCTCATTGAACTGGGCAATGCGGATGTAGCCAATCCGGTCATACAGCGCGGACTTAATGACTTCGATATGGATGTTCTCACGCGTCAGCGTCAGGATAATCGGTTTGGGGGTTTTCTCCCGCACCAGCGTGAGCGTGATTTTGGTGTTTGGCTTGCCGCGCATTTTTTTCACGGCTTCATCCAGCGGGGTGCCGTCCACAGGGTGGCCGTCCACGGCAATAATGTAATCCCCCGGCTTGATCCCGGCGCGGAAGCCCGGCGTGCCATCAACCGGGGAGACAACGCGGATGTGCCCGTCCTGCTGTTGCAGTTCCAGACCAAGGCCGCCGAATTCGCCCTTCATCTGCACCATCATGTCCGCGTACTGTTTTTCGGTCATGTAGGAGCTGTGGGGGTCAAGGCCGGTCAGCATGCCGTTCAGCGCATTGGTGATCAGGTCTTTATCAGAAACCGGCTCGACATAATCGGCGCGCACAAGGTCCAGCACGGTGCCGAACAGGGTGAGCAGGCGATAGGTTTCGGCATGGTTGCTGGTGGGAGAGGCGTCCGGTGCCTTTTCTGCCATGGCGGGGGAGGCGAGCATGCCTATGCCCGGCAGCGCTCCGGGGTGGGAGGCCACGGCAAGGCCTGCCAGAAAAGTGGCGCCAAGCATCAGACCTGTGCGGAACTTCATGCGATCTCGTCTCCTGTCGCCGGGTGCACCACCCGTGCGGTCGTGTCCTGTCGAATGTTACAGCGTATGGCTCAGTTTTGCGTTGTAGCGCAAAGTGCTGCCCGTGTCCGCCATGCAGTTGGGCGAGATTAGCCGCTTCCGCCGGGCTGGCAAACTGTCTCTGGGTTTTTCCTTACAGGAAAGGCGCCGGATTGACGGGTTTCTGCCCGTGCCGCAACTGGATAAACAGCGTGCCGGAACTGCCTGAAGTGCTCATATGTCCCACAGGCGCGCCTTTGGACAAGGCCTGCCCGGTTGCGACGTCCAGCGCAGAAAATCCTGCCATAACAAAGCGGTAATGCTGCCCGCAGTTGAGAATTACCATCTGCCCGTAGGTGCGGAACGGCCCTGCAAAATCAACGCGGCCCGAACAGGGCGTACGGACGGAGGCACCGGGGGCTGTGCGGTAGGTCATGCCCGTGGCGGGTCCAGATTCGGTGGCTGACCCCCAGGTGCTGATCAGGCTGCCTACTACCGGACGTGTGCCGCCGCCTGCGGGCGGATGGTCTGACAGGCCGGGG
>NZ_BAJW01000124.1 GCF_000613905.1 Acetobacter persici JCM 25330
CAGAGGCAGAGGCAGAGGCAGAGGCAGAGGCAGAGGCAGAGGCAGAGGCAGAGGCAGAACTAAGCTGCCGAGCTTTTTATTTGTTAAGATAAAAATGCGTATTTCTATATTTTATTGACACTTATTAAATGTTTTTTCTGTTTGGATTTTATTTTCCCGGGGAGGAAAATCTTTTTTGTTCAAGTTGATCCAGTAAATGCACGCACTGGTCAATTTCCGTTTCCGCAAAAACCTGCACGCCATGAGCGCGAAGGAGGGCCGTGGTCACACCGGTGCCGGGATGTTTTTTGCCTTTAAAGGACCCGTCATAAATATGGCTGCTGCCGCAGGAGGGGCTGGCGTCCGTCAGAATGGCAAACTGGCAGTTATGGTCCTGAGCGAGTGCAAGAGCGACTCTGGCTCCCGTCAAAAACTGGGCTGTAACATCTGCCCCGGTTATATCCTGCACGCGCGCGGTGTGTGCCAGCACGTCGGGTCCGGACTGGCCGTGTGTGATTTCCGCCGGGGGGCGTGGTGTACTGAACCCGGCGGCGACTTCCGGGCAGATTATCACAAGCTGGCCAGCCTGCTGCCAGACAGCCAGAGCGGGATGCAGACGGTCTTTGCGGAGCCGTTATAACGGACCGGACGACCCAGCAGACAGGCGCTGATCAGAATTTTTGGGGCTGACACGGGCTTTGCTTCCTGTCTGGCAGTAAAGTCTCTGTTTTATCTCAGAAACGGGTTCAGAGGTACCCCTGTTACGGGTTTTTAAAACTCTTCCGGCTGCGGATTTTCTGAAATATTTCATTTTTTCAATATGTTAGAATTTTTTACCTTCTCCTTCACTTTGTATCGAAAAAGAGACTATGGGCTTTTGCTCCGCCATACCCGGAGCCGGATGTGGCTGGAGCGCGGCTCCGCGCGGGAGTTTTGGGGAAGCGAGGGGTTTTATGTAGTCACAATTCCCGTCTCTGGTCTTGAAATTGCCCATAATAGGCTGGACTAAGAGGGAAGTGCGCTGGTGCGTACGCGTGATGAACAGACAATTCAGGGATGGTTATGGAACATCAGGTCAATTCATTATGGGTCCAGCTTAATGCCTGGCTCCCGACAGTGCTGAGCTACACGGGGCAGGTTGTGCTGGCTCTTATTGTGCTGCTGGTCGGCTGGAAAATTATCAACATGGTGACGCACGCCATGGGCCGGATGATGTCCGCAAGCCATATTGAGCCCACACTTCAGGGCTTTCTGCTGAGCGTTGCGGGCCTGCTGATGAAGGCGCTGCTGCTGATCAGCGTGGCCTCCATGGTGGGGATTGCCACCACATCCTTTGTTGCTGTGCTGGGTGCTGCTGGTCTGGCCGTGGGTATGGCGTTGCAGGGAAGCCTTGCGAACTTTGCCGGTGGTGTGCTGATTTTGCTGTTCCGCCCCTTCAAGGTTGGGGACTCCATTGTGGCTGGCGGCAGCGCCGGAACGGTGGAATCCATCGAGATGTTCCGCACCGTTCTGCGTGACGCCAAAAACGAGATGATTTATGTGCCCAACGGCACTCTTTCCAACAATATTGTTGTCAACAGCTCTCAGTCTGACAGGCTTCAGGCGTCCGTTACGGTGCTGATTGATTATAACGATGATATTGATAAAGCGCGTGCGCTCCTGCTTGGAGCGGTTGAGAATGACGCGCTTGTTCTCAAAACACCTGCCCCCGCTGTCGGCTTTCTGCCGCAGCCTGCCAATATTGCCGTGACCCTCAGCTTCTGGTGTGCGCCGGGGGATGTCACACCGCTGACGGGGAAATATTCTGAAGCGGCCATCCAGATCCTCAAACGCGAAGGGTATCGTCTCGGCACCACGGCCCGGACGGCTCCGGCCAGCTAAGCTCGGGGACAACAGAACACTCTGCCTGAGCGTTCTGAGCGCGGCCTTCCTGTTCCGGAAGGCCGCGTTTTTTATGGTTGGTATTCTGGCGTTCTTTTTTTCATTTCTTCTTAAGGATGCCTGATAAAAAATGCCGTGGGGCTCTGGCTGTTCCCGCGTTTTCTTCTGTCTCTCTCACGCATGCGGATGAAGAGAGTGACTGGAAAAAGGGAAAATGTGGTGCTCTGAGCGGAGGGATTATTACCTAACCACTGGGTAAAAATTGTGACCGGCGCGGACGATATCCAGACTGATACCTCGTCCACCGCCGGTATGGCGCAGGACGTGGCCCGCTGGAAAGGCATTATGAAACACCCCTGAGACTGGTCTGCTGGCTTTTGGGGTGCCCTATGCTGAGGGGGCTATGCTCCCTTACGAAGAAACTACCTGTTCTGTCTGGCACTTTGCATAACTCGGCACGGTCGCAAGAGCGAGAAGCGTATCCAGAGAGATGTGGGCTTCCAGATGGTCCGCCAGCCTGTCGAGCGCCTGTTCCACACCATCCTCATGCCGCTCTGGCAGGCTGGCCGTATACCAGCATCCACCGGGGCGGAAAGCTGCGCCGCCCGCACGCGCCAGCAGGGCCATGCGGGCAGGCCGATGGTCAAACACACCATGCAGATACGTGCCATAAACCTGACCGCAGGCAGAGATAGCCCCCTCCCCGGCCCCGTTCAGGACCAGAAGGGGCTGGGCGCGGTCCGGCCCGGTGGTCTGGCCTGTATGAATTTCATATCCGGAGACTGCGAGAGCCGTTCCGGCAAGATGGCCGGACGCCTCTTGCAGGCGTTTGCTGCTGCTCAGCACCGTGTCCACCGCCAGCAGGCCGAGGCCGGGAGCCTCATCGGCGGCGCCTTCCGTGCCGTGTGGGTCTGCAACGCTTTGCCCAAGCATCTGATACCCGCCGCAGAGCCCCATAACATGCCCGCCACGCGCCAGATGGGCCTTGAGAGCCTCCGCCCAGCCCTGCGCGCGGAATATCGCTAAGTCCGCCAGTGTGGCTTTAGAACCGGGGAGCAGGACAAGGTCACACTCCGGCAGGCTCTGGCCGGGCTGCACAGGCAGGATCTGCACGCCAGGTTCTGAACAGAGCGGGTCCAGATCATCAAAATTGGCAATCATTGGCAGGAGGATTACTGCAATACGCAGGCGGGGTGCGGGTTTATCATCCCCGTTATGCACAGGGATGTACACAGGGGCCGCAGAAGGGGCAGACTGAAAGACCCTCTGGGATGCGGGCCGGGATATTGGCCGGGATGCCGGCTGAGAGGCTGCCAGCGTGCTCATAAGGTCGGCCGCATCTTCCGCCGGGAGAGAACGGACAACAGGAAGGTCCGGCACCAGCCCCAGAGCAGCCCAGCCGGTGCGCTGGGCAATGAAGTCCATCCCATCATAAAACAGTGAGATATCACCGCGCATTTTATTGACGATAAAGCCTTTGATGCGGGCGGCATCCTGCGGGGGCAGGACAGTTTGTGTGCCGACCAGACTGGCGATCACCCCGCCACGGTCAATATCCCCTACCAGCACGACCGGGGCGTTGACGGCTTCTGCAAAGCCCATATTGGCAATGTCACGCGCCCGTAAATTGATTTCAGACGCGGAGCCTGCCCCTTCTACCAGAACCAGATCGGCCTGTGCGGCCAGAGTCTGAAAACTCTCGACCACCACAGGCAGAAGTGTGTCTTTACGGTTCTGATAGTCCCGCGCGCCGAGGCTGTGCCGCACCTGCCCGCGCACCACAAGCTGCGCCCCAGTCTCACCCTGCGGTTTGAGGAGGACGGGGTTCATATCCACAGTCGGGCGCACGCCGCACGCACGGGCCTGCAAGGCCTGCGCGCGCCCTATTTCTCCGCCGTCGGCTGTTACGGCTGCATTGTTGGACATGTTTTGCGGTTTAAAGGGCCGCACCCGCAGGCCGCGCCGGGTAAAGGCCCGCGCCAGCCCCGCCACCAGAGTTGATTTACCGACACTTGAGCCTGTTCCCTGCACCATGAGAACACGTGCGCTCAAAACTCCACTCCCTGCTGGGCGCGCACACCATTTTTAAAATGATGTTTGACCAGAGACATTTCCGTAACCAGATCCGCCGCCTCGACCAGCTCGGGTTTAGCGTTCCGGCCTGTCACGACAACATGCTGGCCGGGAGGCCGGGCCGCAAAGGCAGCCAGAACATCCGGCAGGGGCAGATAATCATACCGCAGGGCGATATTGAGTTCATCCAGCACGACCAGAGCCACATCCGGGCGGGAAAGGGCCTCTTTCGCGACGGCCCATGCCTGCTGGCAGGCCGCAATATCCCGCGCGCGGTCCTGTGTTTCCCACGTAAAGCCTTCCCCCAGCGCGTGAAACGCCACAAGGTCTTCAAACCGTTCCAGCGCCCGGCGCTCCCCTGTATCCCACGCGCCTTTAATAAACTGCACCACCACCACGCGGCGGCCGTACCCTACGGTGCGCAGGGCCAGACCGAAGGCGGCGGTCGATTTGCCCTTGCCCGGCCCGGTATGGACCATCAGCAGACCTTTTTCGATCTGCTTGCCCGCGACTTCCTGATCCTGCACGGCCTTGCGTTTCTGCATTTTCTCGCGGTGACGGGCGGCGTCCTGCTCCGGGGTGGAGGGGGGGATGGCAGAGATCATGTCAGAATGGAGCCTGTATCGGTTTTTGGAAAAGTGAGGGCAGGTTCAGCCGGGACAGGACGGTGCCTGCGCGGCCAGAGAGGGACGACGGGCGACAGACGCTGCGTCACTGACCCGCTGGTCTTTGACCCGGTGGGTGCCCCTGTTTCTCGCCTGCTTTGTGGCGCGGCATCCTCTTCCGTCTCTGGAGTGAGGTCTGCGGAGGCGCCAACCATAAACAGCCGCGCAAACCCCTGTGGCATGGAAGGGGCCAGCAAGGCGGGGGGGGTTCCGGCGGCAAGCGCGCTCAGCACCCGCAACGGGCCACCGTGAGACAGGACACAGGCCGGGGTGCTTGCCTGCTGCACCTCCTGCCAGAATGCCCGGACCCGATGGCATAACGCGCGGCCACTCTCACCACCCGGCGGGACAAATCCTTCCGGGTCCGCCGCCCAGGCATCCAGTAAGCCGCGGTCAATATCCTGCCAGAGCCGACCTTCCCATTCCCCGAAGTTCATTTCCGCCAGCCGGGGGTCAATGCGCAGTTCCATGCCTGTCGAGGCTGCCAGCTTGCGGGCCATCTGCTGGCAACGGGCGGCGGGAGAGGTGTAAAGCACCCGGCAGACTGCGCCTTGCGCCAGTACGGCCAGCCCGGATGTGACCCGTTCCCACCCCGGACGCAGGGCGACGTCCTGCCGCCCGTAACATACGCCCTCCGGCACCATCACCGGTGCGTGGCGCACTAACAAAACGGGGAAAGACTGCGCCATTTTTCTCTCCTCAGGCAGACCTGCATGGCCGGGATCGCCCCGGCGCGCCCAAACCTGCTGCTACACCCTGCGCTGTTACAACCCGCGTTGTTCAACGCAGCACTGCCCCGCCCGGCTCCGTGCATTTCAGGCAGACCCGGTATGAGGCACGGCAGGATGTGGGGGCAGCGCCGCAGGACCACAAGCCAGCACATGGAAAAATGAACCGGACACACCGCCCCTGCGCCCGCCGCATGGGCCAAGGTCCGTGCCATCACCCGCCCGCAGATACGCGAGCGGTGCATCGGCTCCGGCCTCCAGCACTGTGGCGTAATGGAATTCATGCCCGCGCAGGGTGGTGCCTGCCTGCCCCAGTGCCGAGGGTGCCAGCAGGGTCGCCTCCCGGTAGCCCAGATTGAGCTTGCGGCGCGCAAAGGATGTGACGTGCCCCAGCAGGCCCGTCATGCGATGGTGCGTACCCTGCGCATCTTCCAGCGCCTCACCCAGCACCATGAAGCCCCCACATTCCCCATGCACCGGGCGGGTAGTGGCGAATGTGGCCAGACCACGCCGGAACTGTTCCGCCGCAGCCAGCTTTCCCGCATGGAGTTCCGGGTATCCGCCCGGCAGCCAGCAGACATCACACGACGGGTCCGGCGCCTCGTCCGCCAGCGGGGAAAACGGTATGATCTCCGCCCCTGCCCGCCGCCAGAACAGGGCCAGATGGCCATACAGGAATGAAAACGCGGCATCATCCGCCAGCGCAATCCGCTGGCCGGGCGGCGGGAGCGCACCGGGCGGAAGGGGGTCAGCCTGTAAAAGCGTATCCGGCAGAGGGCGGGCGGTGGCGAGAATGGCGTCAAGGTCAAGTTCCCGCTCGGCCTTGTCCGCCAGATCTTCCAGCCAGTCTGTCAGGCCGTGATGCTCCCGCGCCTGCACCAGCCCCAGATGCCGCTCCGGCAGGGGCGTGCCGGGCTGGCGGAGCAAGGTGCCACAGACCGGCAGACCCGCCGCCCGAATGGCCTCTTCTGTCAGGCGGGCATGGCGGGGAGAGGCCACGCGGTTCAGCACGACGCCTGCCACCTGCACCTCCGGCTGCCATGTGGCAAAACCATGTGCCACGGCCCCGACTGTCTGGCCCTGCCCTGAGACATCCAGCACCAGCAGCACGGGAATGTTAAACCGCGCAGCAATGTCAGACGGTGCGCCGCGCCCACCCTGCGGTGCCACAAGCCCGTCAAACAGCCCCATTGCGGATTCCACCACCACAAGGTCCACATCCTGCCGGGCGGCCTCCAGCGTTGCGGCCAGCAGGGCCGGGTTCATGCACCAGCTATCCAGATTCAGGCCGGGGCGGCCTGTCAGGGCGGCATGAAAAGCCGGGTCAATATAGTCCGGGCCGGTTTTGGCCGCCCCCACCCGGATACCGCGCCGCCGGAAGGCCGCCAGCAGCGCCAGCGTAACGGTAGTTTTTCCGCCGCCGGAGCGCGGGGCGGCCACCATGATCGCACGGACGCTCATGCGCGCTCCTCCGGCGTGTGAGACCTCTGCTGAGACCCCTGCGTGTTCAGCGTCTGTTCGCGGACCATCTCGTTTTCGGGCCTTTGTGGGGAAACTTCCGGACCGGAGGCGGCATGCAGCACGGGCGGCAGACCGCCTTCCAGCACCTGCGCCACACTGTTGCCGCGCGGGTGCCACAGGCCGCGCTGCCAGACGTCCGCAAAACGGGCGCGCATGGCCTCCCGTGCGGCGGGGTTGGTGCGCCGGAGGAACGTATCACACGCGCTATCCCCCAGTGTGGCGGCAAAAACCCTGTCAAACTGCTGGTCAAACCGCTGTGGCAGGGTGGCGGCAAACCCATGCAGGGCCTCCAGCCCACGCGCCAGTTCCGCAGCGCCGGCGTAGCGTGCTTCTGCATCCCGGCAATCCAGTCCGGGTTGGCCAGCCGCCCGCGCACGATACGGGCCACTTCCTGCGCGGTGGCGCGCAGCGCGGGCTTTCCGGCCGGGACGTATCGCCATGCCAGA
>NZ_BAJW01000123.1 GCF_000613905.1 Acetobacter persici JCM 25330
CATCCGGCGTGCGTAGCCGGCCAGCAACGCCCAGGCGAGACCCGCCGCCGCACCCGCTCCGTACCGGGCCACGAGGGTCGCGCCGTAATGCGTCGAAAACGCGGTAATGGAATTGAACACCACGAAACCTATGATCGCCAGCAGCAGAACCTTCCTGCGCCGCCATCGCTGCGTGACGAGTGTCAGCGGGATCGCCGCACTCAGTGAGCCTATGGCATAAGCCGTCACCATCTGCCCGGCCAGCGCAGAGGAAATATGCAGACCTGCACCAATCTCAGGCAACAGACCGGCCGGCAGAGTTTCGGTCATGATGCAGATAAAGCCGGTCATTGCCAGTGCGAGCAGACCAGCAACAGGCAGGCGTTCATTGGAATTTTGTGAGGGTAACGTTGTCTTCGGGGTCATGCGCCACTCATATACGGATCGGTTGATACACATATATGGGAGCAGCAAAATCTTGGCAATTATTTCTGGATCATTTAATATGGAAGTCTTTCGGAAGGAGCGATAGCATGGCGCGGACTGGGCGTCCTCGTGAATTTGACCGCGACAAGGCGATTGACGCCGCCACAGCACTCTTCTGGGCGCAGGGCTATGAGCCGACCTCCCTGACCCAACTCAAGTCCTGCATGGGTAATATCTCGCCCGCGAGCTTCTATGCCGCGTTCGGCTCGAAGGAAGCCCTGTTCCGCGAAGTCGTGCAACGTTATCTGGAGACCTACGGACAGGTGATGGCGCCCTTATGGGACGAGAGCCTGTCCCCGCGCGATGCCATCGAACGGACGTTGCGGGGCTCGGCGCGCATGCAGGCAACCTGCACGCACCCGGCCGGGTGTCTGGTCGTCTGTGGCGCCAGTAACTGCTCACCTGAAAACGAACCCGTCCAGGCGCTCCTCGCGGCAGAACGACAGCGCACGCGTAAGGGCATCAGAGCTTGCGTGGAACGCGCCATCGCACTTGGCGAATTAAAAGCGTCCCCGGCGACAAAGGTCCTGCCCGACATTCTCGCGACTTTTTTCCACGGCATGACATGCGAAGCCCGGGACGGGACTATCTCAGATACTCTGGATGCAGCCGTCACGTCTCTCCTGACACTGTGGGATATCAACGCGGTGGAGCCGGGAATAGAAAAACAGTCATGAAAGCGCAGACGATCTGACAGCGACGATCCGGACCTGATAGGAGAATTCCATATCAGTTGGTCCACAAATTCTTGACGTTACCTCGTGCTCCAATTATGGATCAATTGGTATGGAAATGGTATCCTCAGAACACGACGCCATGCCTCTTCAAGGAATCCGATCATGAGCACATCAAAAATCGCCTTCGTCACGGGCGCCAATCGTGGCATTGGCTACAGTATTGCGAAACATCTGACAGCCTCCGGCATCAGCGTGATCGGCACTTATCATGCCAATGAGGATGAGGCGAAAGCAGCCGAATGCGCCCTCAGCCAGCAGGGCGCAAAGCTGCGCATGCTGCAACTGGACATCACGAACCATGCGTCGTTCACGGATTTTGCTCACCGCGTCAAAGCCTTTCTCGCAAACGAGTTCGGGCAGCAGGAACTAAATTATGTTGTCCAGAACGCTGGCAACATCATTCACACACGCTTCGATGCCGCGACATCCGAACAACTCGACAACCAGTACAACATCCACTTCAAGGGCCCCTACCTGCTGACGGTAGCGCTCCTTCCGCTGATCCGCGATGGAGGCCGCATTCTCAACATCACCTCTGCCGCCACCCGTTTTTACCTAACGGATCATGGTCCCTATTCGGCCATGAAGGCCGCAACCGAGGTCATTTCGCTCTACATGGCAAAGGAACTGGGCGAGCGGGGCATTACGGTCAATGCCGTCGCCCCCGGCGCGGTTGCATCGGATTTCGGCGGTGGCCTGGTTCGTGATGATGCCACGATCAACAAAAACCTCGCAGAGATCACGCCGCTGGGGCGTGTCGGACAACCCGACGACATTGGAGCTGCGGTGCGTGCCCTTCTGTCCGACAACATGCGTTGGGTGAATGGCCAACGCATCGAGGTAACGGGAGGCCAGTCGCTATGACGACCAGACAGACACGAGCAGGAAAGTCCCGATGATCCACGTTATGGCCAGCAGTGTCATTCCTTCATCTGTTTCATCCGTATGGGGACTGATCCGTGATTTCGGTGCCCTTGGAAGCTGGTTGCCGGGTGTGAAAACCTGCGTGATCGAAGGCGATGATCCCGGCGACCGTGTTGGCGCGATCCGTCGTGTTGAAATGGGCGATGTCGGTGTCATCCGTGAACAGCTTCTGGCGCTGTCCGACGTGGATCATGCGGTGACCTTCTCGATCATTGAAGCGGCTTTACCGATCCGGAATTACCGATCGACCATCACGCTTCTGCCCGTAACGGATGGCGATCGCACATTTATCCGGTGGCGCGGTCAGTTTGAAGCGGCTGCCGAACACGCAGCCAGCATGGAGGCCAGAATGCCGATACATATCTACCAGCCAGCGTTCGACATGCTGGCAGAAATTCTGGCGTTGATGGAAACACAGTCATGAGCAGCTTTAATGGCAAATCCGCCTCGTGCTTGGCGGCAGCCGCGGGATTGGGGCCGCCATTGTCCGCCGCTTCGCAACAGATGGTGCGAAAGTCGTTTTCACGTATCTGTCCTCCCCTGACGATGCTCAGGCCCTGGCGGCAGAGACCGGAAGCAGGGCCATGCGCGCCGACAGTGGCGACCGGGACTCTCTCATTGCGCTGATCGCCTCGCTCGGTCCTCTCGATGTGCTGGTCGTCAACTCTGGAATTCTTGGCGCGGGTGATCCACTGGACATGCCGCCGGATGACATCGACCGGCTTTTCCGTATCAATATCCACGCGCCTTATCATGCGGCGGTTTCTGCTGCACGAACTATGCCCGACAACGGTCGCATCATCTTCATCGGCTCAGCCAATGCCGACCGTATGCCGATGACTGGCCTTGCAGCCTACAGCGCCAGCAAGCCCGCACTGAAAGGCATGGTCAAAGGACTGGCACGTGATTTCGGAGCGCGCGGTATCACCGTCAACGTTGTCCAGCCCGGTCCTACCGATACCGACATGAACCCTGCCGATGGCCCGCTGAAAGACGTAATGCACGACTTCATGGCGATCAAACGCCACGCTACAAGCGCGGAGATCGCAGGACTGGTCGCGTATCTTGCTGGGCCAGAGGCCGGCATCATCACCGGCGTTGCATACAATATCGATGGCGGCTTCGCAGCCTGATGGAATGATTGATCACAACCCACCCGCAGAAAAAAGGACCAAGGACCATGACCGATACAGCTTTCAACGCCTCCCTATCCGGCACCTTCAGAATCGGAGGCGATCTAGAAATCAACCGGCTGGGCTTCGGCTCCATGCGCATTACGGGGCCGGGGATATGGGGACCACCCGCCGACCATGATGAAGCCGTCCGCACGCTGAAACATCTTCCCGAACTCGGCGTCAACTTCATCGACACGGCGGATTCCTACGGACCGGATGTCTCGGAATGGCTGATCAGGGAGGCGCTGCATCCCTATCCCAAAGACTTCGTCATCGCGACGAAGGGAGGGCTGACCCGTTCGGGACCGGACATCTGGAAGCCGGTCGGACGGCCGGAATATCTGCTCCAGCAGGTACACAAGAGCCTGCGCAATCTCGGCGTCGAGCAGATCAATCTGTGGCAGTTGCACCGGATCGATCCCAGTGTCCCGGCGGACGAGCAGTTCGATGCGGTCCGGTCCTTCATTGATCAGGGACTGGTCCGCCACGCGGGACTGAGCGAGGTTTCCGTCGACGATATCAAGGCCGCGTCGAAATTCTTCAAGGTCGCGACCGTCCAGAACCGCTATAATCTCGTCGACCGCACCAGCGAGGAAGTGCTCGACTACTGCTCGGTGCAGAACATCGGTTCATCCCGTGGTTCCCGCTTGCCGCTGGCGATCTTGCCAAACCGGGGTCTATTCTGGACACCATGGCAACGCAGTACGGCGCCCACCCAGGTCAGATTGCCCTGGCCTGGGTTCTGAAACGCAGCCCGGTGATGCTTCCGATCCCAGGCACGTCCAAGATCGCCCATCTGGAACAGAATATCGCCGCCGCAGATATCCCGCTCTCCGATGAGGATTTCACAGCTTTGGATGCAGAAGGCCACAAGGCATTCCACTCAACGCCATAAGAAAGCACTTCCGGGCAGTCGCAGTCCCGACACCGAAAGGCCGGGGTGGCTGTCCGGACTTCGTCTTTCAGGCCAATGGAACAAACAGTCAGGGAGTGAAATGAGTTGGTCGTTAAGGGACGCGACCCGGCAACGCATCAAGCGTCCTGTTGTAATCCCCATGAAGCTTACCCAGTTTATAGAAACTGTATTTTTTAGGAAGGATCTGTCATGCCCAGCCTGTTTGAGCCTATTGAACTGGGAAGTATTTACGCCAGAAACAGAATTCTCATGGCGCCGCTGACACGCGCCAGAGGCACCCGAGAGCATCTTCCAACCGCCATTATGGCTGAGTATTATGCTCAGCGTGCCGATGCAGGGCTGATTATCTCGGAAGCAACCGGGATCAGCCGGGAAGGTCTTGGGTGGCCGTATGCACCGGGCCTCTGGTCGCAGGAGCAGGTCGAAGCATGGAAACCAATTACTGCGGCCGTGCACGCGAAGGGCGGAAAAATCGTAGCCCAGCTCTGGCACATGGGCCGTATGGTGCATTCCAGTGTGACGGGCCAGCAGCCAGTCTCCGCCTCAGCGACGAAGGCCCTTGAGCCATTACATACCTATGATGGGAAACAGGCTCCCGAAGTCGCTCGTCCTCTTAACAAAGATGATATTGCCCGCATTTTGAATGATTACGAAAAAGCTGCCCGCAATGCGTTGGCTGCCGGCTTTGATGGGGTCCAGATTCACGCCGCTAACGGCTATCTGATTGATGAATTTCTTCGGGACAGCACCAACCACCGCTCCGACGACTATGGTGGTTCTCCTGAAAACCGTATTCGTTTTTTGCATGAGGTCACAGAACGGGTGATCGCCACGACTGGTGCAGACAGAACGTCCGTAAGGCTCTCACCGAATGGCGACACCCAGGGGTGCATCGATAGCCATCCCGAACAGGTTTTTGTGCCTGCAGCAAAGCTCCTGAACGATCTTAATATTGCTTTCCTCGAAC
Organism: Acetobacter persici JCM 25330; assembly: GCF_000613905.1. Taxonomy (GTDB): domain Bacteria; phylum Pseudomonadota; class Alphaproteobacteria; order Acetobacterales; family Acetobacteraceae; genus Acetobacter; species Acetobacter persici. The sequence continues at coordinate 5,185 of NZ_BAJW01000123.1, forward strand.
TGCGCGAACCCGGCCCCAATGGTACATTTGGCAAGACCGACCAGCCAAAGCTCCATGGACCAATCCGCCAAGTTTTCACGAAACCATTAGTTTTGAATCAGGACTACACACGGGAAGACGCGATCGAAACGGTTGCCACTGGTGTGGCAGATGCTATTGCATTCGGTCGGCCTTTCCTTGCCAATCCGGATCTGGTGCATCGTCTGGAAAATAACCTTCCCCTGAATAAGGACGATATCCGCACCTGGTACTCACAAGGGGCTCATGGCTATACTGATTACCCGTCAGCGCCTTGACACCTGATGTTTCTGCAAGCTCCCTCCCTCAGAAGGAGCTTGCACTTTCACCTCAAAATGCATCTGAATACTAATATTATATGTGTGGTGGAATTGAGTTATTACGGTTTCGGAAGAATAATATTTTCATAGGCAACATGCCCCTTCCTCTGAACACAAGAGACGCCATAATTTCCACTACTCTGATCACTTCTGATCTACTTTGAGCCAGAACCTGATACTCGCCTTGCGGGTTAATTCCCATCCTGCCTGGCGCATAGTATTTGCCAGGGCCCTCATCTGTGATGTTGACAGGGGCCAAGCGCACCCGAGCAAATCCTCCGTCACAAGTCTGGACGTCACGGGAGCTGTTTGCGCTGCAGCCCAATGTTCAAGGCACGATGGAATCCTTTCTGGCAGTCGCGTCATAAAATCCAATTTTTTATTGGGTGAATTATCGTTTTTTACTTCTTCTGGAAGATTAACGTCTTCATTGAGGACGTAAATGCGTTCTTCATAATTTGCCGCGACATCACTCCCTTTTCCAAAGAGCTTTTCAGAAACAAGCCTGACAGACTCATCAAAACTCATCTCCTCTTTTTCTATTTCGATATCGCCACTCTGCAGTTCAATCCAGGCTCTTTCGAGACCGATACTATGCCAGTAAGCCACGGAATAATTCGCCGCCAGCGTCTCGAGAGTCACGGGAACCCAACATCCAAAAATAATATTCCATATCTCCAGTTTTCCGGTTTTATGTCCAATCCGGCGACTTCTCTCTATCCATTCCTGACGAACCGGATTTGAATAAACCGGCATATCGCCTTTTTTATTGGAATCATAAGGATATCGGGCCGCAATTTCACGAACATTGTCCCAGGACTTCCAGGCAATCGTCGCGCCACGAACCTCTGCTGGATAGATCAGTCCGATGGTCTTCAGCGTCACTTCTTTCCAACCCCATGTAACAATATTCCACATCTCAAGTATATCTGTCTCTGAATTGTAGCGTGTATTGCGACTCAACCACGCTATTCTTTGTTCCGACGACATGGCCCGGATGCGATTATCCCGCAGCATTCCGATCATCCTTTTCTGCTTACCCCAAACTGGAGTTATGCAGATACCCTGTCCGAACGGCTCAACGAGGAGGAGTCTCTTTTGAAGGGGACTCATAGCCTGTTCTGCATTAAAAATGATAACCGCCGATGTGGGACAGAATATCGATATTATCTTGTGGGAGCAGAAAAAATACCGATATGATCCAGTTGCTCTATCTGTCTGTGAAGAAACAGCTTTTTCGAGGCTCCAACGGACCATGCAAAGCACACCCAGAACGGTTTTAGTTCAACTAAACGTAAAAGACAGGTTTTTGAACTTCCGCATGCAGACTCTCCTTTTGGAGTGCCTCACACCAGAGCAACCGCGCCCTCCCCAAACGACAGCAACATCATGCGGTCAATCATCCCAACACCAACCCTCCCCGACCGCCTGGCTTCGGGTGGCGCAGATCCTTCTTGAACAGGGTCTGCGGGAAACCCTCGCAGCCGGCCCCCCTGATGGACAAAGTTTCCGGTCTTTATTCATGTCTCAACAGGACGATGAATTGAGCCAGATTAGCCGCAATAGTCTTTTCGAGCAGCTTGACACCCTCAAAACCGTTTACAAAACCCGTTATCAAAACAAAGAATATTCAGATTTTTTTTCAGAACCTGCCCCCTCACTTGTTCCTCCTTATTCATTCGAAACCTACGACAGGATGCGTCACAGGATCCTTCACGAAGCCAGGGTTTTTATCGGTCGGCCTCTGCACATCGCGGCCCGCGCATATTTTCACCATCCGGACATTCCAATGTC